>JAAXGV010000119.1 GCA_012271185.1 Rhodothermales bacterium
CCCATTTCTTCCACGGGCTGCTAAGCCTCAACCAGCGCCTGCGCCTTAACCGCCCTCAGGTGGGCCAAGGCCGCGTCGTAATCGCTGGGCAGCTCGCCGTACAGCACCGCCTCCTTAAGTGCCTGCGAAACGCGACGCTCCGCCCCCCTAAGCTTCTGAACCGTCTCCTTGTATAGCGCACCGCGCCTTACAGCATCGTCCTTGACCTCCATCAGGAGCGCGATAGCCGCATCGCGCTCATTGGGAATTTCACCCTCCAGGATAGCCTCTCGGATTGCGTCTTTGATCAGGCCGACAGCCACGCCTTCGCCAATCCCGACAATGTCCATGATGTCAGATCCGTCAACAGGCGGGCGCCAGTTGCGGAGTTGATCTTTGGCCTCAATCTCGGCAAACTTCTCTTCGACCCGGTCAAAAGCCTGAAGGTAGCGGCGCACCCTGTCAGGGTTGCGTGAGGTGATGTCTGCGCGCACCAGCGTCATCAGGTCATCAATGCTGGTGCCGGCATCAAAAAGCAGGCGTCGCACAGCAGAATCTGTGACAGCACTGTCTACGAGTGCAACCGGGCGGTGGTGAAGAGCAACCAGGCGCCGGACATACTCCATCCGCTCGTCGAGGGGCAGCCTGAGTCTGCGAAAGACCCTGGGCACCATGCGGGCGCCCCGATCTTCGTGGCCATGAAACGTCCACCCGGTACCCGGCGCAAAACGCTTGGAGCCCGGCTTGCCAATATCGTGAAGCAGCGCCGCCCAGCGCAACCAGTACCAGTGCTCCGGAGGATCCTCCAGGGTAGCCACAACCACGTTGTCCAGGACCTTCAGCGTATGGTGGAAGTTGTCCTTGTGCCGCTGCCCGGCAACGGTCTCCACCCCTTTAAGTGCGGTCAGCTCAGGAAAAATGTGCTTCAGGAGCCCTCCATCCTCCAGCAGGTCCAAGCCATAGGACGGCAACGGGCTCTCCACGATCTTCTGAAGCTCGTCGGTGATGCGTTCCTGACTGAGGATCGCCAGGCGGTGTGCCTCCTGTCTCATCGCCCTGCACAGCGACGCATCAACCGTAAAGTCCAGCTGTGCCGCAAAGCGTATGGCCCGAATCATCCGGAGCGGATCATCAGCAAACGTATGATGCGGTGAGCGGGGCGTGGTGATCAGCCCCTGAGACAAGTGGCTGCGTCCTTGAAAGCGGTCAATAAGGTCACCAAACCGGTTTGGCAGCACGCAGGCGGCCATGGCATTGATGGTGAAATCACGCCGCACCATATCCTCTTCCAGTGTACCTTCTTCGACGATGGGCTTGCGTGAGGACCTGCGGTAGCTTTCCCGGCGGGCAGCCACAAACTCCAGCACCGTCTGAACACCGTCACCCTGCTGCAAGCGCACCGCGGCCGTGCCAAAGCTGTCGTAAACGTGGGCAGTGCGTCCGCCAAGCCGACGGCTGACGGCTTTTGCCAGTCGGATGCCGCTTCCAGCCCCCAGCGTCAGAAAATCCACATCTGTGGTTGGATGCCCCAGGAGCGCGTCACGGACAATGCCTCCAACAGCGTAGACATCAACACCCATCCGTGCAGCCTCTTCTCCCACAGCGCGCAGCAAGGGCGCCTGAGGCAGGGCGTCAAAGATATGAGCGACGTTCTCTGTCATGGACTGTGCTGTCAAGCGCGCATCACGCTACGTCGGTACCACTGGCGGTTTTGATGCCGGACTCACATGGTTCTGTGCGCCTGCGGTGGTTTGCTGCGTAACTCCCAGGCAAAGCACCGGTCACACCAAAGACCAATGCTTCATTACCGCTGGAGTATGGATTCGGACTGCATACCCGCCTGCTGGCGGCTCGCTCTGCTCCGGCGCCCCTTCCCTGAACTGCACCGGCGGGTTCCCACTCACTGCCAGTCTTTAACGCCATGCAGCAGTTGCGTATCCGGCAGGCTCGTGCTGGCACTAGCCACCGGCTGGTCCGTGCAGGAAGCGCAGCGCTTCCGTCTGTGGAGCTGTCATGCTCTTGAAGGCGGCTTCACAACGGATGCCTCCTGCCTGGCATGGCCAGATGGAATGCGTGCTGCTCTTTACGGATCCCGATACTGCCGCCCGTCACATGTCCTTGCTGAACCACACTCCATGCACGACCCGGTGAGCTACGCCACCGGGAGAACACCCTGGTGCACCGGGAAGTACGTGTCGCGGTGGATCTCCAGCCCTGCTCCGGCACGCAGCAGCCCGGACCTGGGAGGAAGTGCACAAGCCGCAGCAGATCGCTTAGCGCATCACCACCACGCTCTGCGTGAAGTGGTGCGCATCGACACCTTCGCTCTCCACCGTGACACGCAACATGTAGACACCGGGCACCACTCCGGTCCGAAGTTCAACCGTATTGCTGCCCCGGCTTGCCCGTTTCTGAACAGTCTCAAACACGCGTCGTCCCAACACATCATACAGCGCCGCGGTCACATGACCGGGGCGCGCAACAACAAAGTCAATATTGATGACATCACCAGACGGGTTCGGATAAACTGCCTGCAGCTCGGGTCTGACAGGCACCTCCTCACCCTCAGCAATACCTGTCGGGTTGGACTCCCGGAAACCCAGTGTGTTGAGATTCAGGTCCTTGCCCGTGATCAGGATCTTGAGTATGTGGGTGCCTGCCTTCAAGGCCACATCCGATATGGTACGCGTCTGCCAAGCCTGCCATCCACCAGTGTTTCCCACCACTATGTCGTCCGTATGCAACGGCTCGTCGTTCATCAGAAGGCGCAGGCTTCCCCCATCCACGTTGCTTGCTACGCGGACATCAATATCATAGTCTTCGTCTTCTGTCACCTCGACGGTATAGGTAAGCCATTCCAGGCGCTCTGTCCAACCGACATTGTACCCGTTACCAAGGGTGTCACTGGAAACCTCAATGTCCACGCCGTCATTCCGGTACTTGTGACCATTGTTGCCGCCGCCGGGCGTTCCATCTGTTGCCATCACGCCGAAGTCATGATAGGTCACCCCCTCGGTGCCGATGTCATAATCTGATGCGGCTATCAGGCCCGGTATTACGTGCGTCTTGACTGGAATACGCACAGTGCTGAAGTCCGGGTTGAGCAGTGACTCCAGCAGGCCCTGGTTGACTCTGCACGAATCCAGGTCCAGGCCGCGTGCCATCGCAAAAAGCGCATCGCGCGCGTATTCCAGCGTGGGTTTTGGAGCATTGCCTCGCCAGTACTCAATCACATCCTTGTATCCCGGCGCGAATGGCGCTGAAAGCGGGCTCGTAGTGGTTTCCACCTTCTTGTGTGTCCACCAGTTGATCCCGATTGCATGCTGCTTCATGAGGTTCGTGACCGCATGAAACCACGGGTTGGAATTCTCGCCAGTTTCACCCAGCCACAGAGGAATATCCTGACGATCTCTCAGATCGAGCAGATACTGTATGGAGTTCTGACCGGTGCCGTTCCAGTACTTGTGAAACGTGTAGACCGTCTTTTCGCCGAGGTGCGGCTCCAGGTCGCCGAAATCTGTGGCCCAGTAGTTGCCCTCAATAAAGAACAGGTGGTTCGGGTCTATGGGCCGGACCGCCTTTATGATCTCCTCGTACAGCGTACGCAAATCTTTTGACTCCACGTTTGGGTGACTGACGGGCGTTACCGGCTCGTTGATAAAGTCGTATCCGATGATCACCTGCTCCTTGGCGTAGCGCCGTGCAATCTCCCGCCAGATCTTGATGGTCTGCGGCCAATACTTCTCTTTTTCTGTCCACAGGCGTGCTTCGCCATCGCTGTCGGCAATGCCGCCCTCACTCTGTGCCCCCGGTGCCGCATGCATATCCAGGATCACCCACAAGCCATGGGTTCGGCACCAGCCCAAGAAGGTGTCCAGAAAATCAAACCCTGCCTCGTCGAAAGAGTCCGTATTGGGATCGTAGAAGTCCCGATAGTGGAATGGCAGCCGTATATGATCGAAGCCCCATGACTTGATCGCTGCGATGTCCTTTTCCGCAACGAAGTGCTTACGGAACAACTGGTAGAATTCGTCTGCGTTCGCCTGCCCGATGAGCTCCACAATCTGATCACGGATAGCGGTGGGCCCGTCTGGCCTGCCAGTTGTGTGGATGTGGAACATGTACCCCTCAGGGACAAGCCACCCGCCAAGCCCGATACCTTTTATCTCGACCGGATCACCGTTTTCGTCCAGGATATCCTTGCTGCTCGTGCTGTAGTAACCCGCACTGGCAATGTCTACGCTCACCAGCTCAAACCTGAAGGTGCCCACCGGCTTTACCGCGCCGGATACCAGGAACGGCTCTGTTTCTATCCGCTCGATGTTCTCCGGCGGATTTGTCGGATCGTTCGGCGATTCGTAGGACACGCCGCTGTCAGTTCCCGCGTCGTACACAAAGGCATCGACTTCGAGTGTATCCAGCCAGTACCCGTCCTGCAGCAGCGCGAGCCCTCGCGTTCCCACGAACCAGTCCGGGCTGGGTGCAAGCATGCTCGTCATGGTGACCAGTGGCCAGAACGGGTGCACGGTGATCTCAAACGTCCTCGAATTTGGTGAAACACCGATACCACCCTCGTCAATAACGTTGTTGGCATGGCCATCACTGATGGCCTGCTCCACCTCGGCACGCAGCGCAGCCTTTGAGCCGAGCTCGGCCATGTTCTTTATTCCAAGGGACGCCAGCTGTCCGGGCTCCCAGAATGTTACGTTAGTGTTGTGCGTACCACCGATGATCCCCGAGAAGTGCGGATTAGCCGGAAAATCCTGCGGATGCGTCTGCGCGCTCCAAGTGGCATCGAAAATCACTCTGTACGTAGCCGTACCCTGCGCAAGAACATATCCCGCATCTCCTGCCAGCACGGCAAGTACGATACAAAATGCGTACTGAACCCTTTTCATGACTCCTGTGGTTTGCATGGAAAGGGAATGTACCAAAACTGGCGCTTTCATCCGCTTTGCCTCTCTGAAGCTTCGGGCAGAAGCGTCAGACTTTCCGTGTCTTCCAGCGGCCTCGGCGAAACACGACAACTCCCACCACAGCCATCAGGCCCTGCGCCGTGGCAATGGCTGCGAAAACACCACTGACCCCCACATCCATAGTGAAGGCAAGGAAGTACGCCAGCGGCAGCTGAATCAGCCAGGCGCAGAAAAAGTTGATCCATGTCGGCGTCCACATATCGCCTGCACCGTTGAAGGCCTGCGTCATGACCATGCCAAAGGCAAAGAGCACGTAGGTATAGCTGATAATTCTGAGACAGGACGCACCAACGGCGACAACCCCGGCCTCCTGGGTGAACAGATGCATCAGGTGTTCAGCAAAGAGGTACATCACCAGTGCAACAATGCCCAGAAACACCATGTTCACAAAGCTGGTGACCCATACGCTGTGCTCTGCCCGCCCAGGCTGGTTTGCTCCGAGGTTCTGACCGACCAGCGTGGCTGCGGCATTGCCCATACCCCAAGCCGGAAGCAGAGCAAACACCAGTATGCGTACAGCTACGGTATAGCCCGCGGCCGCTTCTTCTCCAAAGGCGCCTATAAAAGCAAATATCGCCATCCAGCTGGCAGTAGCGATGAACATCTGCAGCATCGCCGGTGCCGAAAGGGCGATAAAGCGCCTCATGACACGCCACAGAACCTGCAGCTGGGTCAGCTGCAGGTGAATACGCCCCTTGCCCTTGAACAGCAGATAAAGCTGGTACGTCACGCCAACGCCGCGGCCTATCGTCGTGGCAACCGCCGCGCCTGTGACACCCATGGCAGGCACGGGACCCCAGCCGAAGATCAGGATCGGATCCAGCACGATGTTCAGCGCATTGGCCAACGCCAGCGCCTTCAGTGCCAGAACGGCGTCTCCGGCACCCCGGAAGATGCCGTTGATCATAAACAGCAGCAGGATCACGCCATTGGTCCCGAACAGTATCGAAGTGTAGGATGAGCCGACCTTAACAATGCTTTCGGGCGCTTGGATCAGGCGCAGCATCTCCGGGGCAAACAAGAGTCCTGGCACAGCCAGCGGGACAGACACCAGCAGCACAACAAGAATCGCCTGCATGGCAACCGCATTGGCGCCGTCACGGTCTTTTGCTCCAATGCGGCGCGCCACCATGGCCGTCACGCCCATGGCGAGACCAAATCCAACGGCAAACACCAGTACGATCAGCGAAGCGCCTGCTCCTACCGCCCCCAGCGCAGCCGCACCAAGCTGACCCACGAAATACGCGTCAGCGAGCTCGAAAACGCTCTGCATGAACATCTCGAGCACCATTGGGATGGCAAGGAGCAGAATGCTCCTTGCCATGCTTCCCTGCGTATAGTCGCGCAGCTCACCCCGAAGGACGCCAACCACCTCTGCCCACAGTGTCGGCTGCGGCTCTTTCTGTTCCACTGCGATCGTACCTCAGAATATGTCTGCCACAGCTTCTCCCGCCTCAAGTCCCAGCAGCTGCACTTCGAGGGGTTTGCGGGTCTTGACACGTGCATGAACGTACCAGAGCTCTTCTGTGACCATGGGTGTGGTTCCCGGCAGCAGCAGCACACTCGCCAGTACACTGTCCTCATCCATCACAAACACTGTGTCTCCACTGACACGCTGGACGGTTCCGGTGAAGGACACTATGGCTCCTTCTGCACCCTCGGAGGGCAGACTCATGAGATCGTAGTACGCGACGTTCCACGACACGCCTTCAACCCTGCGCACTATTTCCTCGATGCCTGCACGGAGTCCCTGAAAGTACTCGTCATCCTTCAGGTGTATGGTCATAGCCTCTATGATGACATGCACATCATCGTCTGCCAGAACCCATCGCATGCCGACCCCGCGCGAAAGGTGCACCTGGCGCTCCTTCGTGTCCACCACAATCGCGAGACCGTTGAAGACGCCGGAAAGCCCCACCTCCCAACGCTGCAGCAAGTCGTCCGCGTACACGCTGATGGGCTGGTCCGCAGTGCCATGTACAGTGACGCAGGTAAGCTCCACGGCGGTGTTGTCGTTGAGCGTGAGAAGCATATCGACCAGTTCCGACTCTTCTGCTGCACTGAGCACGGCAGCGGCATCCGCAACCCAGTCAGGGTCGGGCGCCCGGTGGGCCGGCTGGCAGCCCACCAGCAGCAGCAAAGGTGCGACCCGCATCACTGTGCTATCTTCCGGTAAAAGCAGGAGCGCTCGCCGGCATGGCACGCCGTACCGCCATGCTGAACCACCGAGAAAAGCAGCGCATCTCCGTCACAGTCCAAACGCACCTCTCTGACTTCCTGCAGGTTGCCGCTGGTAGCCCCTTTGACCCACACGCACTGGCGGCTGCGACTCCAGTATGTCATGGTGCCGGTTTCCAGGGTCTGGCGCAGCGTGGCCGCATTCATGTAAGCCACCATCAGTACCTCGCCCGTCGCGTGATCTTGTACCACAGCCACCACCAGGCCATTTCTGTCAAAGCGCACATGGTCCAAGGTGTTCTGCATGCTGTCGCTGATCAGCTCCTGCATAATACTCACACACTGCCAGATCAGGTGAAGATATCTGCCCTCATACACAATCCGCACGCCGGGTACGTATCCCGCCGCGCACCAGAGACAGCATTGAACGATGCTACGCTCCGCTGTCATCCCCGCACACCCGCAACGGCACCCTGCCGCATGTGCTTCGGATCTGCGCGCAAACGCCACGCCGTCCTGCCGAAGCGGAGCTGTCTCCCGCGGAAGCATCTGGCACGTGCCGCATCCGGCGACGGCTTGGAGAAGGCATCACCAGCTGCCGCAAGTTCGCGCACCTTCCTGCATCAGGCGCGCCGCGATGGGATCACCCTCGGATACAAGGCACCGCCTCCTGAACACGGAACGGTCCGCACAGTGACCTGCCACAGGCTTCCGGCAGCATCCGCCTTATGACGGTAATGGCCACACAGCGCTTGCCACGCACGCCGCTCCGGCCGTGTGTAGGCCACATGGCACTTAAATATAACACCATCAGCGTGTCGCCGTACGGAGACGGGGCGCCCGGGTCAGATGCAGCCACGCGCACACACCGGTTACGTATCCATCTGCGACTCCGCGTAACAAAGGCATGCCGCAATGGTATCAGTTGCATGATTTTCCGGATCAAGAACGCGCCGCGGCGCGCTGCCATCGTGCTGGTGCAGCTGTACCAGACCATGCTTTCCCCTCTGACGCCAAGTGTGTGCCGGTATGTGCCGTCCTGTTCGCAGTATGCTATTGAAGCACTATCCCGGTACGGTGCTGTCAAAGGGTCAGTCCTCACCTTATGGCGCCTGCTCCGCTGCAACCCTTGGGGCTCCCGTGGCTACGACCCGCCACGCTGGTTTGCTGAGGCGCGCCCGAAAAGCGAATCCGATACCCTGTGAGTCTGGAAAAACACAGGGAGCACGCCGCAGCACTCACGCAGATACGATGCGCGATCATTACGGTGAGCGACAGCCGCACGTTGGATACGGATCTCAGCGGAAAGCTGCTGCATGATCTGGTCGAGGAAGCGGGCTTTGAAGTCAGTATGCGTACGGTGGTGCCAGATGACCCAAAGACGATACAAGACATCATCCGGCGTGAAGCCCGGACGGCAGACGCGTTGCTGCTCACCGGAGGTACAGGCATCAGTGAAAGAGACAACACTATTCCGGCCCTGCAGGGCCTCCTGCAGGAGGAGCTGCCAGGATTTGGGGAGCTGTTCAGGATACTGTCATATGGCCGGATCGGGTCAGCCGCAATGCTGTCCCGGGCTGCGGGTGGTGTTTATCAGGGCTCACTGGTTTTTGCGATGCCCGGCTCTCCAGGGGGCGTCAAGCTTGCCATGGAGAAGCTGATACTGCCCGAGCTGCCGCACCTTGTTGCAGAGCTGAAAAAAGGAACAGGATGACAGCCCAGGCAGCATGTTGGGCACAGCTTCTGCTGTTACTGCTTTGCCGGTTGCCGGCACTAGGCCAGACACCCACCAATGTTGACATCTACCTGGACCAGGCGGTTTCGTGCCTGCACTCCGTGCCTGGCCCAGCACAGGCTTTTACGCTGCAGTCACCAGGTGTGATGGAATACCTTGAGACTGCACTCATCAGCGGCTGGACGAGTGCTGGGAAGTCTGTCTTCCGGGCAGACTCTGCTGTCACGCGACCCTTGCCGCACCTGGCCTATCGCACGGAAACCGCCACGGTTGCCTATGCGCCAGCGCGCCGAAAGCGGCTTGCACGAACCGTTTCCCTCACGCTGCTTTTCTCCTGGACCACTGAAGACGGCCGAATTCTCCGCAGTGAGCGCTGCAACAGGTCCAGTGAGGATACGATTTTGCGGCGGGAGGTGGCGGACCTGGAGACCCCGTCGTACCCCGAAACCACAGGCACTCTGCCTCCCTCCGGCTGGACGCGGCGCTACCTGGAGCCAGCAGCCCTCGGTGCTGCGACCGTGCTTATGGTCTTTCTCTTCTTCAACCTGCGCAGCAGCCGCGCCCCGGCCGGTGGCTAAGGGCCTGACCCATGCAGGCAGGATCAGCTGCGCGCTGATGCTGGGATGGCTCGCCGGCTGTGCGGAGCCAAGGGTCCCTGCAGGCGGACCGCGTGATACAACACCGCCAGGCCTGCTTAACTCAGAGCCGCCAAATGAAGCAGTAAACTTCAGCGGAGAATCGGTCCGGCTCGAGTTTACAGAGTATGTCAACCAGGCTTCGTTTGCTCGGGCTTTCTCCATCACACCGGAGCCGGCCGGACAGCCCCGGTTCCGCTGGCGCAAGCGGCGTGTGACAATAGAATACGGCACGCTGTTCCGTGACAGCACAACGTACGTCATCTCCCTTGGCAACGACCTCCGTGACATGCGGGGGGTAGCCCTGAAAAACCCGATCACGCTTGCCTTTTCCACGGGCAACATCATAGATCAGGGCCGTATCCGAGGGCGTGTCGTTGAGTCCAGGCTGGGCCTGCCGGCTGCCGGGCTTGATATCCTGGCCTATGCGGTTCGCGGCGATTCAGTAGCCGGTACGCCATCATACCGCACCCAAAGCAGCGAGGACGGATCCTTTGCGCTGTCTTATCTGCGGGAGGGACAGTATTTCGTTGCCGCGGTGCAGGATCGCAACCGTGATCTGCGGCCAAGCCTAGGTGAGCTGTTCGCAGCACCGCCAGTACCTGCGGTCATGGCCACACCCGACACCATGGCTGCCGCCTACCGCTGGGTCGTCAGCCGCCTAGACACAATTGCACCGCAGATAGACCGCGTTCGCAGCCTGTCGTCCACCAGGCTTCAGGTCAGGTTCTCAGAGCCCGTGGTCCTGTCACAGCTGGCGCCCGGCATATGGTCACTGGTGGATTCACTGACGGGCCGGCACGTCACTGTACGCGCACTCTATCTGACCGCAGACAATGCGCGCAACGTCTACCTTAGAACCGACCCCTTACAGGACAGGGTATACGGCTTGCGTCCTGACCCTGCCGTAACGGACTCCAGTGGCAATTCTGTCTCAGCTGCGGTACTGCACTTTACGAGTTCGGCACGCGCGGACACCACCATTACCAGATTCACAGGGTTTTTGCCGCTCGACTCGGCTGATGCGCTTGGCCTTGCACCCTTCGAGGTTCCGCAAGTCATGTTTAATGAAGCCTTGCTGGATATGTCACCGACAGCGCTGTTGACTGTTACAGACCCCAGTGGTGCTCAACGTGATGTGAGATCAGTGACAAGGGATGGCACCACGTACGCACTTCAGTTTGTCCCGCCGCTTGCTGAGGACGATACAATCGGTGTTGCGATCCGTGATCCTGCAGGGCGCGGCACTTACACCCACCACTTTGCACGTGCTGGCAGTCACGCCTTGGGGGGGCTGAGCGGCGGCGTGCTCCCCGTCAGTGTGCACACGATAATCGACCTGCTAAATCCCGCAGGGCAGATTCTCTTGTCCACGACAGCGGACTCCACCGGGAAGTTTATCTTCGACGGACTGCCAGAGGGGGAGTACCATATTCGCGCCTACATTGACGCCAACAGCAACGGCCGCTGGGATGGCGGACAGGTCAGCCCATACGTTGCACCAGAACCTGTCACATGGCTGCGTGCGCCGGAACGTGTCCGTCCGCGCTGGAACACAACGCTTGGCGATACGCTGCGCATACTTTCCTGACAGGAGAACCGCGCGCTATATCCGCTCACATTGAGGGCAACGTGTCATGAAGGGAATGCAGCCGGTGCTCACGGCCCAGGCGCAACGGGAAGCGGACCGCCTGACTGTTGCCGAGTTTGGCCTGCCGGGCCTGACACTCATGGAAACAGCGGGCCGTGCCGCCGCCGCAAACATCGGTGAAGCAATGCATCCCATCGCCGGGAAGCACGTAGGCATCGTAGCAGGCAAGGGCAACAACGGCGGGGACGGGCTTGTGATTGCGCGCGTGCTGCACGCCAAAGGCGCCAAGGTGCGCGTGTGGATGGCCGGGGGCATTGAAGAGATGCCACCCGACGCTGCACACAACAGAAAACTGCTGGAAGCTATTGCCTCCCAGGCTCCGGAGGAATCCATCGCGATAGGGCCTCTGGAGGGCGTACTGGAGTCCCAGGCCGATGTCTTTGTGGATGCGCTCTTGGGCACCGGGCTGAAACGTACGCTGCGGCCACGCCTGCAGCATGTTGTCAAGCATCTGAATACCCAGCCCGCACCCGTTGTTGCAGTGGACATCCCTACAGGCCTTGATGCCGACACAGGCAAAGTACTTGGACAGGCCATCCAAGCAGACTTCACGGTCACCATGGGAACGCTGAAACCCGGGCATCTCTTTGACGCAGGACCTGTCTGCACCGGACGTGTGATACCTGTCGATATTGGCATTCCGCCACATATCCTGCTTCACACCCAGCGCAGCTACGGGTGCACCTGGTACTCCATGGATGCTGGCGTACGGCACCTGCTTCCGGCTCGCGCTCCTGATGCGCACAAGTACAGTGCCGGCATGGTACTGGCCATCGGTGGATCTTCCGGCCTGACTGGCGCAGCTGTGATGGCTTCACAGGCCGCTGCGCGCGCCGGCGCCGGATATGTGACGTGTGCCACGCATGCGTCTGTTGCTCCGGTCCTGGCTGCCAATCTTACAGCCGTTGCTACGGTATCACTCCCGGAAACCACGCCAGGTGATCTCGACCCGGGCGCCGCGCTGACAGCCCTTGCCGGACCCCTCCGGAAAGCCAAGGCGCTGCTCGTAGGCCCTGGCTTGGGACGTGGCAGCGGAACGCAGGATTTTGTTTGCACACTGCTGCGCACATCGACGCTGCCGGCGGTCGTTGACGCAGACGGCCTGAACAGCTGGATCGGCCGCACGCATGACCTTGCACGCTCTCCGCAAGGCCGCTGGATCATGACACCGCATGCGGGAGAGCTCGCACGCCTGACGGGCGATGCCAGCATTTCGGATCGGCTCCATACCGCACGCACCTGGGCAAGACGCTGGAATGCTGTACTCATCGTCAAGGGGATGCCCAGCGTCGTGGGAACACCCGATGGGGAAGTCTTCGTCTGCGGAGCCGGCAACAGCGCACTTGCGACAGCCGGCACGGGTGATGTGCTCTCAGGCATCTGTGCCGGGTTGCTGGCTCAGGGGCTTTCGCCGAAGGAGGCTGCTGTGGCCGCACTCCACCTCGGCGGACGTTGCGCTGATCATTACTGCCGTGACCGCGCAGCGGAGTCCATGACAGCCACAGATATGCTGACTGTGCTGCCACGGGTGCTGAAGCTGCTGCGCCCGGAACCGCAGCAGCACGCTTCTGTCTGGTGACCAGCAAGCCTCGCAGGCACAGATTCTCACGGTCCTGGCACTTGGGCTGCCATCAGCCCATTTGAATCAGATCCCGACAACACCGGGCATGAACCTGCTGATGTTCAGGCATATCACGCCAGCAACAGCAGAGGATGCGGGATGCCTGCACAGGACACCACCGTGACCAGTTTTGTGACAGACAAAAGAGAGGGCTGCGCATCGCACTCCGCCTCAGGCTCAAGAATGGGAAACCACCAGGACAAGGCTGGTGGTTTCCGTTTCAGTGAAAGTTGAAGCGTCGCCTGCTCTGTCAGCCGCACCGGTTGTCTCCCCATGCTGAGTCGCGGCAACTTTCCAGGCCGACCGCCGACCATAGTCTATCTGTTATCCAAGCTGCCTGTATTTGCCCCACGGAACATGTCCAACCTGCCGCACACACAAATGATACGATGTTACGCCGCCTTTGCCGCCGGATCCAGGCAGGTGCGCCTCAACGATAAGAGGTGGATGATCGCCATCGCGATCTTTACGCTGACGCTGGGCTGCGATACGGCGACATCCCTTGAGCAAGAGCAGGTCGTCAAGCCTGAGGTCCCAAGCGAAGCGCCTGGGGATATCTTTCACGCTGCTGACCGAATGCCAGTCCTTACCGGTGGCTTGACGAAACTCGTCAGCAAAGTCCGATACCCGGACATCGCTCGTAAAGCTGGCGTGGAGGGCAAGGTGATTGTTACCTTCGTTGTTGACCAACAGGGTAATGTCATTAGCCCGACCATCGCGCGCGGCCTCGGTGCTGGCTGCGACGAGGAAGCCATTCGCGTGATCAGCGAAGCCAAGTTCACGCCTGGGCGACAGGGCGACAAGCCTGTTAAGGTCCGCATGTCTCTTTCGTTTCATTTCAAGCTCAAGTAGCGCTGACGTACCGTCTTAGTCAAGTCCCAATCGTGCTG
>JAAXGV010000166.1 GCA_012271185.1 Rhodothermales bacterium
ATGGTGTCGCGGTGCACATCGAGACCGGCGAAGTAGCGAAATGGCGAAGAAGCAGGTTGCATGACAGTCAGTCTGTTTGAGTGAATACGGGTCAGGTTAAGGTACGCATCCCCCGACCCGGACTGTCATGCTATGATATCTTCCATGAAGGCAACCCCCGATAATTCACTTGCTCTTCTAGGGGTATGCGGACAAAAATGCGTTTCTTGTGCGTACTGGGGCGACAGACCACTAGCGCGAATGGACCCTCGGAGCTCAATAGCAAAAGATGTCATGGTGCTGGGAAGCGCTCTTACGATCCTGGGATTGGGAACGTGGGCGCTGGTAGCTGGTCCAGCCCTGACATTGATGGCACCAGCCTTGTTTGGCGCAGGATTTCTGGTTATTGGCGGACTGCTTCTCAGAACCAGAGACTGGCACCGCAGCCTGCTCTGGCTGTCGCTGATAATTGCTGTTGCCATCATAACCTACAGCTTTGACACGATTTTGGAAGCGCTTCGAACCGGAAACGGTGTGGCGGCTTCACCCGTTGCGATGCAGCAGGCGGTAGCTGTACTCTTGTGTATCGCCTTTTTGTGCATATCGGTACGGCGACTCGTTTCCTATCCCGTTGCTTAGCTGTTAGTGCGGCAGCTTGTTCACAGTGGCGCCCCTTGGGAATCGTCGGTAGGCTATGCCCGCGCAGTGCGGGTGGGTGCGCACGTGTTTGTTTCCGGCACGACGGCAGTGGACAGGTCCGGCAATGTTGTCTCACCCCATGATGCATACCTGCAGGCAAAGCACATCCTGTCGGTGATCAGCAGCACGCTGGCCAAGACCGGCGCGACGCTGGCAGATGTTGTTCGCATCCGCATTTTCGTAACCGACATCGCCACGCACGCCGAGTCTGTAGGGCGGGCACACAGCGAGGTGTTTGGATCAGTTCAGCCGGCCTGCACCATGGTTGAAGTGTCACGGCTGATTGACGAAAGACTGCTTGTCGAAATCGAGGCAGAGGCACTGATCGCCTGACTTCATGGCAGGGATACCCTCCTCGCCAGAAACGTTCAGGATCCGTCACAGGGCCCATGGTCTGCACTCCTGCATGGAGTGCAGAAGACCCGGCAGCTCCGTTGCAGCAAGCAACACACGACACTCTTTCAGTGTCATCCTCCGATAAGCAGCTCCTGATGTCAGCCCACGACTGCCATCGCTTCCTCCAAGCGCACACCGACTAGCCGGGACACCCCCTCTTCCTGCATCGTGATGCCATAGAGACGGTCGGCCATCTCCATCGTGCGCTTGTTGTGCGTAACCAGCACAAACTGGGTGTCCAGCGAAAACCTGCGAATGAGCCGCATAAAGCGCTCAATATTGGCATCATCAAGCGGCGCATCCACCTCATCAAGGAAGCAAAAAGGGCTTGGCTTGACCTGGTAGATCGCGAACAAGAGCGCGATCGCAGTCAGTGTCTTCTCGCCACTGGAAAGCTGCATGATGCTGACGGGCCGTTTGCCTCGGGGCTGTGCTGTAATTGCAATAGGTGACTCCAGCAAATCTTCGGAGTCCGTCAACTGCAGATCGCCACTGGTATCTCCACCAAAAAGCTCACGGAAAAGCTTGCGGAAGTTGTCCCGGATGGCGTCGTACGTCTCCCTGAACCGCTTCGCAGCGGTTCTGTTTATCTCCTCTGCCGTCTGGAGAAGTGTCGCTTCGGCCTTGCTCAGGTCTTCGCACTGCGCAGCCATAAACGCGTGCCGCTCCTGCTCCTTCTCAAATTCGTCCACAGCCAGCGCATTGATGATGCCCATGCCCTGAAGCCGCTCCCTAGCCTTTGCCAGCTCTTCGCGCATAGCATCCTCGGGTTCTTCTTCCACGATCAGATCATCGCCAAGGGCCACACCGTACTGCTCCTGTACGCTTGCTGTGACTTCTTCCTTCTTTGCTGTCAGCGCTGCGTAGTGTACTGCATGATCACGTTCTTCGTCTGTCGCTGCTTCGTGCGCCCTGCGCAGCTTGCGCAGAGACTGCTCCAGCCGGTCTACCGCGACGCGGGTTTTCATGTGGCCCACTCTGGCCTGTTGTGCGGCTGTCTCGATCGACTCGAGCCTCGCGCGCTCTGCAGACAGGCTTCCCTCAAGCCCGACGATCTCCTCGCTGAGCATGTGCAGCGTCTTTTCGAGATCGCCGGCATCCGCCACCAATGCGCGTGTACGCGCGCCCGCTGTGGTGTATTCCGCTTCAATCCGTACCATGTCACGGTCGATGCGCGCCATGGTGTTTCGCGCGTCCTGCTCAGCAAGCTGCGCTGACGCATAGTGATCCTGGGAGGTACCGTACTCCGCCTCTACCGCATTCACCGCGGCCTGCGCCTTGCTTATGCGCGTACTGAGTTCGTTCAACCGCTTGCTGACATCATCAGCCTCGACCTGCGGCACACTGGCTGCAGCGGATAATGTCTGAACATTCTGGGCTGACATGCCAATGCGCTCGAGCAGGCGCGCGTGACGCTGCTGCGCCCGCTCACAACCCCTTTGCAGCTGTGCCTCTTTCCGGGATGCATCCGCCAAGGCATCCCGGGCGACACCGAGTGCTTTCTTGTGCTCATCCAGTGCCGCTGCTGCCTGCTCCTGCCTTAGAGCATGCAGCGTCTGCCGCTGCTCCGCAAGCCTGGCTGTCAACGCTGTCAGCGCTGCTTCGGCAACATTCAGCCGCTCACGACGGCCCATGTGCTCAGCTGATACGTCCTGAGCCTCGCTGCCCGCACAAAGAAATCCACGCGCATCCAGCCACTCCCCCGATGCTGCTGTCACGCGTGTCAGCGGAGGCTCCCCCCCTGCAAGAGCAACCAGCTCATCCGCATAGTAAACCTCACACAGCACCATCCTGGCCAGCGGCTGGTACACGCTGTCCGTCACAGATACCAGGTCCAGGAGCGGCTTTAAGCCCGGTCGTGACACAGGTGGGGGTATGTCCTTCGGTATCCGCTCCAGCACCACAAAAAGCCCGCGGCCCTTGCTTTCCTTCTTGAGCAATGCAACGGCACGCTCTGCATCCGCTTCTGTTGGAACAATGATGCATGCGCCGAGGGGGCCGAGCGCAGCCGCAAGCGCCGCACGGTGCGTATCATCGGCAACCAGAACATCGCTAAGCGTCGTCAGGCCCTCAACAGCACCTGCCAAAAACTTCGTGGTTTCCGGAAAGTCCTCATACCCGCTTATGAGGGCAGCAAGCAGTGCTGTCTCAGCCTGTCTGGCCGCCTGGATCTGGGCCAGTGTGCTCACTGCAGTGTTCGCTGCATCTATCTGATGCTGGAGCGTATCGTGCTGCACCGCTGCGCTGGCCGCCGCTGCGCTGGCGTCCCGGAGCATATCTGCTGCAGCCAAGCGCAGTAAGCGCGCTTCTTCGACGCGGGCCTGTCCCTCAGTCAGTTCCCGGGCCTCACTTTCAGCCTCGCCAGCGAGCCGCTCCGCCTCCGACGCAGCGAGCTCAATACGCGCGGTGATCTTGTCGAACCTGCGCAAATGTGCAGCTTTCCTAGCCAACAACTGGGTGTGCTCGCCAGACCACCTGCCAAGCCGAGTGCGCTCGGCTTCCACTGCCGCCCGAGCTGCATCTCGCGCCTGTTCCGCAACTTCCAGCGCCTGAACTTTCGCCCTGAGTTCAGGCTGAACTTCCGTGCGTTCTACGCGAAGCGACGCCAGTGCTTCGTCCAGCCTGGACTGGCGGTCCTCTGTCTCTTTGCGTCGCTGCCCGGCTCTCGCAATGTCACGTTGTGTGACGGCGTAGCGCTCCCGCTCCAGCCGCAGCGCTGTCTCAAGACTGCTGACACGCGCCTCTTGCTCCTTCAATGCATCATCACACTGAAGCACCGCCCTTTCATCATCAACATACGCTTTCCGACGCACCTGCAGAAGCGCTTCCTGGCTTCCCACTTCCGCCTTTATCCGGGCGAGGTTTGCGCGTAAAGGTGCGAGGTGCGCCTCAAGGGCCGCAGCAGCAGATGTCAGACGGCTGTGCTCCAGCGCGGCAAGCGCTATGGATAACGTGCGAACCCGCTCGGCAAGGACCTTGTGGCGGGACGCTGCCCTGGCTTGCCTCTTGAGACGTGCAACACGCTTTGCAACCTCTCGCGTCAGGTCCTGAACCCGCCCCAGATCGGTCTGGACGCTTTCAAGCTTTCGCAACGCCTGGGCTCGACGCTGCTTGTATTTCGTGATGCCCGCCGCCTCCTCGAAGAAGCGGCGCCGGTCCTGCGTGCTCTCGGAAAGGATGTCTTCGATCATCTTGATCTCGATAACCGAGTAGGCGCCGGCACCCATTCCTGTATCCAGAAAGAGGTCCACAATGTCGCGCAACCTGCACAGCGTTCCGTTGAGCAGGTATTCAGAGTCGCCGGACCGGTACAGCCGTCGGCCCAGCGTAACCTCCGAAAATTCCGTGGGCAGTATGCCCCGCGTATTCTGGACAGTCAGCTGCACCTCAGCCATGCCAAGCGCACGGCGGCGCACTGTGCCGCCAAAGATGATGCTGTTCATCCTGTCCGACCGCAGGGTGCGTGCGCGCTGCTCTCCAATCACCCAGCGGATGGCGTCGATAACATTGGACTTCCCGCACCCGTTGGGGCCAACAATCGCCGTAATACCAGGATCGAAGTGGAGCACCGCAGGCGTGGCGAAGCTCTTGAAACCGTGTACCCTGATCCTGCTCAGATGCATAGGCGGCGATGGCTAAACCTGTAAGGTAGCCACAGCATGTCCGTTATGCAAACTTGTCCAGCCACGGCCGGGTTCTTCGTGGCTGCCTGCATCGCCGTGGGCGATCGTGCTGGTACGACCGTTATTTTACAGCGCAGGTTTACGCTGCTTTGGCATGCGCGTGATCCAGCGTTTCGAACATCAGACCCGACTTGTCAGGCGCCAGGCTGATCATGATACGGTGTCCTGGCTGTATCCAGCCCGACAAAATCCCCTCCGCAAGCTTGTTCGCGATCTCGCGTTGCAATAAGCGCTTGATCGGGCGCGCGCCAAACGCAGGCTCGTATCCGCGGTCGGCCAGGAAGGGCACGACGTTCTCGCTTAGTGACAGTCCGATCTTTTGACCTTGTGCCAGCTCCTGAAGTCGCGCAAACTGGTTTCGGACAATCTGGCAGACCACATCCTGGTCGAGAGCATTGAAGAGCACGATCTCGTCAATGCGGTTGAGAAACTCTGGCCGCAGCCTTTTCTTGAGAAGCTTCAGCACATCGCCTTTAAGGCTCTGCTGCTGCGCCTGCGTAAGTATACCATCCATGAGCTCTATGCGCTCACGCAGCAGCTCAGAGCCCAGGTTGCTGGTCATGATGATGATGGTGTTCGTGAAGTCCGTCTGACGTCCCTTGCCATCGGTCAGCACACCATCATCCAGCACCTGAAGCAGGATGTTGAACACCTCGGCGTGGGCCTTCTCTATTTCGTCCATCAGCACTACCGAGTACGGCTTCCGGCGGACTGCTTCGGTAAGCTGGCCACCTTCTTCGAATCCCACATATCCCGGCGGTGCACCTACGAGCCGGCTTACGCTGTGCCGCTCCTGGTATTCACTCATGTCGATGCGAACCAGCGCATCTTCCTTGCCAAAAAGAAAGGCCGCCAAGGCCTTGGCCAGTTCAGTTTTGCCCACACCCGTTGACCCCAGGAAGATAAAGGACCCTATGGGCCTTCCCTCGTCTTGCAGCCCCGCACGGCCGCGGCGCACGGCATTGGCGACAGCGGCAATAGCTTCATTCTGTCCCACCACACGTCGACGCAGCTCCTTCTCAATGCGAAGAAGCTTGGCGCGCTCGCTTTCCAGCATTCGAGACACGGGCACACCCGTCCATTTTGACACAACCTCAGCGATATCCTCGCCGCCGACCTCTTCCTTGAGCAGCGAGCCGTCGGCCTGCACTTCGGCCAGCCTGGACTGCGCAGTGCCAATCTTCTTCTGCAGCTCCGGAATTCTTCCGTGCCGGATCTCGGCCACCTCCTCATACTTGCCGTCACGCAGCAAGGCCTCATCCTGGATGCGGAGCGCTTCAATCTGCTGCTTGGCGTCGCGAATACTCTGGATAAGCTCCTTCTCCTGCGTCCACCGTACACGGAGCGCCGAACGATCTGATTCCAGATTGGCAAGCTGCGCACCGATCCGCTTCAGCTTCCCGCTGTCTTTGTCACGCTTGACCGCCTCCCGCTCAATCTCTAGCTGCCGTATCTGTCGTTCCAGGGCATCCAGCTCCTCAGGCAGTGAGTCTATCTCTGTGCGAAGCCGCGCCATAGCCTCGTCAACAAGATCTATGGCCTTGTCCGGCAAAAAGCGATCGGCGATGTACCGCTGGCTCAGTTCCGCCGCCGCCACGATGGCGTCGTCGTTGATGCGAACACCATGGTGCACCTCATACCGCTCGCGCAGACCCCGCAGGATAGAGATGCTGTCCTCAACGCTGGGTTCATCCACCAGGACCGTTTGGAAGCGGCGGGCCAGCGCCTTGTCTTTTTCGAGATGCTTGCGGTATTCATCCAGGGTCGTGGCCCCGACGGCGCGCAAATCGCCACGGGCCAACGCAGGCTTAAGTATGTTGGCCGCATCCATGGCCCCTTCCGCACTGCCCGCACCTACCAGCGTGTGTATCTCGTCAATAAAGAGCAGTATCTGTCCGTTGGAGTTGACCACCTCTTTGATGACAGCTTTGAGCCGGTCTTCGAATTCACCCCGGTACTTGGCCCCTGCTATCAGCGCGCCCATATCCAGGGCATGCACACGCCTAGACTTCAGGCCCTCCGGCACATCTCCCTGAACGATCCGGATGGCGATGCCTTCTGCAATGGCAGTCTTGCCAACACCGGGCTCTCCAATCAGCACCGGATTGTTCTTCTTGCGCCGGGAAAGTATCTGCAGAACACGGCGAATCTCGTCATCCCGGCCAATGACAGGGTCAATCTTACCCTGTGCCGCCAAGTCGTTGAGACTGCGCGTAAAGCGCTCCAAAGCCTGATAGCGGTCTTCTGCATGACGGTCCGCTACACGCTCTCCGCCGCGCACGCTGGTCAGTATCGCAAGTATCGCTTCCTTCGTGACGCCCCTGTTGCGGAGTGCATCTCCCACAGGGCCCTTTGTCACCGCCAACCCCATCAGCAGATGCTCACTGCTGATGTACTCGTCCTTGAGGGCCTTGGCTTCTCTGGCCGCCGCATCGAAGACGCTCTTGATCCCCTGGCCCAGGTAAAGGTCGGTCAAAGTTGCACCGGATACCTTGGGCAGCCTGTCCGCGGCTTCAGCCGTCTCAGCTTGGATCAGTGGCAAGCTGATATCAAGCTTTCGCAGGATGGTCGCAGCGATGCCCCCGCGCTGGGAAAGCAGCGCTTCCAGCAAATGCGGGGGCTCCAAGCCCTGATGCTGCTTGGAGGCCGCAATAGACATCGCTGACTGCAGGGCCTCCTGGGCCTTGATCGTGAGTCTGTCGGTATTCATGACGGAGTGTCAGATAAAGTTGGCAAAACGTGCGACTGCACGCTACCGGAGCAGATTCTCCAAAAGCATACCACCCTGGCAGGTATGCCAAGATGGCAGACTATCGCAAGCTTAAGACCGCCAGGCGCCCCAGAAGAATCGTGCCATCACCGCTGATACGCAGGCCCACATGCCCGGCACCGGGAGCCGCACTGTGGCCATGTGCAATCACCTCGCCACCGGCATACACGCGAAAGTGTCCCTGATCACTGACGATGCGGTATCTGCTCCAGCCGGCTGGCACAAAAGGCTGATCGTCCATAAGATGCGACACGCCATGCTCCATGTACCCTTGCCGCACATGCCCTTCAGCGAACTCAGTGTAATAGTAGTTGAGCGGATCCTGCACATTGTAAACCACCTGCAGAGCGCCGTCGAACGCACCCAGATCCAGGTCGAGATCAATCTGTACGCTGGCTATATCCTGCTCCAGGATAAAGAGCGCCGGTACACTGTCCGCCACCAGCGCAGCCGCCGTATCCTTGAATGCGGTTACACTGAGCTTGCCCGCCAGCAGCGTAAAGTGCTCAAAAGCCTCCTTAGCATGAGGTCCGGGGACCCACAGCCATGACCCGTCTTCTTCTGCGACCGGACGCTCGTGCTGGCCTTGCATGAGAGCCAGATCGCGCTGTGCCGTCTCCAGCGTGGACGCCATCTCGTCCACAGCCTTCACGCCGACGCCGTGTTCATACACCATGCGCCCGCCATTGTCAGCGGTCTTGAAGAGCACAAAGAGCCCCGCCACTGCCACCAGGATCAGCGGTATATGCATAGCGGCACGCTGGCTCAGCCGTATCAGCACCAGACGCAGCAGCACATAAACAACAAAGAACCACAGCGCCACGGCAGCCCAGTCCGCGTGTGCAGTCAGAACAACATTGGCCTGGCCTGAAACGAGTACGGTGTCAGCTGCGGCCTTTCCCGAAAGGTAGCTTGCGACCGTACCCAAAGCGCCAAGTACATAGAGTATGATCGCAGTAGCCGCCAGGTGCTTGCGCCAAACCAGCGATGCTGCATCCACCAGCACTGCGACAACCAGCAACGCTATCGGGAAATGCACCAGCATCGGGTGCAAATTGGGTGCCCATTCCGGTACCATTCTGCAGAAGCTTATCTGAAACGACGAAGGCGAAGGCTGTTGGTTACCACCGAGACACTCGAAAACGCCATGGCACCAGAGGCAATCATAGGGCTGAGCATCACACCAAGAAAGGGAAACAGCGCACCGGCGGCAATCGGAATGCCTATCACGTTGTAAACAAAGGCAAAGAAAAGGTTTTGCCGAACAACCCGCATAGTCTGTCGTGACAGCCTGAGAACATCGGCTACAGCATGGAGGTCATCGCGCATCAGTGTCACATCCGCGGCCTCGATGGCTACCTGGGTTCCGGCACTTACCGCAATGCCCACATCTGCCTCAGCAAGTGCAGGCGTATCATTGATACCATCCCCCACCATGGCTACGGTATGATGCGAGGATTGCAGAGCCCGGACGGCGCGCGCCTTTGCACCTGGCATTAGGTCGGCCTCGACGTGCATAATACCAGCAGCCTCCGCCACCGCCTGCGCACTGGCCGCAGCATCACCGGTAGCCATCGTCGTCTCAATGCCCAGGACATGCAGTGCTGCAACGGCGGAGGGAGCGGTGGGCCGGACCTGGTCCTGGATTGCGACCACGCCCGCCAGTGTCCCGTCTATTGCAACAAAGGCACCTGTGTCGGCCAACGCTGCAAATTCCATCACAGATACCCCGTGCTGCCTTAGATACGCTGCACTGCCTATCAGGATTTCGTGCGCCTCCACACGTGCCGACACGCCCAGCCCGGTAGCTGACGAAAACGACTCGACCGGAGGCAGATCCAGTGAGCGGCGCTGGGCCTCCCTGACGATGGCTATCCCTATCGGATGCTGGGAACGCGTTTCCGCGGACGCCACCAGGCGGAGCACGGCATGCTCCTCCCAGCCGTTGGTGGTCTCTAGCCCTGTGACGGCTGGCGTGCCCTCTGTAAGCGTGCCGGTCTTGTCCAGGACGACGTGGCGAATTGTTGCCGCCCGTTGAATCGTATTCGCGCCTTTGAACAGCATGCCACACCGCGCCGCCGTGCCGGTCGCGACCACAATAGCCGTAGGCGTAGCCAGTCCCAGCGCACACGGACAGGCAATGATGAGCACCGAAATAAACGCTGCCAGCGCACGGAACGGCGCTGCTTCCGGTCCCAAAATGAGCCAGCCCGCCAGCGTTACCACGGCAATACACAGCACCACCGGCACAAAGACGCCACACACCCGGTCCGCCAGGTGCTGTATCGGTGCCTTGCGCTCCTGGGCTTCACGCGTCAAGCGTATGATCTGCTGCAGCGTGGTGTCATCTCCGATGCGCGACACACGCACAACAAGCGCACCGTGTGTGTTGACCGTGCCTCCCGTCACGCTGCTGCCTTCGAACTTTTCTGCGGGTAACGGCTCACCCGTGATCATGCTTTCGTTGACAGCGGAGGCACCTGCCTCCACGATGGCATCAACAGGGATATGCTCGCCAGGGCGTATCACCACACGGTCCCCGACACGCAGGGCTTCTGTGGGAAGATCAACGGTCTGCCCGTCGCGCAGCACATGCGCAATGGCAGGCTGCAGGTCCATAAGCTCCTCCAGAGCGGCTTGTGTGCGCCTTTTCGCACGCGCCTCCAAGGTCCGGCCCAGGAGAACCAGTGTAACAATCACGGTCGCAGCCTCAAAATACACGGCTGGCACGGCCCCGGCACGGGCGATCCAGCCTGGCCACAGTGTCACTGCCACGCTGAAGAGGTATGCAGAACCGACACCCAAGGCCACCAGCGTGTTCATGTTTGAAGATCCGTGGCGCAACGCTTTGAAGGCACTAACAAAAAATGTGCTGCCACACCACAGCACCACCGGTGTAGCCAAAGCCCACAACAGCAGGTGAAGACCTGAAAAAGCCACACCCGGCACCATGGAAAGCACCAGGACCGGCAGGCTCAGGAGCGCCGACCAGACAAAGCGGCGGCGCTCCCGCACAGACTCCGCCTCGTGCTGGCTTCGCGGGCGCGCCGCACGTGTGTAAACCTCGTAGCCTTCTGCACGACCATGCGTTATAATCGCATCCCGGCTGACAATGCCTGGCAGAAAGCTCACGATCCATTGCCCGCTTGGTGCATGGCGCACCTCGCGGACTCCGGGCATGGTGCCTGCCGAGACCGGCGGAGCCCTTCCCGGTGCAGGCATAAACACCACCTGGTCCACTGCTACGCTGTAGCCGGCTGCTTCTATTGCATCAACCAGCAACGATGGTGCCTGCACAGTCTCCTGCACTACCGTTGCCGTGCCCGTTGCATAGCTTACCTGCGCACCCAAGACACCAGGCAACCTGCTCAGGCTCCGCTCAACACGTGCGGAGCATGCAGCACAGGTCATGCCGGTGACTTGTAATGTGGTGGTTGCCGGATCGGACATTATCAGTACAGAGCAGTATCTGTTTTGAACCCGAAAGGGGTGCATTTGTTGGATAATGACCACGCTTCCCAGACTGATTCATCATGTCCAAGCGTACGCTGGTCCACGAAGCAGTGATCAGTAGCCCACCTGAGCTGCTGTTTCAGGCACTCCATACGCCACGTGCCATCCGTGCCTGGTGGGGTGCTACAGCCGCCATTGTATTAGCCAGACCCGGCGGCTATTGTGTCATATCCTGGGGTGAGGAGAACGACCCATCGTATCTCTCTGCAGGCAGGATCACTGAGTTCAACCCGCCGCACAGGATGGTGCTGTCAGAATACCTGTACTATGCCAAAGATGGCAACATGCCTGCTGACGCAGATTTTGTCATATCCTTTGAGGTCTCCCCGCACGGTGATGGCGCAGTGTTGAAGATCGTGCAGGATGGGTTTCCAGAAGGATCCGACGAGTTCTACGACCAGTGTGTGCAAGGCTGGGCTGACACGTGCAACGGCATCAAGCACTTCCTGGCCGGATAATGCTGCAGGCGATTTATTGCGCCAGTTCGGGCACTCAGTATGTCGTTCTTTATCCGGGATGACCTCCGCTCCGCAGGGAATCAGCGCTCTGCCCTCGTCTGGAAAGACGGCCAGGGATGAGAATTTTCCTGTTGCTTCCTTGCTGCTGCCAGCGCGGATTCGCGGGCATGTGAAGACCTTCTACCGGTTCGCCCGTGCCGCCGATGATATCGCTGACTCGCCCGCACTCACACCAGAAGAAAAGCTGACTGCGCTGGCAGCACTCGGCTCTGTGCTTATCAACGGCGACGGCACCGGGCCGGTGCGGGCCATGCGCAACAGCCTCGCAGAAACCCGGGTAACGGCGCAGCACTGCAGAGATCTGCTGCGCGCCTTTTCCCAGGATGCCACAAAAGACCGGTATGCCTCCTGGGAGGAGCTGATGGATTACTGCATACTGTCCGCTGCTCCGGTCGGACGATATGTTATCGATCTCCACGGCGGCCCAGGCGCGGCCTACTTCGCTTCTGACGCTCTCTGCTGTGCGCTGCAGGTTCTCAACCACGTGCAGGACTGCAGAAAAGACTATGTTGCGCTGGACCGTGTGTACCTTCCGCAGGACTGGATGCAGGCCGAAGGCGCGCACTGTGACACACTCAGCCGCAAGCACGCAGCCCCGGCGCTTCGCCGCGTACTGGACCGGTGCCTGGCTGGCATTGAGGCGCTGCTGATGCAGGCTCAGCCTCTTCCCGCAATGGTTGCCAGCACACGCCTCGCAATGGAGTCATCGGCCATCCTAGCTATTGCTCGGTCACTCACCAGGAAGCTGCAGCGGCGCGATCCTATAGCCCAACACGTTACGCTGTCACGTTGGCAGTACCTATCGTGTATAGCGTCTGGCACGGCACGAACCTGGTGGCAGCGCCTTCTTCCGCCTCACAGCTAGCGCTCGGGTTTCCTTGAACACTTCCAGCGACACAGCCAACCCCTGGGCACATGTGCGGCGGATTGTGAGCGAGTCTCACTCTTCGTTTCTGTGGGGCATGCGGATCCTGCCCAGTCGGCGGCGGCGCGCCATCCACGCCGTCTATGCGCTGTCGCGCGTAGTAGACAACATAGCAGACGGATCTGGATCGCCAGCAGACAAGCTTCGTGCCTTGGCCGGCTGGCATGAGGAGGTTGACCGCCTCTATACGGGCAATCCGCAGCATCCGCTGACGAAGGCACTGGCCGGTGCCATCGCCGATTTCGAGCTGCCAAAGGGTGAATTCCATGGACTGATTCACGGAATGGAAACTGATGCAAAGACACAGGTGCGGCTGGTGTCCATGGACGACCTGCTGCTGTACTGCCGTCGTGTGGCCGGCACGGTAGGCATATTGTGCTGTCACATCATGGGACTGAGGCGTGAATATGGACCACAGTTCGCGAAGGTGCTGGGAAACGCGTTTCAGCTCACCAATATTCTGCGTGACATCCCGGAAGACGCTGCGCGCAACCGCCTTTACATTCCGAAAGAGGTGCTCAACAACTTCGGCGTGGAACCTGAACCCCTGGAAGGCCTTTTTGTGCGGCACGGCTTTACGGCCGCCTGCGCCTGCGTTGCCGAAGTGGCGAGGTCCCAGTATGCGGAAGCGGAGCACATACGAAAGCAGCTGGGCTGGTGGCGTACCCGCCCGCCAGCGCTCATGAATGCCATATACAGGCCTACGCTGGAACGCCTTATCGCACGCGGATGGACGCGGTGGGATGAGTCCATCAGACCCGGCCGGCTGAACCAGTTGTGGCTCATCATGCAGCACGGGTTGCGGTGAGTGCACCAGCCGCGGTTCATATCGTAGGTGCCGGGATGGCGGGCCTGGCCGCTGCCGTCGCAGCGTCCGGGCGTGGCTTGCACGTGCATCTGTACGAGGCATCGGGCCATGCGGGGGGACGATGCCGCTCTTTCTTTGACACACGGCTCGACCGCGTCATAGACAATGGCAACCACTTGCTGCTCAGCGGCAACCGTGCTGTGATGCGTTACCTGGAGGTCGTTGGAGCATCCGGCAGCCTTGTCGGGCCCGCACGCGCGACCTTTCCTTTCGTGGATGTGCGTACGGGCGAACGCTGGTGCGTAAGGCCCAGCCAGGGAGCCGTACCATGGTGGATGTTCCGTGCAGATCACCGTATTCCCGGCACCTCGTTGCGGGATTATGCCAGCGTGTTGCGCATCGCCCGGGCACGCGCCACAGAAACCGTGCATGACTGTGTAGGAAGCGCTGGCGTGCTGTACGAACGGTTCTGGAAACCGTTTGCCGTAGGTGTACTCAACACGCCGGCAACCGCGGGCGCGGCGAGTCTGCTCTGGCCCGTGCTTCGTGAGACTTTTGTCAAAGGGGAAAGGCACTGCCGTCCGCGTATAGCACGACTGGGGCTCTCGGAAGCGCTGGTAAAACCAGCGCTGACATGGCTGCGTGGGCGACATGCGTCGATACGCTTCTCGCATGCTCTTCGCACGATACAGATCGACGACAGACATGCCACGGTGCTGGACTTCGGGCACCGTCGCGTCTGCGTCACAGCACGGGATCGTGTGATACTCGCTGTGCCGCCCTGGGCTGCGGCACAGCTGCTGTCCGGCCTAGTGGTACCCGATGGATACTGCGCAATTGTTAACGCGCACTTCGTATTGCCAGAGCCAGTCCAGCCGCACGTTGTCCCTTTGGTGGGTGTCATTGGCGGGGCGGCCCAGTGGATCTTTCTCAGAGGGGATGTCGCCTCCGTAACTGTCAGCGCTGCGAACGCACTGACGCAGAGGCGGTCTGAAGATCTGGCCATCGAGATCTGGCAGGACGTGGCCAAAGCACTCGGACTGGCTGCGGGCATTCCACCCCCCTACCGCATCATCAAGGAGAAGCGGGCCACTTTCAGGCAGTCGCCGGACAACCTGCGCTGCCGGCCAAAGACCGCAACAGCAGTAGCGAACCTGCTCCTGGCGGGAGCCTGGACAGACACCGGCCTGCCAGACACCATTGAAGGGGCTGTGCGTTCAGGGTTCGCCGCCGCCACGCATTAGCCCAGC
Source organism: Rhodothermales bacterium (assembly GCA_012271185.1). Taxonomy (GTDB): domain Bacteria; phylum Bacteroidota; class Rhodothermia; order Rhodothermales; family Bin80; genus JAAXGV01. Next base: position 14,542 of record JAAXGV010000166.1, read on the forward strand.
GCCTGTGCCAGGTCGCTGCACAGATCATCGGGATCCTCCAGCCCCACAGAAAGGCGGAAAACACCTCACCCGCATAGTCCTTGTATGCAGTGAGACCCCCTCCCCGGAGATGAAACGTTGACTCCATGATGCTGTCGGTACCGATGTAGTAGATCAAGCTGTGCACGTGCCCAAGTGACACCGCATAACTGACAAGCTGCAGGCGCCGCTGCAGCTGCCTTGCCATTTTTTCTCCATCGTCAGCCTGAAACGTCAGCATACCGCCTGGCAGGCGCATCTGTTTTTGCGCCAGCCTGTATTGAGGGTGGGAGTCAAGCCCCGGATAAATGACACGCTTCACGCGTGGGTGCTGCGTCAGCATGGCTGCGATATGCATGGCACTATCGCAATGCGCCTGCATGCGCAGCGGCAGCGTGGTCAGGCCTCGCAGAATCAGCCAGGCGTTAAAAGGGCTCAGGATGCCTCCCGCATGGATGCCTACGCGCGATCGGATTCGGGCCAGGAGCTCGCTTCGCCCAACGATAATGCCGCCAAGCGCATCACCGTGCCCACCCAGGTACTTGGTGAGTGAATGGATGACCAGGCCCGCTCCCAGCATCAGCGGCCTTGTGATTACGGGCGATGCAAACGTGGAGTCCACCGAAAGAAGCGCGCCTACGCCGTGAGCCAAGCGCGCGATCTGTTCTATGTCGGCCAGTCGCAGAATAGGGTTGCACGGCGTTTCTATGTGCACCAGCCGGGTGTTTGGCCTGAGCGCGTCACGAACAGCGTCAAGGTCGGAGACGTCTACATGCGTAACGGCCACACCCATCTGCGGCAGCAGGTCGTAGGTGTATTCCACAGCGCCCGCATAGGCTACATCTGACATCACGAGGTGATCGCCTGTCCCCAGAAGGTGCGTGAACAGACCAGTGATGGCCGCCATTCCGCTGCTGAAGCAGAGCCCTTCTTCCGATCCTTCCAGTGATGCCACACGCTTCTCCAGCATGGATACTGTAGGGTTTCCCCAGCGCGTATAGATGTATGGAGAATCCGGAGTCAGCCTTTCGGCAGAGAAACTCAGGTCTGCCTCTGTCATGTAGGAGTTGGCCATGTGGAGCGGCGGCGCCACTGCACCGCCTGGCGCGCGGGCGGACTCCCCTGCATGGATGGCGCGCGTGCGCAGGCTTGTGTATTTCATTGGCTGTGATTTTGTCCCCGTTTTGCTGTAAAAACGTAACAGCGAGCATGATGAACAAGGGCCACCGCCTGCAGGCTGGTTGCGAGGGAAGGCAAGTCCACGAACCTCAGGCGATGACCCGATCAGCAAAATAACGCTGAATCTTGACAAAGATAAGGACGTGCTTACCTGTGAGGAGGGCTGGAGGTATCATAGCATGGCGGTCCGGGTCGGGGGATGTGTGCCTTAGCTCGACACGTACAAACAGACTGGGCTGTCATGCAACCTCCTTCTTCGGGCGCTTACGGTCCAGCTTTGCGAGATCCTCCCGCGTCGCAGCAGATCCGCCCCCACAGCCAGACACCGCCGCGTGCGCTTACGCGTCTTCGCCAGGTCCGAGTGCCGGTGCGGATTTCCCGGCAACCCGGACGCAGTGAAAGCAGTCCGCGCTCTGCCGCGCTGCGAGCCGATCCCGTCCAGATACCCCGTCATCAGCATCCGGAAGTGCACCCCGGCTTCCCGCATGGAACGCGCAGCAGGCCTCCTCCGCAAAGGCGCCAAACCCGTGCTTCCTGCCCAGCGCCCGACAGAACGGATGGCCTGGCGCACGAAACCCGCTGGCCACCAGAAACAACTCCGGCGACCATCCCTTGCACTCACTGCGGTTCATGCTTGCCTGTGATTCAACCCATCCGCAAGGATCTTGCAGAGAGCGGTATGAGCTGACAGGAGCCCAGCGGATCACGGACACTTGGGCCTGTATGCGTGGCTGGCTGGACACCTGCCGATTCCGACTGCGTACGAAGCAGATGCTCATGGCGGCGACATTACAGCAGTGAGGTGCGTGCCGCTTGCCTACCGCGGCGACGACAGCATCTGCTGGGTGTTGCAACCGACAGACTCCCAGCGGTGTTGACAACTTGTGAATAACTTTTTCTTTTCGGAATTACTTCTTTTGGAAAGGATGGAGGTATATGGGCCAGCAATGCGCACACAGACGCCCGGGAGGGCAATGACCAATGAAACGCATCCAACCTGTCTCAACGGCAACAGCGTCAATCAGCTTGATAAAGCGGCTTTTTCTCTCGTTTGCCTGCGACGCAGCCTTCAAGAAGCTTCGGCTTGCTCTTGCTGGCATAGCCTGTGCCACCCTGGTATCCACATTTTTCATGCCGAGCCTCGGGAACACCCAAGGCGCAGCGGCGCCGACCAAAATTTTCATGTTTGTAGATGCTGCTGTTCCATGTGGTAATTGGGGCTGGAAATGCGGCATGATAGCTTGTCTGTCGGATTGCGGCCTTTTACAACAGGATGCGGGCCTTGAATGCTGCGAACCCGGGGTGGAGCTTGATCCTACCTGCCTGTATTGTGGCCCGTGACTGGCCAATATGCGGCCCCACCGAACCGCCCTTGGCTTGGGCTGGGTGGATAAGCTCTCAGAAGGCAGGCCTCCAGCAGCCCACTACGTGAGTTCTTGGGGTGCGGGCTGTCCGAGCACCCGAATCTGTCGAAGACGCACGAGTGTGGCAGCGCTGCACAGGATTCGTTAGTGTGAGGTGGCTACCGTGCATACTATAAACAGCACTTCCTGATATCAATGCTGATCTTGCAACCGGCACCCAGGTGCCGCATTGCCCGGGCCTCCCACTTCCTGGAGGACGCCCGGCCGCAGGGCGCCGTCTGTGCTTGGCCTGCCCTTCGCCCATCGGCAGATCCTCCCCCTTGGTTGTGTGCGGGGTTGTTGTTTCTGCTGCTGCTAGCGGTCGGATGCACTTCTTCCGATGCACCACGCAGACACACTGTTGACGCACCACTGGTTCCTTTTAATGAACTGTTTGCCTTGGAGGATACCATCCGACTGGACCCGTCCATACTGATTGGCCAGGTCACGTTCCTGGATGTCAATCAGGAAGGGCACCTCCTGGTGTCCGACATGATCGGGAAGAGCATATACCGATTTTCGGCCTCTGGGGAATATGTGATGACCTATTCGGTGTCTGAATGTCTGCCTGATGAAAAGGATTTTACCCCTATGGCATCGCGCTTCATTGATGGGGATCGCATTCTGACGATGAACATTGGTGGACCGTTTGTAGTCTTTGACGCTGCTGGTAACTGCCTTGCCGCCAGCAGGCGCTTGTCCGAGACCTTCATCTCCTTTTGCGCAAAAGATGACTCTCTCCACATGCTGCCCATTTCCGGTCTCCCCTCGGGGGTTTCCGTTGCAGTGTATTCTGCTGCATTGGAGCGGCTTGGCGAAACACGCGTGGAGGATCCTGAATTCCGCGAACTTAACCTCGGGCGGTATGGTCATCCGGGACGCACCTTGGAGTGCTTTAATGATGGACCATACTACACGTATCTGGGAATCGAGGACGCCATACCCGTACGTGCTAATGCTGAAACAGTACGGGCGCTTCCTCCCTTTTTTGTGAAAAGGAAGCAAGACCTACGCCCCAACCTCCCCCTGATGGAGGCGGTAGCAGAGATCCGGGCGTATCCCAGGACTATTGCGGTTTTTGGGATTGACAGCCTAACGCGCATGATACGTTATAAGGGCTTGAGAGATAAATGGCATTCAGACACGCAGATAGCTGTAGGCCTCAGTGTTGTGAGTAATATCAGTCGGTTTCCTGCCCGTAGCACGCTGTTTCCTGGTCACCCAGTAGCAGCAGGCTACGGCTACTTATATAACTTGGGAGACAACGAGCCCCTTGCCGATGGCGAAGTAGGCAACCCTGTTATCACCCGATACAGATTCATTCCACCTACGAATTCCGATGAGTAGCCGGGTTCGAACCTCCTTGTGGTTCCTACTGCCATTCCTACTAGGAGTCTGCGCGCCAGGAATTAAATTGCCATCCGAGTGGGGGATTTCAGACGAATTACGCCAATTTAGATGCACTTGGCTGGGCTTGGTCCCTATTTTAGGCCGATTATAGGCTCCAAGTGGGGAATATAAGCTGCTGATTTTTTCTGCTGCGCAGGCTCCTAGCAGATATCATAGCATGGCAGT
>JAAXGV010000051.1 GCA_012271185.1 Rhodothermales bacterium
TACAGCACGATTGGGACTTGACTTTCGCAAGTGCTGTTCAATGAGCGGGGGCGCAGCTCAGTCCAACCCGGAGTTGCCTGTGTTCAGTGTGCGTGACTGCGAACGCTTGCAGAAGAATGCGAGCTGCGACGCAGCCGCTCGTAGTCAGCCTGCGTGTCAATGTCCACGGTGCAGGCAGCGAGTTCAACAGGAACCATATGGTCACGATTACGGGTGATTATGTTGCGACAGCCTGAGGTTCCCCTGTGATCAAGCACTTCTTGGTGATAGGCTGTTGCAAAAATGACCGGATGGCCCGGATCCTTTTCGTGCATGGCGCGCACGATGGCACGCGAGTCGCCTTCTACAGCACAGCAGAAGGCGGCAATCAGCTTGTCTATGGCCGCAGCAGTAATCAGAGGCATGTCCGCCAGGCACACCATGAAGCCTTGTGCTTCCGTTGTTAAGGCGTGTAGTCCAGCCTTGACAGATGTGGTCATGCCTTGTGTGTAACGCTGGTTGTAGGCGATTTGGACGGGCAGGGCGGTCACTGTAGCTGCTATCTGTTCCGCCTCAAACCCCGTGACCACGACAATCTCCGACGCTTTGGAAGCGCAGACTTGACCTGTTGTATGTGCAACCAGCGGCTCACCCCGGTAGGGTAGCAGGAGCTTGTTCGTATTGCCTGTGCGCCGTGAGGCGCCAGCAGCCAAAATAATCGCGTTAATCAATGCGTGCGTATGATGCAGTCTACTGGAACAGTGGCCGTTAACGCGAGAAGGCAAGCGTGGCATGGCTGCCCGCGACCCTGTATACGTCAACTTGTGAAAGCGCATGAACGGCACGAGTACAGTGACCGCAGGCCCAGCCACCGCAAAGCAAGGTATTGCGTGCAGGGTTGCGGGCGTTGTTATTACGGCGTTCACAGCCGGAACACGATGCTGCATGAGCGGCTTGGCTCACGTTCCGGTACGTAGAGACTGCGGGTGGCCGGTGTATTCCTGGTGTTTGCATGGAAAGCAAACAGCAGGCTCATTGATCCTGGGCTGCATAGTCGGGTTTAAACGGTATGCCAGTGAAGATAGCAATCTGCATCAAGCAGACGCCAGACACCGAGGCCCGCATCCGTATCGCCGCGGACGGACAGAGCATCGAAGAGGAAGGGGTGAGTTGGATTATTAGCCCACATGACGAGGCGGCAGTGGAACAGGCGTTGCAGCTCAAGGAAGCACATGGTGGTCATGTTACCGTTGTGGCTCTGGGCCCTCGGCGCGTGGAGCGTTCGATTCGAGAAGCGCTGGCCATGGGTTCGGATGCTGGCTTGCACCTGGTCTGTGAGCCGATGCCGGCAGATGCATCTGTCATTGCCGGGGCGCTGACGAAAGCACTTAGGCCACGAGGGTTTGATCTGATACTGACAGGGGAGCAGGCGATTGACCTGGCAGGCTCGCAAGTCCCGCAACGCCTGTCCATAGCGCTTGGATGGCCTTGCGTTGTTGCGGCTGAGACGCTGAGCATTAAGGGCAGGATGGTACAGGCAAGACGGCCAGCAGAGCAGAAGGAAGCGCTGGTTCGTTTTGCACTGCCGGGGGTTGTAGGTGTTAACCGCCGCATTGGTGAGCCGAGGTACCCATCGTTTAAAGGTATCATGAGGGCGAAGCGCAAGGCTGTTGAAGTGGACGTAGCGCAGCTGGCAGAGGGTCGGATGATTATAGAGCGTCTGCACTATCCGCCAGCCAAGGCGGAGGGGCAGGTGCAGTCATTCGGGAGCGGGATTGAAGATACGGTAGCTAGGCTTCTTGCAGGGCATATCGACACGCAGGTGTGATGACAGAGATACTCGTTGTTGGAGAAGGGTCCGCCGGTTCAAGGATCTGCTCTGTGGCTCACGGCATCGCTACGCAAACTGGCTGGCGCTGGGCAAGGCTGAGGCTGAGCAAGAGCGATACCCACGCGTTTGCGGAAGCAGTTGCCAAGTGCGTGCAGGATGCTAAGATTGTGCTCATGGGGGCCACGGCTATGGGCAAGGACCTGATGGCTCGTGTGGCAGAGCACTTGGATGTGCCATTGGCGCAAGACTGTATTGGTTACCGCGTAGCAGGAAGCAAGGTTGTATTTATACGACCCCTGTATGGCGGCAAAGTGCTGGCAGAAGTACACCTTGCTGCGTGCCCGGCGCTGGCAACGTTCAGGCCACGCACGCAGCCGGCATATCAGGGTGCGGTGGCAATATTGGAACATGTGCTGACACCGTCGCCACATGAAATGCAAGTGGTGTGGCGGAAGGTCGGAGGAGGTGCGGCGCTGGATGTCGCGCGCGCGGACATCGTGGTCAGCGGAGGCCGTGGCATGCAGGGGCCGGAGCACTGGCATATCCTGGAGAGTCTGGCAGCTGCGCTGGGGCCCAAGGCTGCGCTGGCATGCTCACGTCCGGTGAGTGATAACGGATGGCGTCCACGAGCTGAGCATGTAGGGCAGACAGGCCGTGTGATTGCGCCGGCAGTGTATGTGGCGGTAGGGATTTCTGGGGCGGTTCAGCACGTCGCGGGCATAGCCGGTTCCAAGTGTATCATCGCCATCAACAAGGATCCCCACGCATCAATTTTCAAGGTCGCGGACTACGGCATCGTGGGTGATCTGTTTGAAGTTGTGCCTGCACTGACAGCAGCAGTCAAGGCGCTGCGGTAGCGCAGGCCTGGGTGCCGCGTACGCTGTTCGCACAGCTACTGCAACACCCAGGGGCGTCTTGGTAGTGCCGCGGGATACGCGTGGCGGCAGCGCACGCGGCACAGGCGCAGGGCTTTGATGGGCCGGGGCTATCATGCAAGTGAGGTTGTTTCTTCGCACACAGAGTAGGGATGCGCCTGGTGAACTGCCCTTGCCTGTTACTGAAGGCACTTGTGGGCCCCAGCCCGCCACCTTCTGTTGTATGCTGCCCGATGCAGATCGTCGTTGCCGCTGCTGCCCGTAGCGGGAGCGTATACGCAGTCACAGCCTTTCCAGTGGCAGGGGGTCCGCTGATATGGAGGCGCAGAACCAGCATTGTGATATCAGAGCCGGAACAGCAGGGCCTTGGTGGCACGCAAGGACAGAGGCTATAGCCGTGGACGCTTCACACGGATTGTGTAGCCCTCACTGGTGATGGCCTCATGCACCTGTTTACGCTGGTGCACGTCAAAGCTGAGTGTGGCATGGCCCAGCGCGACTTCATGAATTTTGACGCCCGGAAGCTTTTGCAGCGCGTCTTTAAGGGCGCGTACGCAGTGGCTGCAAGCCATGCCACCAATCGAGAGTGTTTCTGTATGCATAGTGGCTGGCAGCTGTGATTGGCGAGACACTGTTTGCTGTAACGGGGCGCATTGATGCTGGATCCGCATACCAAGTGGACCGCTTTACAGAGAGCTCCTTACTGGCTCGAAGAACCTGAGTGCGGGAACAGCCGCGCTTACGCGCTACACATGGCAGCATGTGTATGGCAACAAGCCTCCAGGCTGCAAAGCCATACCCAGGCACGGGGTTGGGCGGCTGCCTGCCCAGCTGTTTCGGGACAGCTCCTGCTGGGTGGCGCGTTGGTTCAGGAAGCGCCTTGCCCAATGCGGTTGATTTCGCGCAGCGTGGCGTTGCAGCATCCGCTGCTGGCATGCGCTTGAAGGGCCAACCGGTCTTGATCGTGCGCGCTGCCTGGAATTCAGCTCGCAACCATGTGTGCTTCAGGTCTGCTCAAGGGCTTGGCGAAGAACCAGGCCGCCTTAGGTATTTGCGGCGAAGGTTGTGTATGGTGTATGCGTCGCTGCAGGCCGCGATACACATGAGCAGGCGTGCAGCCATGCGGCAGGTGGATTTTTTTTTTTTTTGGGGGGGGCGCATTACGTACCTGAGTGGTGTATGGTGTATTATGCACACGGCAGTTCCCTCCGTGCTGGTGGGTTTGCTGCTCAATAACACCGCAGGGCTAGGTGGCCGATAGCGGTACGTTCTAACGAAATTGGTCCGGAGGGACCGACACTATGAATACATTTACCAATCGAGTGCCCACTCTGGCAGTGCTATTGCTGCTGGGAGGAGCTTTTTTTGCTGAAGCGTTCAGTCAGCCGTACTACGCCTCTCGCAGGAATGGCGATGATTCTGGCAACAACACCTGCACGGTGTTCGCGAACCCCTGCACGTTTGCAGGAGCCGTGGAGCAGGCGAGTGGCAACGATATAGTCGGTGTGATCGTTCGGGATGCAGGTGATACCGAGTACGTGACGAATCCTGATGCCTACTCCGAGCAGATCACCCTTGCCGCATACAGAGAATCAGATTCAACAGCTGTCAGTGCTACCCTACGGTTGCGAGGAACAATCTCTTTCGAAGGTAAGGGTGGAATAACGGCCTATGAAACGGATAAGGTTAAGACGAGCGTGGTGATCAGCGCGTCAGAAGTAACCATCAGCGGGTTGGCCAGGCCAGATGTGAAAGAAGATGACTTTGAGAACCAGCTGCTTTTGGGCAAGGGTGTCTCCTTTGAGGGGGACGTTACTATTAATATTGTTAGTGGTACCTGCCCAATTTTCGGGGACCTGAGAGCAGCCAATGGCGACATAACTGTGGAAGGCACCTGCAAGGGAGAGGGTAGCCTTAGCGTTCTGAGCGGCGATTTCCAGATCGAAGACGACGCGATATATGTCGCGGATGTGCTGGAGGTCTCGTCCGGCAGAACGTTGCAGCTGGATGATGATATCAACTTGCACTTGATTGCGAATGATCCAGGTGTAGGTAAGTTTGACGAAAAACCTCAGGCCAAGATCTCCGGCACGGTGAGTGGTGAAGGTATGCTGTATATCCAAGTTCAGGAGGAGGCGATAAAGGATACTTCTATTAATATACGGTCAACAACGTTCAATTACACCAAAACGGATACACTGTTTTTTAATTTTGAAGATTTCAACGACGACGATGGAGACGGCTACGTCAGGTGTACTAGTGCTACTCGCTGTAATACGGATGTCTCCGGGTCCGGCGTTTATGACAACAAAACTGATTTCTTCAGATTCTATCACTATGTCGATGACAGAGACACTACTTTCACTGACCCGGCCGATCCAAACAGCAAAACTACGTATGAAAGTTGGTTTGCTCCCGGCGAGAAGTATTATACGAATTTTGCAAAAGACCCAGCTACGCTTAAGACGTTTAGTGGTTGGGCGAATGACCGACGAAGACTTGACACGCTGTACCAGATAACCGGGGGAGGCCGTGTGGATCTGGCTTTCATGAAGACTACGCAGGCGGGAGTGTACATGAGCCTTGGTAGTGTTGGTACAGATGGGGGAAGTTCGACGAATCAAGCGGGACTGCTTGTTTTCGGGTCGAGCAGTACCGGGATTCAGGGTGATTTCAATAATGTTGGCGCCGCTCAGACGGAGTTCCTAGGCAATATGGCCATCGGAGGTTACCTCAGCGTGTCAGCTGAGGGAGCGGATACGAAGGGAATAGGCTACGTCAACAAGGCAGCATCTGGCGTGAACCTGGACTGGTTGAATGATCGGTCCATTGAGTGCTATGGTACCGCAAACCCAGTCCCTAATGAGTTGCCTGATCGCTCGCTTACAACCGGCGTGTACTTTCACCGCGGCGGGAGTATGATGTATGACATCGAAATGGATAATGTCGGGAAAAGCGGCTCCTGCTATGGGGGTTTTTACTTCTTTTCAGGCACGGTAAAACTTCCTAGCGTCATGAAAATGACTGGAATAGTTGCATGGAAGACGGATGCAAGGCTTGAGTTCCCTGGGAAGAACTTTGATTTTAGTGGTGCGAGTACGGCAGTTGTCGGGCCGGTTACCAGAACAGCGGTTGGAACGCTGGTCCTCAACGGTATGGGCAACCAGACAGTCTCGGCAAAGAGCAAGATGGTGTTCGCAAAGGTGGAGATATCAGGCAGCAAGGCTCCGAAAGACGAGGTTGTGCTGACAGGAGCGGAACTAGAGTCTAACACCGTTATAATCAGGGCCGGGCAGCTCGTGACAAACGGGATGCTGGATGTTGAGAAGCTGTTCCTTTACACAGACTATGTCTCGGGCGGTGAAATAGTTGCTGGCTCCGGCATGGACAGCGATGACAACAAGAGCGTGTATGGCGCACATGGCCGAGCCTCAGAGATCACCTACGCCGGATCACTGCCGTGGGCGGCGACAGGCGAGGAGATGGAGCATAAGATGGCGCTTAAGACTCTCAGAATAGATCTGGCTACCGCAACCACGGTGCTCAGGCTGCTGGCGGACTCGGTAACGGCTACAAATCTGTACCTCGATCAGGGTGAATTCGAGATAATGTCTGATATCCTGATGGACCTGGGGAGTTCAAAGCCATTTGCGAACATCTATGTGGAAAAGGGTGTGATTGTTGGTTCGCCTAACTGGAATGGCGCTACTAAGGGCGTTACAGTTCATTTTTCCGGGGACCGCATGGTCTCGGATGGCAACGTCGTGATGACATCGTATGCTGGCGATGATGCAATGGCCATGGCGATGAAAGCGTCTGCCCCTGACATCATGGTCAGTAGTAAGGGTTCACTGACGGTCGAGTCAGGGCTCCTGGCAGTTGGCAGCTTGACTATTGCCAGCAAAGGCACCTTTGATTTGGCGGGTAACGACGTGCTGTTCAATGGGAACATTGCTTTGTCAGCAAAGGACTCGAAGCTGTGCGATTCTGAAGGTCTGCCTGCATGCACGATGCCAAAGGAGGCGTACCGCGACGTGATAGATCTGGCAAAAGCCTTCGAGAAGATGCGCTACGACAATACTGCTGACAACCGTTTGGCGTTTAAGCGGGTCCGGGAGCGCGTCGAGGCGACGCAGGACCCTGTGGCGAAGAGCACGGATACGGGCGGCATGCTTTACTTCACGGGTGCCAGCAGCAGGGTTGATCTCAGCAAGCTGGTGGCAGATGTCAAAGATGAAACTATCTATTCAATGGCGCACCTTTTGCCTGTAACGGTGTATGGTGGAGGCCTTACGATAGTAGGTGCCGGAAAGGCGTCGAGCACGACTGCGCCAAAGGCGCCGGACAATGTCGACGTGCTCACACTTGAGAAAGTGAGCCTCACGAACAATAAAGCCTCTCAGGGCAAAATCATGTGGGAAGGCTTTGACCATGTGATTGCCGCGGGAGAGTTTATGGTTAACAGCTCCACCGTCAAGCTGAATACTGCTGGCGGTCATCCGCAGGCGATGCTGATGACAATGATGGGGATGGATGTCAGAGATGGTTCCACGCTGGATATCAGCGGGCACGTCTTGAGCACATACGGAGACTATGTGCAGGGAGACTCGTCCAAGGCTATGGTGAAAAGCGGCGTGCACTACTCCATGGGCAGCTTCATGGTGGAGGACGCGCTCAGCACCTACATGCTCAGAGACGTGGCAGACTCAGCAGCAGGTGAACCGAAAGTGTGCTCTGGCAATATGAGGACGTACAAGGGTTACGAGGTGTCGAGGGGCCTGATGGTATATGGCGATTACAGCTTCCACGGCAGCGGAGACGTGCATGGGGAGTCTGATCCCATGGATGAGCAGGGCCTGCGCGGCACGGTAACGTTTGCCAACACCGACTCGGTGATGGTTTCATCGGGTGGTGCAGCTTCTGCGTTCTGCGACGTGGTTGTGGATATGTACGAGGAAGGTACCGCAGGCACGGGTACGCTTGTCATGGGCAGCGATATGATGCAGAGCAAGCATGGATCACTGACCCTCCACAATGGTGTCATCGCCTCAGCAGAGGACATGGACCACTCATGGGTGTTTTACAATGGTTATGACACTCTGGGCGTGATCAGGTCAGCCTCGCGCAACAGCTACTTCAGCGGCACAGTGACACGTATGGTCGAGATGGCTGACCCAGGCGATGGCGAGTACGCATATCCGGTTGGCACCGCAGTGGAGATGGGTCCGGACTACTATCAACCGCTGATGCTGCAGTTCCCGGGGGACTTGGCACGCAGCACAATGGTTGGTGTCACCAGCATGTCGGGCATGTCGGATATGATGCAGTGGCCGGATGACGATCTGGTGGTGGGCGCCACTGACGGTGGTACGATCACACTGGACAACTACGCGGACATGTTCTGGAAGGTGGAGGTCTCGGATGCGACGTTTGCTCACGATCCGATCCTTCGCCTGGCAGCTGACGGATTGTACAACGTCTTCGATTTTGATCGTGTGCGTATTGTACAGTGGGACTGCGATGGCAGTAATGCGCGTTTGGCTGGTGCCTATGATGCTGAAAATCCCAACGACTACGTCAATGGTGTTCCGTACCTGACGCAGGAAGGGGTAGGGCTCGCCGAGTGCAGCTATTTTGGCATCGCGTCAAACTTCCTGGAGAACCCGATCGGCGCGGAACCGATCTTGACGGGTACGGCACGTGTGCAGTTTATTCACAACGTGGTCGGAGCGACGGTTGACCTGTATCTCGATGACAACAAAATAGTCGACGACTTTGCATTCCAGTCTGCGCGGGCATTCGGTGTTGTAGCTGCCGGAGTGCATAAGGTGGACATCGTACCTGCGCCTGCGCCGGACAACTCCGCGCCACTGTTTTCTCAGGAGCTTCGTTTCCGGCAGGACACGAACTACCACGTCATTGCGCACGGTAATGTGGCTACTGGCCTTGTTAATGTGGCGATACGCGAAGGTGTGCGTACAGCTTCGGTAGCAAGCAATAAGGTTGACTTTTACATGGTGCACGGTGCAAGTGGACTGGGCACGGTTGATATCCGTACACTTGACCCGATTGATAACACGCGCGTTATTGACCTTTTGGCGAACAACTTCTCATACGATGATGTCGGCACGTATCTGACGCTGGATCCGGCTGCTTACAACTTCGAGGTGACCACGCCAAACAACGACACGCAGATAGAAGTCTTCCGCTTCGAGCTGCAGGAGTACCTTGACCAGGCCTTTGTGCTCAACCTGTCTGGTGCAGGCCAGTCGGCTGCTGATGGCCTGACGATTATGGGCGTTGACCAAGGGGGTAACACGTTCTTCCCGCAGGTCATCACCGCAACGGAAGAAGAGCTTCCGACGGAGTTTGCTCTGCTGGGTAACTACCCCAATCCGTTCAACCCGTCAACACGGATCGTATTTGATCTGCCTGAGACAGCGCAGGTCAGCATCGCTGTGTTTGATCTGCTGGGCCGGAATGTGATGACGTTGCCTGCCCAGGAGCTGGAAGCCGGCAGAAGCCGTACAGTAGAGCTCAAGGCGGCAAGCTTGGCCTCGGGCAGCTACTTCTACAGAGTGGTGGCTACAGGTGCCTCAGGCCGCCACATTGAGATTGGTCGGATGCTCCTGATCAAGTAGCAGGGCAGCTCCCGACCAAGAGCGTTAGCAGACGCCCCGGTGCTATTAACGGTGCCGGGGCGTCTGTTTTTTTGTGTTCTTGCTCACCCGGAGTGCATGGGGATACTATGTTGTTCGCCTGCCTGCTATGAAGGCTGGGGTATCATAGCATGGCAGCCCGGGACGGGGGTGTGTATGGTAACCGAGACTTACAAACAGGCTGTACTGTCATGTGACCTGTTCCGCTGGCTCGCTACTGCGTTGGCTTCGATGTGTGCTGTGACCTGTGTGTGCGACCAGAGGCAACCTTGTTGTTGCACGTAGCACCAACGATGCGGGGTGTTTTCATTGGGGAATTACATGCTAAACTAACACGGAATCTGGCGCTGTAAGCAGGGTTGGTGTTCTGGTTTGCAGCTTAGCGCGTTGTCGGTGCGAACCCAGGCAAGCGCGTTATAGCCCAAGACTCCTGAAAGGCACGGTATTGGACAGAGTACAGGACGTTGCAGCTGGCATTTGAATTGAGCGGCGAAGCCAGATACAGGAGATCTGTGGATGCAGTGTCCTAATGCTACACCCAGCCCAGACAGCCGCCGTAACACAATAGGTCTGACTGCGGAGTTACCCTGCCAGATCGCTATACCGTAGCTGCTTCCCTGCCGCCACGCATGAGCAGCCCCATCTGCCATGTCCAGCTCCCGCGCATTGTGGCGGCCCGCAAACTCCGCCACGTAACGGTTCAAATGTTTTTTGCCCTGTGGTACACGATGGACCAGAACGATTCCAGTCCGTTTGTGTGAATCATGCCGTTGACGTACTCGCCCACGCTGTGCCTCACAACCTCGTGCTGTACGCCTGGCATGCCCCTGTAGGCTGCGGCCTCGTCCGTGTAGACCCTGACACCAAAGTGTTGTCGCAGACAAACCGCTGCAACGTGCCCGC
>JAAXGV010000204.1 GCA_012271185.1 Rhodothermales bacterium
CCCGGTTCTCCGCGTAGAACGCGCGGCCTTTATCGGACAATCCGTCGCCACAACGGTTCACATCGGCCTGCTGCGACCCAAAACGGGCATTCCACCCCAGCGCAGAAATAAGCGCTGGCTCAGACCCTCCTTGCTGTGACGTTGCCGATCACCACAGGCTGTTCACCCATGGACGACAGGAGCTTCAGCGCCGCCTTCATATTCTGTGACGAAACCAGCGCGACGAGCCCGATTCCAAGGTTGAAGGTCTTCCGCATCTCCGTCTCAGGAACATCCGCCAGACGCTGAATAAGGCCAAAGATGACTGGGCGCTCCCATGACTGGTAGTTCACGGAAACAGCCAGATGCGCAGGCACCACGCGCCTGGTGTTGCCCTCGATGCCGCCCCCTGTGACATGTGCAAAAGCGTGTACCAGCCCGCTTGCAGAAAGCGCCTGCATGGGCTTCAAATAGGAGCGGTGCACTGCCAGCAGCGCCTCGCCAACCGTCTGGCCCTGTAATCCCTCAGGCTGCTCATTGATGTTATATGGGCTGTCCGCGCCAAAGAACGCGTATCGTGCAAGCGTGTAGCCGTTCGTGTGCAACCCGGATGAAGGCAGACCAACAAGCATATCGCCGTCCGCGACCTGACTGCCATCCAGAATACTGCCTTTCTCGACGATACCAACAACAGTGCCGGCGAGGTCATACTCCCCCGGGGCATAGATGTCGGGCATCTCGGCTGTTTCGCCTCCTATGAGCGCGCAGCCGTTCGCTTTGCAGCCGCGGGCCACACCAGCGATCACAGCCTCAAAGGTGTCCGGACACAGAATGCCTGCTGCATAATAATCCAGAAAATACAGCGGCATAGCACCGCACACCGCGATGTCGTTGACACAGTGGTTAACGAGATCTTCTCCGACCGTGTCGTGCCGGTTCGCCCGAAATGCCACCTTGAGCTTGGTACCAACCCCGTCTACAGACGATACCAGCACCGGATTCCTGTATCCGCCCGGCACTTCGAAGAACCCGCCGAAGGCGCCTATCTTGCCAATAGCACCAGCGGTGTGCGTGTCCTGCACATAGTGCCCAATCCGCCTAAACGCGCTTTCGGCAGATTTAAGATCAACACCTGCTTCCTTGTACGTCGCCATAAGTCACTTAAAGGTGGTCTTGCCCAGCGCCAGCTGCCAGCGCAGCTGCAACCGCCTGGCACCCGAAAGAGCAACGGGCTTGCTCCACACATCAAACTGGCGCTTTTCTGCGACCGACAGCAGGTACAGCCCTTCCATGTAGTAACGCTTGAACCGGCGGCGCGGCCAGCCCGTAAGGTACAGGTTCAGCCGCTGGCTGGCACCATAAGCATCCCGGATACGCACGACCTGCTTCCACAGCAGCCGGGAGACGCCTTCGGTCAGCTCACCCTGCAGCAGCTGATGCTCTGACACGCCATACTGCGCCAGCTCCGACTGCGGCAGGAACAGCCGGTCCCGAGCCAGGTCCTCCGCCAGTCCGCAAAGCCGCTGTGTCAGGAAGAGCGCCTTAGCAAACTCCTGCACTCCCGCTACCCTGAACCTGTCGTGCTGCCCGGCCAGCTGCAGGAGCAGCTGTGCGTGCGATCCGCACCTGTCGCGGACAAAGCCGAGCAGCTGGACTGCCGACTCAAAGCGCACGGGTACCGTCAGACACGCCGCAGCACGGATCTGATCCGCCAGCAGGTCTCCGTCCAACTTGTGTGTGCGGCATACCGCATACGCGCGTTCGGCAATGTCGGCAGGCATAATGCGCAGCCGCTTGAAAGCCCTGCACCGTTCGATTTCGCCAGGAATCGCTGCCCCTGTTTCGGGCATGTCCAGTGCAGTATGGAAGTCCCACAGCGCCTTTGCCGCGGGGCGCACAGCCTGGGGCCAGTCATCTGGCGCAAACGGAGCCATCAACGCCATATACGGAGAGCTTCCATCAGCGCCGCCTTTGTGGCCGCCAGTGGTTCCACACGCTTAGGCCTGGAGGCCAGCCCCTGCAAACCTGGCGGTATGGCCAGACCTTGTCCCAGCGCGCGGCAGACTGTCTCAGGAAACTTCGCCGGATGCGCCGTGGCAAGAACCACATGAGGCAGACCAGTGCCTGTCGCTTTCCGGTGCCGCCGTGCTGCTTCGAGTGCCACCGCTGTATGGGGATCAGCTATGTAGCCCGTCTCCTCGTGGACACAGCGTATACTCCTCAGCGTTTCCTCATCGGATATGCTGTATCCCGTCACCTTTGCACGCATGTCGGGGCAGAGATGCTGCAGCCGATCGAAATTGCTCGGTGAACCCACATCCATGGCGTTGGACAGCGTCTGCACGGAGAGTCCAGAGGTGAACGTACCTGTTTGAAGGTACTGCGGAAACGCTCTGTTAGCATTATGCGCCGCGAGAAACGCTTTAACTGGAAGGCCTGCCTGTGTAGCCAGCACACCACCTGTAAGGTTGCCCAAGTTGCCACACGGTACGCAAAAAACCACTTCCTCAAAACCACCTTGGATCACTGCCCAGAAATAGTACAGCATCTGCGGCAGCAGACGCCCGACGTTGATGGAGTTTGCCACTGACAGCCGCAGGCCTTGAGGCGAAGCCAGGGCCTCCTTCACCATGGCCTGACAATCGTCAAAGGTTCCCTGTACCGCGTACGCGCGCACTCCGGGCCGTTGCAACGTGAGCTGCTGTGCCTGCATGGAGCTGACCTGCCCCTCAGGAAACAGCAATGCGACACGCAGGCCCGCGCATCCGGCAAATCCATCGGCCACTGCACTTCCTGTGTCCCCTGAGGTCGCTACAAGGACCGTGACCGGCGCGCCCGCCGTGAAAAAGCTCATAAGGCGCGCCATCGTGCGTGCTCCAAAGTCCTTGAAGGACAGGGTAGGCCCGTGGAACAGCTCCATGACGTACGTGTCGTCCCAGCCTTCGAGCCTGACCAGAGGCACCGGAAAATCCAGCGCCTCCCGTACAATCGACACAATCTGATCCTCCGGCACTTCTTTCTCCAGGTACGGCCGCAGAATTGTCAGGCCCAATCCCGCAAAGTGGTTGCATTCACGCCACGCATCACATGCCCGAGGAATACGCGAGGGAACGTAAAGTCCGCCATCCGACGCCAGGCCGCTGGTCAGGGCCGCCCTCAGCGAAGCGCCACGCGCGCCGCGCGTACTGTGAAAACGCATCATACGGTCCGTACGCCTTCCATGTCCGAAGCTGTCACAAAGCCCGAAGCCGCGATGCCGGCTGCCACGGCTGCCGCTACCATGGCAACCGCCACAGCCCGGGCTGTGCATTCGTCAGGTGCCAGTGCAAACATTGCCGGACCGCTGCCAGTGAGTGCACAGCCCCAAGCCCCTGCAGCCACAGCCCGGGCGCGCGCTTCAGCATAGAACGGAAGCTTTGCGCTGCGCACCGGCTCCACCAATCTGTCCCGCATCATGTAGCAGCCCACCCGCTCATAGTTGCCCGTAATAAAGTCGTGAATCTGGAACGCCAGGTCGCCAGCGTTCTCTGTGGCAGCACGCAGTGACACGTGGCTGGGAAGAATTGCGCGCGCATCCGCGGTAAAGACCCTAAGGTCGGGCAGAAGCAGCGCCAAGTGGAGCGATCTGCTGAGCGGGATCAGGCGATAGTCCGCTGGATTCGACGGTGAGGTTAACACCATGCCGCCAAACAGGGCCGGCAGCACGTTGTCACCATGGCGCACTCCATCAGACGCGATGGCTTCGCCCTCCAGTACAGCATTCACCAGGTCTGGCTTGTCCAGCGGCTGGCCGAGCATGAGATTGGTAGCCCAGGCAGCGGCTGCTGCGCTTGCAGCAGAGCCGCCGATACCTGACCCCAGCGGGATACCTTTCTCAACATACAGATGCACTCCGCAACCCGCGTCCACGGCGCTCAGCACCTGATGCGCAGCCCATGAAGCGGTATTTTTTGCAGGTTCCTGTGGCAGTAGAATATTGCTGTCAACCGTTATGCCGTGCCCTTCCTTGCGCGTAGCCGTGACCGTGTCGCCCCACCCTTCAATGCATATGCCCAGCGTATCAAAACCTGGCCCAAGGTTTGATAGTGATGCAGGGCCGAAAGCTGCTGCCGTGCGCACATCCTTGCTATCCATTTGCCCAGCCCTCGAAGCGTACTGTACCCCTTACCAAGGCCATGGCATAGCGCTTATGATGTTCTTTAATACGGTTGCACACGCTAACCATGGACCCTTAAACAGCTGTGTAGGGCTGCCGATCGATGCTTCACCACCAGTCAGTGTAAACCCTGCTGCAACCATGCGCGGAAAGTTCATGGCACCAGGGCGTGCGCAGCGCTATCCAAGCCGGACACCACCGCATCAACCTACTTCCTGACATCGTCCGCATACGCCTGGCCCGGCAAGAGCGCGTAAGTTTCAAACGGCCAAATACCGCTGCAAAGCACGATGCCGCTAATTGCCGGACTAGCCTTGAACAAAAATACTTCTTCATCATGCCAGCCGGGTTCCCGGGTGCATCCGTCCCGGTACACAGCAAAGTTCAAGCCCCGTTGGTCCGCAGAGGAAACGCTTTGCATACCGCTCATCTTCCAGACGCTGCCGCTTCTCCGGCTCCGCTCACAGACGTGCCGGCATACGCTGCCTGAGCCTGCCAAGCCGCATGGCACAACACTAACGCACACGTACCGAGGCCAGCACCTGCTTTGTACGAAGACACCCGGCGTATGTGCGAAGGTCCTGCGCCAGCCGCCTGAGGTCCACCGCAGTGTCTATGTCATACCATTCTGGCAGCACGTGTACGCGCTCCCATCTCCTGGTGAGGCGCGCGTGTGTTTCCGCAAACACCAAAGGGTGGCTGAACTCACCGGCGAAGGCTTCGGACGCATAGGGATTCAATCCCAGCAGGTAGAAGCCCCCGTCAGCTGCCGGCCCAATTGCGGCCGAGTCCGGCAGCTCCAGATGCTTCAATGCCTCCATGACCCAATGCTTCGGCAACGTCGGATGATCTGTGCCTGTCACGACAATCTCCCGATACCCTTGCTCAGTTGACTCTTGAAAAGCATGCATCAGCCGGTCTCCGAGTGAGCCTGTGCTCTGCCGGTGCAAAGAAGCGCCACACAGCAGATCCCCTCTATACGTCCACGATCCTGCCAGATAAAGCCGCACATCCACGGCCAATGCTGCGAACTCCTCCAGCGAGTCAAGCAGAAACGCTTCCGCAAGCCGCGCCGCCCCGCCATGTGTCAGCGGCGGGCAAAGACGTGTCTTAACCTTGCCGGGCGCTGGCGCTTTCGCCAGCACGATCAAGCACTTCATGCGGTCCGCTGCTTACGCATGCGGCGCACGATACGCCCCAATCGCCTGGCTGCTTCGCTCACATCTTCAGTCGTCGTGCTCCGCCCCAGCGAAAAGCGCACCGCAGCTGACGCAAGCGTCTCATCCAGCCCAACAGCCCGCAGCACATGGCTGACCTGTACTGCACCGCTGGAACATGCCGAACCTGCTGAAGCCATCACACCCTCCAGGTCCAAGTTGAGCAGCAGCATCTCACCATCAATCTGCTTGCCACCCTTGGGCTTCACAGCAATACTCAGTATGTGTGGCGCGGCACCGCCGTCTATGGGAGTGTTAAACACGAAGCTGTCTCCAAGCTCGTTGAGCAAGCACTGCTCAAACTGCTTCCGCACTGATGTCAGCCTCGCAGCCTCCTCCTGTCCGCACGCGGCCACCAGGTCCAGTGCCTTGGCCATGCCTGCAATGGCCGGAACATTCTCAGTGCCTCCCCTCCGCCTGCGCTCCTGTGAGCCACCAGCAATGAATGGCCTGAAGTCCAGTCCGCCCCGCACATACAGAACGCCCACGCCTTTGGGGCCGTATATCTTATGACCCGATAATGTCAGCAGATCTACGCCGAGGGCCTCTACGTCCAGCGCCAGCACCGCTGCTGCCTGTACTGCATCAGTGTGCAGCGGAACCCCCGCAGCGCGGCAGACTCTGCTGATAGCACGTATCGGCGCAACGGTGCCAAGCTCATTATTGACGAAAGCTACGGACACGAGGCCGGTCGCTGGTGTCAGCGCTTCGGAGACCTGCTGCGCACTGACGCGACCGCTGGCTTCAGGATGCAGGAGCACAAGGTCATGGCCTGTAGCCTCGAGGATGCGAGCGGCTCCCAGTATGGCAGCATGCTCGGCTGCCGAGGTTACCAGCTGCCCGCGTGTATGCATGAGCATTCCGCACAGCGCCGCATTGTCTCCCTCGGTTCCGCCGCTGGTGAAGACAATCTCCGAAGGATGGGCGTTCAGATGCGCCGCGATGCGCTCGCGGCTTTCTTCTACGGCATCGCGCGCCATCCGTCCTAAGCTGTGCGCACTCGACGCGTTGCCATACTGACCCCGAAAGAACGGCAGCATAGCCGCGAGCACACGCTCATCGAGAGGCGTCGTTGCGGCATGATCGAGATAAATCCGCTCCATAGCCCAGATTGTACGATCGGAGCACCTCGGCGTGCCTGACGTATCAGCGGTTTGAAATCATAATGCGCGACATTCCCGTAATATGACAGCTGTGCGCCCGCTTTGCTACGCTGGAGCACACATAGACCCCTAAAAACGGCTTCGATGGAAAAACTTGTAATCAAAGGCGGTAATCAGCTAAAGGGAGCACTGCGGATAAGCAGCTCCAAGAACGCAGCCATGCCACTTATGGCTGCCACGCTTCTGGCCAGCGGCGTCACAACGCTCAGGAACATCCCGCGTCTCCGCGACATAGCGACGCTGTCCCACGTCCTGCGTATCGCTGGTGCCGGGGTCAGCCTGGAAGATCACACCATGCAGGTTGATACGACGCGCATCAGCTTTCCGGAGGCGCCGTACGAGCTGGTCAAAAAGATGCGCGCGTCCTTCTATATGCTGGGTGCGCTTGTGGGCCGTTGCGGCCAGGCCAGGGTCTCACTCCCTGGAGGCTGTGCATGGGGACCCCGGCCGGTCAATCTGCACCTGGAAGGCATGAAGGCACTGGGCGCGGCGATTGACCTGGAAGACGGCTACGTCGTTGCAACCACCCCGAAAAGTGGCTTGCCCGGTGGGAGCATCCGCCTTGAGCCGTCAAGCGTGGGCGCCACCATCAATATCCTTCTGGCCGCGGCTACTGCGCGTGGCACCTCCCGCATAGAGAATGCGGCCATAGAACCCGACGTGCTGATCTTCTGCAAGATGCTGCAGGCTATGGGGGCCAGGCTTCAAGGCGTTGGAACGCGCACCCTGGAAGTCGAAGGCGTGCCTGCACTGCGCACTGTCACATTCAGCAACTGCCCGGATCGCATTGAACTGGGCACCTTCATGATTGCAGCTGCCATTGCAGGGCGGCCAGGCGAACCCGTTCGGCTCACCCATGCCAATCCTGACCACCTTGGTAACGACTTCCTTGAAGCTTTTGAGCGGACAGGCGCCGGATACAGGATTCTGGAAAGTGAGGTCGTCGTGACACCACCAGAGATGCTGCGGCCGGTATCCATTACAACGGGCGTCTACCCCCGATTCCCGACAGATCTTCAGGCTCAGTGGACGGTGCTGCTCACACAGTGCCCAGGCCAAAGCACGGTGCAGGATACAGTTTACGGCGATCGCTTCAACCACATACCGGAGCTGGCACGAATGGGGGTCGAAGCTACAGTCCGAGGTGATACCGTCGCCGTCCAGGGAGGCCTGACACTCCGTGGCGCGCACGTGATGAGCACGGACCTTCGGGCAAGCGTATCCCTGGTGCTCGCCGGCATGGTAGCGCACGGCACCACACACATCGGCCGCATCTACCACCTGGATCGCGGATACGAACGACTGGAAGAAAAACTCTCGGGGTGCGGTATTGACATCGTGCGCGTCCAGTATGACGAGTTTGCCGCACCGGCCGTGGGTTAACAGTACCCAACGGATGGCTAACCGTCCAGCCAAGTGTTAGGGAGCAATGCACTCACTTTGCTCTTCTGTTGGCCAATTCAGTGATTCTGGCAACACACCAATCTGGACAGCGACTTCCGGATTCCCGAGCAGAAAGTGTCTGAATCCGGAGCTTCTGCGGGGACGCGTGCTTCACACGCGACCAATCAAGTCCCAATCGTGCTGTAAATTG
>JAAXGV010000093.1 GCA_012271185.1 Rhodothermales bacterium
ATGGCTTGAAAGTCTTCCCATGGCAGCACGGCCTCCCTCTCTTCGAGCAGTCGCTGCTTGCGGGTTTTCTTTGTTTTCGTATTCGAGGTCTGCGAAACTAAGCTGCATGGTGGTTGGTTTTTATGGATTGCGCCAACATCAGTCTCGAAGCTCGGCTTAATCAGGAGTTCCTCAAGTTTGATTGTGAAATCAAGGTAGGCCTATCCCGTCCATGCATCATTGGCTGGTGGATCAGTACAGACGTGCCCGCACGCAGCAGCGCGGCATGGATTTGTAGGGCTGGGCCGCGCGGTGGAAAGCACCTGGTATAACCGTTCAGGAACAGTTGCCTGTCAGCGCCAGGCTGGCGTCGTGCAGCCCGTCTGGAGGCCCGTTGTCTGCGGGATGGGTTTACCCCCGGTAAGTACATTTATCAGGGGTTAAAGCGTGACGAACCGCTCCAGTCGCGCGAGCTCGGTGTCGTCAACGTACTTGCCGACCTCGCGGCGGAACTGCGCGAGATCCTTGTAGGGGCGATATTCCTTGAATTCGTGCAGCATGCGGTTGCCTACGCTTGGGATAAGCAGGATTCCCTTACTCACAGCTTCCCCTCAATGACACTGTAAGGTGGGTGACTCCCTGTCGTTCCCTCAGCTCAGCTGATTCCAAGGATTGCAGACCATCGAGCCACCGAGTTAAGTTCCAATCGCGCTGTAAAGTGGTTTTTACTGGTGTGGGGAAACAGCAAGATAGGGACCCAACCCCGGTACTGCAGCGGATTTTCCAAGCCATCAGTGGTGCACCTCAAAGGCCAGGGTGCAGCGCGACAGCCTTGGGCAGAGATGGCCTTGTGTGTTCCGCTTCAATCAAGTCGTGCCGCCCGCCGAAGAGCACTGTTCCGGCCCCGGCAACAACAGGCTGTTCATGCTGTACCAAGGGATCTGTCGGATCGCAATATCTGTCATACGCCAACACTGGCAACCCATTGTGACTTCACGGCTGATGAGGCTGCTATCCGGTAGTTTCCCGGTTCTGCCTCTGGTTCTCCTGGCTGCGCCGCTGACGGTAACAGCGCAGCATCTGCCGTGGCGCTGTGCGGACCTTTCTTTTCTTGATGAGCTTGAGGCAGCGGGTGCACGCTACACGCATGGCGGCATACCTGGTGATGCTATCCGCATACTGAAGGATAACGGCCTGAGCGGCGTGCGGCTGCGCCTTTTCCATACTCCCGCCATCCTGCGTGATGGGCTGCAAGACGTACGGCAGCTGGCCCAGCGGCTGGACACCTTGGGGCTGCCGTGGATGCTCGATATCCATTACTCCGACACGTGGGCGGATCCAGGGCATCAGTCCAAGCCGGCGGCATGGCGGCAGCTGAGCTTTGAGGTGCTCGAAGACTCTGTTGCTCTGTATACGGAACGGGTCCTTGAAGCTTTTGATGCAGACGGCATACGGCCCGCCATCGTGCAGATTGGCAACGAGATAACCTCCGGCTTCCTGTGGAATGACGGGCGGGTTGGTGGCGCCTATGACACGTCCGACCAGTGGGCCAGGTTTGCTGCCCTCCTGCGCCACGCTGCGCAAGGAGTGCGGGCGGCGGTGGGCACCAGTTCGCAGATCATGGTGCATCTGGATCGCGGCGGCGACGAGGCTGGCGCGCGGTGGTTCTTCGATAACCTGTCACAGCATCAGGTCGACTACGATATCATTGGCCTGTCGTACTACCCCTGGTGGCATGGATCACTTGAGGACCTTGTGGTAACGCTCGACACCGTAACGGCCTTATATGCTAAGCCAGTCATGTTGGCGGAAATCGCCTACCCATGGACGCTGCAATGGTTTGACGACACGAACAATATCGTTGGGCTGCCCGAGCACCTGCTGCCGGGATATCCGGCCACACCAGAAGGCCAACGTAACTATATTCGCGATGTCCTGCAGATCATCGCGGATACGCCGGGCGGGCTGGGCGCCTGCTACTGGGAGGCCGCGTACGTGTCAACGAGCGGGATGGGATCACCTTGGGAAAATGTGGCCCTATTTGACAGCACAGGAGAAGCGCTGCCCGCTGCTTCCGCACTCGGCGGAACACACAACACCGGCACTGCCGGGAAACGTGCGCAGATGTATCCGCTGCAGGTCTACCCGAATCCCGTGCAGGGTGTGATGCGCGTGGCGTATGACCAGCCGGCAGGATCGTGCTCGCATGTCGCCCTGTATGATGCGCTGGGTCGTGTGGCTGGCTCAAGCCGGATGTCGTGCGCCGCGGGACGCGTTGACGTGTCTGTACACGTCGACGGCCTTGCAGCAGGGCTGTACCTGGTACGGGTCCATGGCCTTGAGCAGGTGCCGGCTGTGCCCGTGGCAGTGATCGGCCAATAGGCATGCACAGCCTGGAAGCGTCGGGGTTGGGGCACCGATTCGGGCGGCGGATGCTGTTCCGAAAGATGGCGCTTACAGTACGCGGAGGTGAAATGCTGGCCGTCACCGGCGCCAACGGAACAGGCAAGTCAACGGTCCTGAAGATACTGTCCGGCATACTCAGGCCAGCGGCGGGCACAGTCAGGCTGCGTGTTAACGGGCAGCTGGTGATGCCCGAGGCGCGTCCCCTGCACATAGGCTGCGTGATGCCACACGTCAATGTGTACGAAGACCTTACGGCACGGGAAAACCTCCACTTCATAGCTCAGGTCCGGGGGCTGGCAAAGTCTGGTATGCGCATTCAGGAAGCGCTGGAAGCCGTATCCCTCACCGCACGTGCCAATGAGCGCGTGCACACGTTTTCGTCCGGTATGAAGCAACGCATGAAGATCGCAGCTGCTGTGCTGGTCTCGCCGCCTGTGCTGATGCTCGATGAACCCACAGTCAATATGGACGCACGCGGGCGAACTCTTTGTGCTGACCTGGTGGCGGGCGCAAAAGCACGTGGTTGTATCGTGGTCGTTGCATCAAATGTGGCAGCGGACTGTCAGGGTGCGGACAAGGTGGTGTGCGTAGAGGACTACGCACGTTGAGCAGAGCAATGCGGCAATCCCGCAAGAACCCGTATTTTGTTGCTATCAAACTGTTGTGCCGTATGCGTCGCGATCGCAAGGGTATGGTGATAAAGAACGCGGACACCTATACCCGCTCCGTTGTGCTTCAGACCCGAACACTCGTGCTGAGACCGGGGGAGTCAACACCAGTCACATCAGATGAGGTCATGGATCCAAAACTGCGCGATCTGCTTCAGACGCGAGACCTGGCAATTGTACGACCTCTCAGCGAAGCCGAAGAGGTAGCGATCCGGAAATCGCTGGGCGTACCGCCGCCTGTCCGCGGGCGCACCAGGACACGCCGGTAGGATGAATGTGCTGGCCCTGGAGCCTTGGTATGGGGGCTCGCATCGCAACTTTCTGGACGGTCTGACCCGGCACACCCGGCACACCGTGGCACGTGTGACCATGCCGGCCCGCTTCTGGAAGTGGCGCATGCACGGCGGTGCCGTGACCATCGCACGCAAAGCGGTTCAGGCAGTCGAAGGCGGGTTCAGACCAGATATCATTCTCGCATCCAGCATGGTGAACGTTCCTGCGTTCCTGTCACTTACGCGACGCCACACGGGGCACATCCCTGTGGTTTACTACCTCCATGAAAACCAACTCACCTACCCAATTCCGGCAACAGAGAAACGGGATCTGGCCTATGCCTACATCAACTACCTCTCGTGCCTGGCTGCCGACAGGATTGCCTTCAACTCTGAGTTTCACTATGAGGAGTTCATGCGGGCGTTGCCGGGGCTGCTGAGAGCCTTTCCGGACTATACGCACCTGCATACCGTCGCAGAAATCCGTGAAAGGAGTTGCGTTCTGCACCTGGGGATGGATCTTAGGGCCCACGATGCTTACGTCTCAGCAGACCAGGGCTTTAGCCTGGATCCTTCCGAGCCCCCGGTTGTGCTCTGGAACCAGCGATGGGAGTACGACAAGAACCCGGAGGCCTTCTTTCGCCTGATGAACAGGCTGGATGACGCCGGTTGCCACTTCAGGCTGATTCTGGCCGGAAAGCACTTTGAGGAGCAGCCGTACGAGTTTGAGCAGGCCTTTGAGCGCTACGCCGAGCGCATCCTTCATTATGGGTATGCAGAGGACTTTGAAGAGTATAGCACACTGCTGCACCGTGCCGATATCGTGGTGTCCACGGCCATTCATGAGTTTTTTGGCATCGCTGTCATGGAGGCAATCTACTGCGGTTGCCACCCGGTGCTGCCAAACAAGCTCAGCTATCCTGAGCTGATTCCGGAGCAGCATCACCGCCCACTGCTGCACGCGCCCATACTCTATGAGGATTATGATGAGCTTTACAGCATCATGGCGGGCATCTTAAGGGGTGATGAGCGCCCGCTCCCTGGGACTGTGCTGCGTAGCATGCTTTCTCAGCTGGATTGGGCGACGCACATCGAAGCATATGACTCGCTGCTGGAATCCACTGCCACCACTTAACAGGTTACCATCCATGCCTACGGCTCATTACGAAAGAGTCCGCACGTTCATGCGCCTCGCCGGGCAGGACACGCCCCGGTCTGTCACGGAACCTGATGGCCCAACGCGCCTGCTGCGCGCCAGACTCATACTTGAAGAAGCCTTGGAAACAGTCACTGCGCTCGGTGTGGACGTGAGGCTGGGGGGGCACAAGGTTGACTATGATACGCTCCAGTGGCGCGTCCAAGGTGATGCGGACCTGCTAGGCGTAGTGGATGGGTGTGCGGATATTTCCGTGGTGACCATGGGTACGCTTATTGCCTTTGGCGTGAAGGACGAGCCTGTTCTGGAGGCGGTAGACCATGCGAACCTGCGCAAGTTCGGGCCAGGCGCATACACACGCGCGGATGGCAAATGGATCAAGCCGCCAGACTGGACGCCCCCGGACCTCAAGAGCGTCATCGGCAGGATGAGCAATGCGGGTCCCGGCAAGCAGGAAGGGCCCTGAGCGGCGCACCTCATGGGGTTCACGCGGCCGGCTGCGCCGTGCCACGTCCAGTGTACTGTGC
>JAAXGV010000029.1 GCA_012271185.1 Rhodothermales bacterium
CCCGGAACATTGCCTTGCTACACCAGACTTTATCTACGGGCAGCTAGAGCTCCACGACCTGGCCGGCCTCGGGCAGTATCACCTCGGTGTCCGGGCATGCTGCAGCAACAGCGTCGGCCATCCAGGCGCGGGCTGCTGTTTCGCCATGAACCAAGACGGTCTTCTTGGGATGAAGACGCTTGGCCAGCGCCACCAGATCCTGGCGGTTGCTGTGGCCGCTGAACCGGAACCGCTCAACTTGGCACCGCAACGGCTGCATCCCGGCCTCCTTGTTCAGGACGACACCATCCAGGCCTTGATCCAAAGCCTCCTGAATCCGCCTGCCCGGGCTGTCCTTCTTACAATAGCCGACCACGAAGACGGCATGCTTCTCCTCCTCTACCATGAGCTGCGCAACGCGGTTCGATAGCGTCTTCTCAAACATCATCCCGCTGGCTAAAACAAAGATGGCGGGGCTTTGCATGGCGCTCAGTATCTTGTCATGCCGGAAGGGAAAACGCCGCTGCCTGACTCTGCTGACCTTGAATGCCTGGTCTATTCGCGGCGTGTAGAGTCGGGTCTGATCATAGATGTTGGACACCTCACGCATCCCGCCCGCAGTGTACACGGGCAGGTCCTTGGGAATCAAGCCGTTGTTCTTGAACCGCTGGATCACCGAAAGGACTTCCTGGGCGCGTCCAAGCATAAAAACCGGCACCAGCACGCAGCCCCCACGGGCTATGACGGCTTTGAGCGCCTCGCAAAAGGCGTCCTCATGGTCGGCACGCGTACTGTGCTCAGCCTGCGGATCAGCACCCAGCGTCGACTCCATTACCAGAATGTCGATGGGCGGCTCGGGATAGGCTCCACCCGGAATGATCGCCTGGGGCTGCGTGTTGGTGTCGCTGGTGTAGTACAGGCTGCGCTCGCGGTCATCTTCCTCGAACCGGATCAGAACACCCGCAGAGCCCAGCACGTGCCCTGCATCAAAAAACTGTGCTGACAGCCGCTGCCCTTCGTGCAGCAGCGGGAAAGATTCGCCGTACTCGTGTGTGGAGTGGCGCGATGAGACGATGTCCAGCAGCTCTTCGTCAAAAAGCGGCGGGTGCGCCGACTCCCCCTCCTTAAACCTGCGCCGCTGCAAGCGCGCAGAAGCATGCAGCATGAACTCCGCCAGCTGGCGGGTAGCTTCTGTCAGACAGACACGGATGCCCGGATATTCATCGACCAGCGTTGGCAGGCCTCCGACATGGTCTTGATGGGCATGCGTGATAAAGACATGGCGGGGCGCAGTGCTGCCAGCGCCGCGCAGCAGGTCATACCGCGGCAAGCTTGGTATCCCCTCGCTGTTGGGGTCTGCACCTGCGTCCAGGATCAGTCCACAGCCATTGACAGAAAGATAGTGGCAGCTTGCCCCGATCTCGGCGGAGCTGCCCAGTGTCAGAAATCGCATACGTCAAAAAATGCCACCCGGGTCCAGAATCGGGCGGCTCGCAACAAAGCCCTCCTACGGCACATGTGAATAACTAGTCCTGATACTGCCTCCAGTCCGACAGAAAGCGTTCAAGCCCGATATCAGTAAGCGGATGGTTGAGCAGCTTCTTGATGACACCCAAAGGCATGGTGGCCACGTCCGCCCCCAGGAGCGCTGCCTGCACGACATGCATGGGGTGCCGAATCGAGGCAGCCAACACCTCCGTCTTGAAGCCGTAGTTGCCATAGATCATGATGATCTCCTCCATAAGCTTCAAGCCATCTGCAGAGATGTCATCCACACGACCCAGAAAAGGGCTGATGTAAGCGGCACCGGCTTTGGCTGCGATCAGCGCCTGCGTTGGCGAAAAGCACAGCGTGCAGTTGACCCGGATGCCGTCCGCATCCAGCGCCCTGATGGCTTTGATACCTTCCAGGATGAGCGGCACCTTGACCACGACGTTGTCGCGGATCCTGGCAAGCGCATGCGCCTCGCCCATGATGCCGTCAAAATCAACCGCCGTCACTTCAGCGGACACGTCTCCGTCTACCAGCTCGCAGATCCGCAATATCTGCGCATGGAAGTCCAGCTTGCGCCCCGCCTTTTCGGACGCTGACTTCATGAGCGAAGGATTGGTGGTGACACCATCCAGAACGCCCAGGTCCTGGGCTTCCCTGATCTCGTCCAGATCTGCCGTGTCAATGAAGAACTTCATGTGTCGTGTGTATTGCGTTGTGAGGAGCTGCCGTCAATCTTCAGAACAACCATGGTCCGGTCATCACTCAGGGAATCCACCGGACCAGTAAACGATTCGATATCGGCTTGGATCAGTTCCAGCAGATCGTGGGCACCTCTGTCCCGAAACCGGCATACCTTCTCCTGCAGCCGACGGTCAGTATACTCTTCCTGATCTTCGCCCATGGCCTCGGTGACGCCGTCGGTGAACATCACAACAACATCGCCAGGCTCCAGCTGTACGCAGGCGCGCTCATACGAATACGCCGGCATGACACCCAGCAGCAGGCCGCCCGCCGCTAGTGGAACGATGGTGCCGTCGGCACGGATCAGCAGCGGCGGCTCGTGACCTGCGTTGACATACTCCATCCGGCAGGACTCCGTGTGGTAAACCGCAGCAAAAGCTGTAATGAACTTGTCCGGGGGCGTGTTGTCGTAGATGACCCTGTTGATGTTGCTGACAGCCTGCTCCAGTGACATGGACATGGGCAGCATGATATGCGTGCAGGCATGGATGCTGGACATCAGCAGTGCGGCAGGCATGCCCTTGCCTGTAACGTCAGCGATGACGATGTGGAGACGCCTGCCTGTCAGCGGCAAGACATCAAAATAGTCTCCGCCCACTTCGCGGCTTGGCAGGGCCATTGTGGCGATCTGCAGGCCCGGCACATCCGGAAGAGTGGCAGGAAGGAGCCCCTGCTGAATATTGCGGGCAAGGCGCAGCTCTTCCTCGAGGCGTTCCTTTTCGATACGTTCCTCAACGAGGTCAGCGTTCTGTATGGACACGATAGCCAGGCTCCCAAGCGAGTACAGAAACTCGATCTCACCCGGCTCATAGCGCTTTTGTGTCATCTTGGGGCCCAGGCACAGAATGCCCTGCACGACACCCTGCTGCTTTAGCGGCAGAGCGAGCTCCAAGCCGTGATGTCGCAGCGCGTGGCGGGCCTCGGCAGAACCGTCAGGGCCATGCGCAAGGGTGAGCTGCGTGACGGCATCAAAGAAGGACGGCGCAAACGACGGCGCACGGACGCCCTGGACGGAGATGACCTCGAAAGCAGGCCCGCCACGCTTCAAAAAGAAAATGTGTCTGCTGACCGTCATCTGCCCCATCAGGGCAAACGAAAACAGCCGGATGACACGCGAGCGTTCCGGTGCCGCATTGAACTCCTGCGACAGGTCAAACAGCGTGTTGAGCTGCTGGATCCGGTAGTCCAGGTCACGGTTGGCCTGCTGCAGCTCCTCCACAATGATAGAGTTCTGAATCGCCGCTGCGGACATATGCACGAGTGACTGGGCGAACTCCAGCTCGGCGTCGCCAAACGGCTGCCGCGTAGCCTTGCGGCCTAGGCAGACCAGTCCTATGTGACGGCCGTGATAGCGCACGGCCAAGGCCAGCGCAATACCGTACGTGGCCAGCGCCGCCGGAATCGCGTCGCCCTGCAGCATGTCGCAGCCGGAATGATCCCCCAGCGCCAGCTGCGCGTCATCCGCAAGGCCCGGAACCCCCTTACGGATCGCTACGCGGTAACGCGCCTCCGCAGGCATATGCAACAGCACCATGCCACGCGTCACCAGGAGCTTGCTCATGGTGGTCAGAAGCAAAGTGTGCAGCACAAAGTTCAGGTCCAGAGAGCTGCTAAGGACCCGGCTTGCCTCAAAGAGCGAGCGAAGATCATAGCGCTGCGCCCGCTCAGATTTTTCGGGGTACGGCAGATCCTGATTGGACGCCCCTGCCATAGGTAAAGCTACAACGTCAGGCTATGACCCGCCTCCAGTGCCCGCGCAGGCAGATTGGCAGCGTCCATCGCGGAAAGCCACGAACCAATATCCATCTCGATAGGAGGGAACGTGTTATAGTGCAGCGGGATGTTCACCTTGGCTCCTACCATACGTGCCGCCCGCACACTTCCCTGAATGCCCATAGTGAAACAGTCTCCCACGGGCAAGAGCATCGCATCAACAGCATAGTTCTCTCCAATCCAGGCCATCTCGCTAAAAGGAGCCGTGTCACCCGCGTTGTAGACACACAGTCCGTCCGCAAAGATGAGGTAACCGTTGGGATTGCCACCGTATGTGCCGTCAGGAAAAGAAGAGGAGTGTCTGGCATAGGTCAGCTCTACGCGGCCCCAGTCAAAATTCCACGAACCACCGGTGTTGAGCGAGAAAACCTTCCCATGTCCTTGTGCCTGGACATAGCTGGTGATCTCAAAGTTTGCGACCACCAAGGCATCGCAGCGCTTGGCGATAGCCATGGTGTCACCCCAATGGTCTCCATGTGCGTGCGTCAGCAAGATCACTTCGGGACTCAGCGCTTCGGGTGCGACCACGCCTTCTGCGTGTTTGTTACCCGTCAGAAACGGATCAAAAAGCAACGTGGCACCCGCACATTCCAGCTGAAAGGCGGAGTGTCCGTAATAGGTGAGTTTCATCGCGCGCCTGCTGTATTCATCAGTAAGGTTCTGCGCTGCCCGCCTTCTTCAGCCAATCGGGCAGAATACGTGTCAGCGGACAGGTCATCTCTGTTAAATCCTGCCTGACACGTACAGGTTTCTGTGCACATCCCGCCAGCGTCTGCACGAGCTGTTCGGACGCGCCCCATACCGAAAAGCTGGCAGCCTGTCGGTGTGTCGCAGCTGATAGCGGTTGAAGGGCCGGGGGAAGCTGTCCGGAGGCAGCGGCGCGGCGTGTCCGGACCTGATCCGCCGTTGTTGTGGCGCTGGCGCAACCGGCTTGACACGCCTGCACCCACACAGGCGAACCGGCCTTGGGTCTGGCTACGACCACTGCCACTTCGCTGAAAGCTTGTCGTCCAGAATAAAATTGCAGCCATACGTACCGGTGGCAAGCTTCGCCAGACAGGACCTGGTGTTTATGCCGTCCCATGTGGAGAACGCAATGCGGCCGCACCTTGCGGTCTTGCCCAAGCCCCAGCGGTAATGCATCCCTGCCGGCGGGTGGCAGCACCAGCGATAGCCCGGCCAGGCGCAAGACATGACTCGTTCCGGGACGCTGGCTGATCCGGCCCGGTAACGAAGGCTGGCGCAACGCTCCAGAGCCTTATGCCGCAGTGCCGAATACTCAGCACAAGCCGTGTGCCGTGAGCCCGAAACTGCCCGTCCGCGAAAGCATGTCGCAGCGCGGCCGCGTCTTCAAGCACCTGGCCAAGGGGTGCCTTCCACCGCAGCACGACCCGGCTGCTGTTGTGAAAGCCCACAGGACTATCAGCCAAAATCTCCCCAGAGCTCACACCGCAGAAAGTCGCCCAACGGCAGCGCGACCGCATCCATGACGGGAATCATCAGCGAAAGGGTATCCACAGCATGGAATCCCAGCAGCTTACTCCCAGCTGGCTGCATTAAGCAGGGTAATGTCCGGCGCAGCCGAGCCTATATGATCCTCAGAATCAGGGTCCTCAAGCAGATATATGGCGACGCGACCAGTATCGTTGAGCGTGTACACAAACCTGACGCCACTGCGGGGCGAGAAAACCAGCGAATCGAGGTTGAACTTCTCAGTCTCGAAGATGCTGTCGGCGGCGACCTGCATCAGTGAATCCTGCGCAATCCACAGCATCAGCGAATCCAGACTGCCAGGAAAGACATCCTGCTGCCGCTCATACCGCACAAGCGCTGTCCGGACATGCGCCATCTGGTTGCGCGTCGCCTCGGTGATGGCCTGCTCGCGTTGTATCGCTTCATAGGGATCCGTGATAGACCGGTAGAGCCAGTAGGCCAAGCCGACAATGACGACGACCAGTAATACCTGAAAAGCGATCTTCATGCCCTGACTGCCCATAGTGTAGCGCTTAGAATGGCGGAGTGTATCGCGTAGCTAGCTGCGGCCTCAAAATACGCTTTCAGGCACACGAAATGCAACCGGCGAACCCCGGCTTCATACAAAGGTCAATTCGCACGTATATGTTTGATGCACAGTGCCCGCCAAAAGTCGCCGCAGATGTGCCCGGAGCATTGACACGCCTGCTCATCAATATAGATCACGTTGCCACACTGCGCAACGCGCGTCGTGAGACCTTTCCAGACCCCGTCGTGGCAGCGGTTCTGTGTGAGGCCGCTGGGGCTGACGGGATCGTGTTTCATCTGCGCGAGGATCGTCGGCACATCAATGAGCACGATGTGGCGCGCCTTAAAGAGACCGTACAGGGAAAGCTGGACTTTGAGCTTTCCGCCGCGCCGGAGATCGTCAGCATCTGCTGCGATACGCGGCCTGACCTGGCAACCCTCGTACCCGAGCGCCGCGATGAGATTACAACCGAAGGCGGCCTGGATGTCAGGCGAAACCTAGACACGATCAAGGGGGCCACGGAGCGTCTCTTTGCCTCGGGTATCCCGGAGGTCGCGCTGTTTGTGGACCCAGAAGAGAAACAGCTTGAGGCGGTCTGCAGGACGGGTGCCAATGCTATTGAGCTGCATACCGGCGACTACGCCACCGCACCGTCAGTGGAAGCACAGCAGGCTGAGGCGGAACGGTTGGCAAAAGCCGCAACGCAGGCACACGCGCTGGGGCTGACAGTGCACGCCGGGCATGGGCTGGATTACCGAAACTACCCGTTCTTTGCGCAGACAGTGCCACATGTATCCGAGGTATCCATCGGATTTGCAGTGGTTGCTCGTGCAGTTATGATTGGCATAACCGAAGCAGTGCGCACCATGCGGCAGCTGGTCAAGGGGTATTAGGCCAATGGCAGACTTCCGCTGCGGGTACGTCGCGCTGGTGGGCAAGCCCAACGCAGGCAAGAGCACGTTGCTAAACGGCCTGCTGGGGAGAAAGCTTTCCATCGTCACGCCCAAAGCGCAGACCACGAGGCACCGCCTCGTGGGAATCCTGTCGGAGCCGGATGCGCAAATCATCTTCCTGGATACGCCCGGAGTGATCCGGCCACGGTCCGGCCTGCATCAGTCCATGATCCGTCACGTCACCGTAGCGGTTGGCGAGGCAGATCTGCTGCTCTTTCTGGTGGATGCACAGTCGAGCAACCCGGACACATT
The DNA here is from genome assembly GCA_012271185.1 of Rhodothermales bacterium. GTDB lineage: Bacteria > Bacteroidota > Rhodothermia > Rhodothermales > Bin80 > JAAXGV01. The sequence continues at coordinate 7,195 of JAAXGV010000029.1, forward strand.
GAGTTTGGACCACATCCGGGAACAGTCCACCATCCTCGTGCTCAACAAGATTGACCTCATCCGCCAGACCGAAGTGTTGCCGCTACTGGATGCATACCTCGAGCTGCGCGCTTTCGAAGCGGTTGTGCCGGTATCTGCGCTCACCGGATACAATATGGACGTATTGCTGACCGAGATCAAGGAGCGTCTGCCAGCCGGTACGGCGTTGTATCCCGCCGAAATGATCAGCACACATCCCGAACGGTTCTTTGTCAGCGAGATTATCCGCGAAAAGCTCTTTGAGCGCTTTCGGCAGGAAGTGCCCTATTCCGTGGCTGTGAACATCAGCCGGTACGAGGAAAACCCGGGCCGCAAGGATCTGATACAGGCGAATATCGTGGTGGAGCGCCAGTCGCAGAAAGGTATCATGATTGGGGCCGGCGGGCGTTCCCTGAAGGCTGTGGGCATCGCGGCACGCAAAGACATTGAGGCGTTTCTTGGCCGCGGCGTGTTCCTGGAGCTTTTTGTGCAGGTGCGTCCTAACTGGCGCAACCAGGAACTGCTCCTGCGCTCCTACGGGTACAGCTGAACACCCAGCCCGTGCCGCACGGCCTCATGCAGCGCTGGCGGTACGGCTCCGGCTGCGATCTGGTGGTGCCGAAAGGCCCGCCGCCTAGGATAGCCGGTCCGAAGCAGACCAAAGCACGCGCCCAGCGCCTCTGGCGGAACATCCAGGAGCGTCCGCATCCGGGCATCATCAGCGCGCAAGTCATACATCGTACGCGTCAGCGCATCAAGCCAGGCAGCGGCGTGTCGTGTACCGGTCGAAGGTGCCAGTGAAAGCGGCGCTGGAGGCTGCTGAAGCGCCGCATAATCCCAAGAAGGTGTTACGCCAAAATGCCGTGCCACGGCCCGGTAGAGCAGGATGGTGCCCAGGAGCTTGCCATCATACGAATGCCCTGCAATATGCGGCGTGGCCAGACTCACTTTGTGCAGTAGTGACTGGCTGGGTGTGGGCTCGTGCTCCCACACGTCGAGCACCGCGCCGCCTAATGACCCGCACACAAGCGCAGCGTGCAGCGCCTGGCCGCTGACGACTGGCCCACGCGCTGTATTGATCAGCCAGGCACCGGTCTTCATCTGCTCCAGTGCTCGGGAACCGAAAAGGTGATGCGTAGCATGCGCGCCTGTACGGGATAGGGGCACGTGAAGCGTCACAATGTCGGATTCGCGCAGCAGCGCATAGAGCGGCACGTAGCTGCAAGGCCCCTTTGAAGCCTCGGCCAGCGGCGGATCATTCTGCAGCACACGCATCCCCAGCGCTTGGGCACGGCGGAAAACGCGGCTGCCAATGTCGCCACAGCCCACTATGCCCAGTGTCGTTGCTTTCAGCGCGAGGCCTGCTCTTGTGGCAATGACAAGGATAGCAGCCGTCACGTACTCAGCTACCGATTCAGCGCCTGCGCCCCGGGCATGCGCAAAGGCAATGCCCAGCGCCGCAAGGGCTGTGTGGTCAACATGATCCGTGCCGATGGTGGCCGAGCCTGCAAACTGAATCTGCGAGCCCTCAACGAGTCTGTGGTCAACGGATGTGACGCTTCGGACAAGAAGGATGTCGGCGCCCTTAACGGCCGCGCGCGTGATATCGCGCGCGGCCACCTTGTGCACGGTGCCTATATGCCGGAAGGCTTCATGCACATACGGGATGTCCTGGTCGGCCAGTATGTTGAGCGGCACTGCCGGTGTTGCTTACTGGGGTGGGTTCGTGTGTAGTTCCTTTTCCCGGAAAGCGTACGAAAAAAAAGCATGCCTGAATCTCTCAGATCCATACTGTGGTGGGTACGCCGCTCGTGTGAGGCGATGATTTGCTGCGCAGTCCCGGTTGGGTCTGCTGTTGCACCTGCACCGCCGCCGGCTCGTGTGGCGCATCCGCCGCCCTCTGACGCTGAGATACGCCAAGCCCTGCTGAACCCATGGGATGTGGAGCCGGTACCGGCTGCCTGCATCGATACGGAAACGCTGTGGCTTGCGCGGCTGATGTATTCGGAGACCAAGCAGCCAGATGAGCAGGAGCTGGTTGCCTGGGTGGTACGTAACCGGGCAGAGACGGGATTTCGCGGGCGCAGCACCATTGCACTGGTGGCTCAGGATCCGTACCAGTTCACCGCATTCGTTGCCGGTACCGAAACGCGCAGGTACTATACGAGCCTTACGTCGGAGTCTGGTGCGCCGGGGTGGCGCAGAACGTTGGCGCTGGCCTACTATGTGCGTCACGCGGATGCGTCAATGCGCCCGTTTTCTCTGGACACGCGCCACTTCTACAGTGAGCGGTCAACAGCCCACCCTGACAGCTTCCCGGTGTGGACACTGGGCCAAACCTCCATCAAACCATTGCGGCCGCGGCACCTGGATGCAAAACGCTTCCGTTTCTATGCGGGCATCCTATAACCCTACAGACAGGCGCAGCATGGCAGTGTTGATGCGCTGCTCGTCTTGGGGGGTCAGCGTCACAAAATCGATCACCAGCTCATCCTGGATGAAGTTCGAGACACCGAACGTGTAGGCAATCTCCGGATACAGCCGGAGCCCGCCAATGTTTATCCGCAGGCCTGCGCCTACCTCGACAGCCACAGACAGCGGTGCCAGATCGTTGCTGATCACCTTGTCTGTGAATGACGGGAACCGCACGAGCGGCCCTGCAAAGACGTATGGCCCAATCAGTGGCCCGTCGATGCCGTACTGGAAGAGCATCGGCACCTCCACGAGGCTCACATCGAACTGGTCCCGTGTGGCCGGAAAGGTCTCATTCAGTCCCTCAAAGAGTTCGCCCGCCGCCACATAGCGCAGGCCCGGCCGGACCCCTATGGGGCCAATCGAGAACTGGAACCATGCGCCCACATGCCAGCCCTGTTTGTTGTCGAACTGGGCCTCCAGATCATTGAAGGAGATGTCCGACAGCTGCTGGTAGTTCACGCCAACTGTCAGACCGAACCGCTGCGCAACAGCATCAGAGGCGGCCATCAGAAACAGGCCACAGAAAAGAAGGCGTAGCTTCATGGGAACAGTCTGGTTGTGTGTGCAACAAGTGCGGCGCAGCCCTGTTTCTTGGGGAGCATTCGCAGATATGTATGAAGATAGGCATCACGTGTTATCCGGTGTATGGCGGCAGCGGCGTTGTAGCTACGGAGCTGGGCAAGGCGCTGGCACGCCGCGGACATCAGATCCACTTTATCTCTTATCAGATGCCGTTTCGCCTGGGTGCGGTAACGGACAGCATCTTTTTTCATGAGGTCGGGGCCACCACCTACCCGATCTTCAACAATCATCCCTATTCGCTGGCGCTGAGCAGCAAGATGGTGGATGTGGCACGGTACGAGGCACTGGACCTGTTGCATGTGCATTATGCGATCCCGCACGCGACCAGCGCTATCCTGGCACGTGCGATCCTCCGCAGCCACGGCATTGAGGTTCCGGTCGTTACCACGCTGCATGGCACGGATATCACCATCGTGGGGCAGGACCCGACTTTTGCGCCGGTCGTGACGTACTCCATCGATGCATCCGACGGCGTGACAGCGGTGTCTCAAGCACTCAGGAAGGAGACCTACGAGGCTTTTGGCGTTACCGGTGAGATCACGGTCATTCCCAACTTCGTCAATGTGGAGCGGTTCTCCAGGCGACCTGAATGCGATATGCACAGACGCCTGTGCCCCAAGGGTGAGAAGGTTCTGGTACATGTCTCAAACTTCCGCAAGGTCAAGAACACGCCGCACGTAGTGCAGGTTTTTTACAACCTGCGCCGTCGGGGGCTGCCTGTGAAGCTTTTGCTGGTGGGTGACGGGCCGGACCGGACGGCAACCGAGCACCTTGCACGGGAGCTCTGCGTGCACGATCACGTGCGCTTTTTAGGCAAGCAGGACCCGGTGTCGGGCATCCTTTCGTTGTCAGATGTCTTCATCATGCCGAGTGGGCTTGAATCTTTCGGCTTGGCGGCGCTTGAGGCGATGGCGTGTGGCGTCCCCGTGGTGTGTTCAGATATCGGCGGTCTGCCTGAACTGATAGCTGGGAGCGGAGCCGGATTCCTGTGCCCGCTGGGTGATGTGGCAGCTTTTACCGACAGTACGGCAATGCTTCTTGAAGACGATGCGCTGCGCGCGCGGATGGCTGCGGCAGCCAGAGCGCACGCGATACGTCACTTTGACGAGGACATCATCGTCCCGCAGTACGAGGCCTACTACGACAGTGTACGCGCGCGTGTGACGGCCTAACGGACCCTCGGCTTTTCAGGCCACAAGACCCGTCGCAGGCACAAACGCATCACTGCCTCGGTGCTGGTGCCTCTCTTTGACCCGGCGTGCCTGACAACCTAGTCAAGTCCCAATCGTGCTGTAA
>JAAXGV010000092.1 GCA_012271185.1 Rhodothermales bacterium
CCACCATCATCATCCGGAAATACACCTCCGGCGGAATCCCCGGTTTTCCGCATAGAACCCGCGGCATGTATCCTCCGCAAAGGTGCCGAACTTGCGCTTCTCCAGCGCCTGGTAGAACGGGTTCGCTGACGAGCGAATCTCGCTGGTTGCCACAAGCATTTCCTGCTGCTGTCCCTTGGACTGTCTGTCCATTGCCATGGCTGCCCTCCCTCGATGGGGCTATGCTTGTCGTAATTTAATCATCCGCAAGGATCTCGCAAAAATCGATTTTGCCCACGGGCAGCTAACAGCCCGCAGAAAAAAAGGGATTCCTGGGTTGTGTCCCTGTTTTGCTGCAAGAAACGTGACAGCGAGCACGATGAAAAGAAAAATGCTATCGCCTGTAGGCAGGTTGCACAGGACGGCAATGCCACAAACCCCAGACGACAACCCTGTGAGCAAAATACCGCTGGACCTTGATAAATGCAGGACGTGCTCCCCGCAAGGAGGGTTGGAAGTAATGGAATCCGCGGCGCATCTTCTCTGCAAGGTGTCAGACCCATGCTTCACCAGTATCCGAAAGAATGGATTGCCTGACGTGCGGATTCGCTGGCACGAGAAGCAACGCCGGCTGCTGTCCCTTGGCCCAGCATGCGCACAGTGATAAACCGTCGCCAATGCCGAGCTCTCTTCCCCATGATTGCCTCATGGACTGATGTAACCCGAAGCAACATATCGCCCCCGTCCCGGAACATGTCATGCTACACCAGCAACTTTATCCGCGGACTGCCAGGCAAGCCGCAGTATTCTCCATACAAGCATGGAGAGAATCAGAAATGAAGTTCAGAAGTACATGACCCTGAACCCTGCGGGATGCGCGTGCGTATCGGAAAAAAAACCGTATTTTGGCTGTCATGAATCCAGACTCGATCGGTCTGCTTGAACTCCTTCTCACCACCGCAGGCGGTGTCCTGACGTTGGTGATTTTACTCGGTACGATGCTCTGGCGCATGCACGCTGGGCAGACCAAGCGTATCGATCAGGTGGGTAATCGCATCGATCGGGTGAGTAACCGCATCAACCAGGTAGCCACGGAATTGCGTACGGACCTGGGTGGCCGCATCGATCAGGTGAATGGTCGTATCGACCAGGTAACCACGGACTTGGGCGTCCGTATCGATCAGGTAGCCACGGAATTGCGTACGGACCTGGGCGGTCGCATCGATCAGGTGAATGGCCGCATCGATCAGGTGAATGGCCGCATCGACCGCATGGCCTCGGACCTGGGCAGCCGCATTGACCAGGTGAATGGCCGCATTGACCAGGTAGCCACGGACCTAGGCGGCCGCATCGACCAGGTAGCCAGGGGCCTATCAAAGCTCGACAGTCGTCTCTCCAATATCGAAGGGAGGCTGGCCCCGCGCCCCTGGGATGAAGTTCGACCTGAAGAACAGGGCGTAGGCATGCATTCGGCCAGCCTCGAAGTGTCTGCGGATTAGCGCCTCGCACAGTCTTCAGATGCAACTCTCTATTGCATCCCAAAGGGTGCAGTGTCCACGAAAGGAAATCCCCGGGAGCAGGATAAGTATGTGCGATACCAGCCCTGTCTGTGTGTCACATATCACCGTTTGCGGGTAACGGCCGTAGGCTTCGTCTCCCTGGAGCTAACCGGCCTCCGGCAGTCCGTGGGAGAAGTGGGGTTCCAGCGTGACGGAGAAAAGAGAGCACCAGCGCTGAGATGAGGATGCGTTTGTGCCCGGAACGGGTCCTGCGGCTGGAAAGCTGACGATCAGAAGAAAAAACCCAAAGGGCGGCGGAAAAAGCGCAGCACAGTGAGGCAGACATGTCCTGCGAGCGCAGCGCGAGCCGCCGCAAGACCCTGCAGTGTACCGACTCCTTCCAGACACCCCACCATCATCATCCGGGAATACATCCCCCGGATGCTCCCGGTTTTCCCCATAGACTTCGCAGCACGTTTCTTCCGCAAGGGTGCCAGACCCGCGCTTCTCCAGCAGCCAGCCCAGCGTCCGGTAGAACGGGTTGCCTGACACGAGGATTTCGCTGGTCACCAGAAACAACGCCTGCTGCTGTCCCTCTGCCTCACTGAGGTTTATGTTTGCCTGTGACTCAACCCATACGCCTCAACCTATACGCAAGGATTTGGGATGACTTTATCCACGGGATGCTAAGCCGGAAGGTTGATGGATATGTGCAGCTCATCCAGCTTGGACGGATCAATGATGGAAGGTGTGCTGGACATGAGCTCCTGTGCGCTCTGCGTCTTTGGAAATGCGATCACATCCCGCAGTGACTCTGCACCGGTTATCAGCATGACGATGCGATCGAGGCCCAAGGCAATGCCGCCATGTGGCGGGGCCCCAAACCGCAGGGCATCAAGCAGAAACCCAAACTGTTCCTGCGCCTCGTGTTCACTTATGCCGAGGAGCGTGAATATCTGCTGCTGCACCTGTACATCATGGATCCTGATAGAGCCGCCGCCGATCTCGTTTCCGTTAAGGACAAGATCATATGCCCGCGCCCGCGCCTGCTCCGGGTTATCGGATAACATCTGCACGTCACCTGGGTGGGGTGAGGTGAATGGGTGGTGCATCGCGCTATAGCGTTTTTCGCGCGCGTCCCACTCCAGGAGCGGAAACTCCGTGACCCATGCGAATGCCCAGCTAGGAGCATTCTTCAGCAGGTCCAGCTCATTGCCCATATGCAGGCGCAAGGTCCCCATCTGCTTGTAAACCCGGGGCGTTGTTCCACACAGAATAAGCAACAGGTCTCCGGCCCTGGCACCGCTTTGCCGAATGGCCTTGTCCACGTATCGGCGTGCCAGGACATGCTCCTTGACTGAGGACAGGGGCTTCTCGCCACTCGAGGGGAAGCGCACGTAAATCAGCCCCGCTGCGCCAATACGCTTGCGTACAACGGTTTTATCCAGGCGATCCATGTATCCGCGCCCGCGATCCCCCATACCGGGCGCGACGAGTCCAACGATGGCGCCACCTCCCTCCAAAGCTGCATCAAAGACGCGGAATCCTGAGCCTGCAAAACATGCATTCAGATTGATCAGCTCCAAGCCAAAGCGCAGGTCCGGTTTATCCGAACCGTAACGCCGCAGTGCCTCGTTATGCGTTAGCCTGGTAAACGGCGCCTGAAGCGGGATGTCAAGCACCTCCTGCCAGAGTGCACACATGAGGCCTTCTGTGAGAGACTGAACCAGGGCTTCAGTGGCAAAGCTGATTTCAACATCAACCTGTGTGAACTCCGGCTGCCGGTCCGCCCGCAGATCTTCGTCCCGAAAGCACTTCACGATCTGCACGTACCGATCCAGCCCCGCTACCATCAAAATCTGCTTGTATGTCTGGGGACTTTGCGGGAGGGCATAGAACTGTCCCGGATGGATGCGGCTGGGCACCAGGTAGTCTCGCGCGCCCTCTGGTGTGGACTTCATGAGCATCGGTGTCTCCACTTCGATGAAGTCATGCCGGTCAAAGTATCGGTGGATAACCTGGTACACGCGGTGTCTGAGCAGAAAACGGTGCTGGGTTTCGGGACGCCTCAGATCGAGGTACCGGTACCGGAGTCGCAGGTCTTCACTGGCTGCCTGATTCTTCTGGGCATGTGCTGACACCACAAAGGGCGGGGGCGCTGCGGCAGAGAGGATCGCAAGGCTGTGCACACGGACTTCCAGGCGTCCTGTAGGCAGTTTGTCGTTGATGGTTTCCTCAGACCGCTGCTGTACGCGCCCGGCTATACTGATCACGTACTCGCTGCGGAGCCTGTCCGCAGCTTTGTGTGATGGCGCGTCATCCTGTGGCGAGAACACGATCTGGGTCAGGCCGTACCGGTCGCGAAGGTCAACAAATATGACGCCGCCGAGGTCACGCCGCGTATCCACCCACCCTTTCAGTATCACGGTCTGGCCTATCTCATTCGGGGTGAGCGAGCCACAGGTGTGCGTGCGGAGGTCGTGCGGGTCGGCGCCAGCTGGTGTCGGGCGTTGCTTCTGTTCAGCAGTCATGTTGATTCAGTACGGGTTGGCCCGCCACTGGGATGCGGGCAAACTCGATGGAACGCTTTAAGTGCACCTAAAGGTTTGACGGGGGGGACTGCTTCTCACTCTTCATGCGAAATTGGCTTGTGATTCAGCGCAATGCTTTGTGCAGTTCGGGCCGCATTGCGCTCTGATGTCTGCGCAGCCGGATGCCCCCAAGGCGTTGCTGCTGCTGCCGGCGAATCCTCCCACGCGACCCGGTCGCAAGGATCCGCGTTGCCGCGCAATTTGCAGGTATGGAAGGCTTGTGGGTACCAGTGATGCTCGTACTCGCGCGGGACAGGTCTTTGGGGAGCTGAAATGCCGACCAGTGGTATTGCATCGGTGGATGCTGATGCAGACCGCTTCTTATCTATTTGCATTCCGGTCTGCCGTGCTGCGTATGGCGGTGTTGGGCCTTAAGGCAGGGAAGCAGCGGTGCGCCATGCAGTCTGGCTCATTGTCTATCTTGCATGCGCACAAATTGGAGGACCTGCTTCATGAACGACAGTCCAGGCATCAGCGGAAAGACGTGGTTTGGGCATCCGCGTGGGCTGGGGACGCTCTTTTTCACGGAAATGTGGGAGCGTTTCAGCTACTACGGCATGCGAGCGCTTCTGGTGCTCTTTATGACGACGGAGACACTGGATGCGAACCCCGGGTTGGGTTTCGGAACCGCACAGGCGGCGGCCATCTACGGGTTGTACACGTTCTTTGTGTATGTGCTGGCTTTGCCGGGTGGATGGATAGCGGACAACATATGGGGACAGCGCAAGGCGGTCTTTGTTGGCGGGTGCATTATCGCGCTGGGCCACTTTGTCATGGCGGGACCGATGATAGGGCTGCCTGATGAGCCGGCCTTTTTCATGGGCCTGTTCTTCATCATCATCGGTACGGGGCTGCTTAAGCCTAACGTCAGCACAATGGTGGGGGACCTCTACCCGGAGGGAGGGGCGCGACGCGATGCGGGCTTTTCGATTTTCTATACAGGCATCAACCTGGGTGCATTCCTGGGGCCGATACTGACTGGCATCGTAGGCGAGGGCCATAACTGGCACTGGGGATTCTCGCTTGCGGGCGTTGGTATGGTCCTGGGTCTGGTTCAGTACAGGCTTGGCGGCAGACACCTTGGCGAGGCGGGTGTTCTGTCAATCGCGCAATCTCCTGCGGCCGTGAAAAGGAAAGAGCGGGTCACGTACGCTGTTACGGCCGGCGCGCTTGCCGTGGCGGCGGTGTTAGGGTGGGTGCTCTTGTCGGCGTCGCTGATGGCACTGGAGCTGACGCAGGTGGCCAAGATAGTGGGCTATGCCGTTATTGGCGTGGCGGTGCTGTATTTCGCGTATCTGCTGGCCTTTACCAGTCACACCCGGCTCGAGAAGCGGCGCCTGGTGGTCATCTTCTGGCTTTTCATTCTGTCGGCCATCTTCTGGTCCGGCTTTGAGCAGGCGGGCTCGTCGCTGAACCTCTTCGCGCGGGACTACACCAACCGGAGCATCGGCGGGTGGCTTTTGCCAGCCAGTGTGCTTCAGTCCATCAACTCCACCTTCATCATACTGTTGGCCCCCGTGTTCGGGGCGCTGTGGGTGTATCTGGCCAGGATTCAGCGCAACCCATCTATTCCGGTAAAGTTTGGCTTGGGCCTTCTGGGCCTTGCTGCGGGCTTCTTCGTCATTGCCTGGGGGGCTGCCAATGCCAGTGTGACCAACCCGGTATCGCCTGTCTGGCTTGTCGTGATGTACTTCCTGCATACCGTCGGTGAGCTTTGTCTTAGCCCGGTTGGTCTCTCTTCCGTTACGAAGCTTGCACCGGCTTCGCGTGTCGGACAGATGATGGGCGTCTGGTTTATCGGTACGGCGCTCGGCAACCTCTTTGCCGGCTTGGTGGCTGGGAGCCTGGAAGAGCTTGAGCCTTCAGCGGTGTTTGGAAGCGTCGCGATGATCATTGGCGCAGCGGGCGTGGTGGCGCTTGTGGTGTTCAAGCCCATCAAGAAACTTATGGGCGATGTCAGATGATTTTGGCAGTCATCAGGACTTGAGGTATATCCCGAATGCCGGGCAGACTATCTGCGCATGCCTCATACTGTGATGTACTTGTATGATTGCGTACTCCTTGGGGGTGACGTACGCATGGAATAGAATAGCAGGTTACCCCTCTCAGAAATCAATCACGATGGCAAGGAAAAACATCCAGCGGGACATCGAGTCCTACGCGCACTCCGGGCAGGAGCGGCCCAACAACCCGCCTGTTGGTCTCGTGACACCCGACACAGACCCGGACACACGTGCCACCCCCTACACCCACGACCCGCATATCGATCCGCAACTGGCTTGGGCAGGGAAGACAGAGCACACGTCATTTGAGGTCCCTACGGTTTCGCTGCACGTGCATGAGCGCATTGACCCAGGCACTATTATTGAAGCTGTGAGAAAGCGTGAGGATGTTCCGTATCAGCCGTCCCTTTTCGAAGAATGGGACCAGAATCGGCCGATCCGGCAGGCCATTGAGTTTTACAAGCATCGTGACAACTGGACCAACCGGCTGATTGCCGGCGACAGCCTGCTGGTCATGAACAACCTGCTGGAGAAGGAGAGCCTGGCGGGGAAAGTGCAGACCGTGTACATGGATCCTCCGTACGGCATCAAGTACGGCTCCAACTTCCAGCCTTTTGTTAACAGCAAGGGTGTCACCGATGGTAAGGGCGACGACCTGACCAGAGAGCCGGAGCAGATACACGCTTTTCGTGACACGTGGGAGCTCGGCATACACTCATACCTGACCTATCTGCGAGACCGCATCCTGTTGGCTCGTGAGTTGCTTCACGCAAGTGGCAGCTGCTTTCTCCAGATCGGGAAGGAAAATGTGCACCGCGTCGGCATGCTGATGGACGAGGTATTGGGTGCTGACAACCGCATTGCTACGATATCTTTTGCCACAACGTCTGGGAGCTCGGCAAAGACGCTTCCTGAGGTGGCCCACTATCTTCTGTGGTATGCGAAGGATCGCAGATACACGAAGTACCGGCAGCTGTATGAACCACTCACGCGCGCTGAAATTGCCGAGTTTTTCACATCGTATTCCATGGTGGAGCTGGCAGATGGCCAATGCCGCAAGTTAACGCCATCAGAACGTTTTGACCCCGATAAGCATTTGCCGAGCGGTGCGCGGCTCTATAAGCGTGCACAACTTTTTTCCCAAGGCTGGTCAACTACGGGACGTTCCGAGCCCTATGAGTACGATGGCCGTGTCTTTCAGTGTCGTAGTGGCCAACACTGGAGAGTCTCCCATGCAGGCCTGGACCGACTCGCCGAGCTGGGACGCTTGGATGCGCTGGGATTAGGCTCTTTGGCGTGGAGAAAGTATGAAAACGAGGTGCCAGGCCGGCGTATCAACAATATGTGGCCAGCACAAATGTACACAACTCACAAGGTGTATGTGGTTCAGACCGCCACCAAGGTCATCCAGCGTGCGATTCTGATGACCAGCGACCCGGGCGACCTCGTCTTTGACCCTACCTGTGGCAGCGGCACCACCGCCTTTGTTGCGGAGCAGTGGGGGCGCCGCTGGATCACGTGCGACACGTCACGCGTGGCCATAGCAGTCGCCAGGCAGCGCCTGATGACAGCCAAGGAAGGTCTGAACCAGATATCATAGCATGGCAGTCCGGAGTCGGGGGTGCGTACCTTGACCCGAATCTTCATTCACCAAAGCTGAATTGCCATGCAAACTTCTTTCCGGTACTTCGCCGGCCTCGATGTACACCGCGATATGATTGTGGCCTGTGTGTACGACCAGAGGCAGCGTCGTGTCTGTTATCTCACCGAATTTCGTGCCAACGACGCGGGGCATCTGTCCGGATTCATTGGGCCTGTGCGTACCGCGTTTGGGGAGCCCCGGTGCTGCTATGAGGCATCTTCCTGCGGCTAT
>JAAXGV010000089.1 GCA_012271185.1 Rhodothermales bacterium
GTTTGTGACAGCAATCCCCATGTCGCGCTGGCTTCCCGCAAACAGCAGTGTTCCCAGCCCCCCGATCTGCACCGCCAACGGATAGCTGGCAGGTTGCGTGTCAAAGCGTGGATACATCATATCCATCTGCCGCCCGGTCCAGCCGGTGCTCAGGTACGTCTTGGCATCCGAACCGGAAAGCCACACATCCGTCGACCGGAAGTGTGACAGGCTCGAATCCGCGTAGCCTATGCCTTGTACGATGGCCATTTCGCCGCTGTCGTACAGGCTCTGCAGAGAACTCATGGCCGGATGCATGCCAAGCACTGGTGTCAGCGGCAATGCTACATGCTTCGGGATAGCCAGTGACGGCCTGACATTGTAGTACTTGTCGTCCTCAACGGGAATGATGGTGTTGAGGCCGTCATTGCCACCAAAGAGCTGTACCAGCACGAGAACGCGGTCTGATGAGGCCTGCCGCAGCTGTTCCAGAAGAGATGAGCGCCCCAGCGCCTTGACCGGGGTCGATCCAATCAGTACGCTGCCTCCCGCAGCCAGCCCGAGCCCGGCAAGGAAGTCACGGCGCGTCCACCGCTGATGATCTTCTGTGTGCGCACATCCATGCTCCAGGCAGCTTCCAAAGCGCGCCGTGCCGGGAGTGTTTCCGTGGGTCATGGTGTCACGCAAGCTGGTACTCCGGAAGGTGTGCAAGGAACTGCACGTACTTGCTGATACCCCAGGCTATACCTTGGCGTTCAAGGCTCCACTCGTACCAAGGCTGACCGGCCAGAAAAATCTTGGCCAGGTCCCGCACGTGCTGTGGTCCGTTTGCAATCTCATCAGGGATGGGATAACTTTGCAGATCACCTGAAAACTCAGCCGGCGCATCCAGCGCCAGTGTATCCAGCGGAACCGCCAAGAGGTATGCCGCCAGCGCGGTCGGAACCTTAAAAACGGCCAGCGGATCGGCCGCGTCCACAAGGCTGCGTGCCAGTGCTACCAAGTCGACCTTGAACTGGAAGGCATTCGGCAGTATGTAATCCACCCCTTCCCAGCGCGCCAGGAGCATTGAAGAAGAAACCCAGCTCCTGTAGCCGGGCCATCCGGCCACGTTCGGCGGATTCAGCAGGCGCTGGGCTGCGGACCCCATCTCCCGCCAAAGACGCCTGAGTGCTGCGTTATCAGGTGCATCCCCCGCGGTATCTGCGAGGAGTCCCACATAGAACTCAACGGGGCTTTTGATCTTGGCGCCGCTGGTGTCGACAGCGTAGAAGTGCTCGCTGGACAACAGCGCCCGGACCACTGGTGCTATCTCAAAGTCGCTGGATTCAAAGATATCAGCCAGGTGCGTTACCACATCCGGATGTGGTGTGACATACACAAACTCGGTATAGAGCTTGGCGGCCATGAACTCGGCGATCTGGCGCTTCCGTTCCTGAAAGATCACCTCGTGCGCTCCGCCAAAGTTGAAGCGACCCTTCTGACCAAAGAGCTCCTTCTCGCCGTGGTCAGTCCGCCCCCACACCAGATGCGCACTGAAGTCAGCATAGTCCACCTGGTACCCCGTCAGGCATCGCGACAGCTCCACAATATCCTTCTCCGTGTAGTTGGGCTGCCCTGCATGATCGTACTGACCCATGGTGAAGAGCTCCAGAAGCTCACGGGCATAGTTCTCGTTCGGCTCCTGCCGTGTACTGAGCCGGCCGTCCAGATAGATCAGCATGGCGGGGTTGATACCGACCCTGACCACGAACTCCCGGAAGTTGCCAAGCGCATGGGTGCGGAGCAAGGTCAGGTAGTCCAGTGCAAGAATAGAGAAGAAGTAGTTGTCACGCTCTGTCGCAAAGTGATCGTGCCAGAACAGGGTCAGCTTTTCGCGCAGGCCGCCCTTGGACATGGTTTTTATCCAAGTGGTAACCAGCTCTCTGAACCATGGAAACTGCTTATTGATGTATTCCTGCTTTTCTTCGTCCGTACCACCCCAAGGTGGATATGACGTAGCCCAGGAAGGTGGATCCGGCGGCTGTTGCGTGAGCGCTTCATCAACCATGCGCCCGGCGGCGTCTGCAGGGAGCATGCCCACATACGATGACCACAGCGCCACGTCGCACCCGAATCCCGTACGTCGCAGGAGGTGAGACGCCTCCAACGGCGATAAGGGAGCACTGCGCACTGCCATGCCTGCCGATGTGTTCAGCGGCGGCGGCCCATCTGCGGGCTTTCCTCTCGGGCGTTTGCCCCGCTTCTTGCATAGTCGCTGAAACTGCGCAGGCAGCTCGTATACCGGTCCCATATGGCGCTTCCACGAGTCTGACAATCAGTATAATACCGTTTTGTCACCCTTCATCCAAGAGCTTATGGAGTACGTACGTCTCGGCGCAACCGGCCTTGCCGTGTCGCGGCTGTGCCTTGGCTGCATGTCGTTTGGTGATCCCGGCTGGCAGCCATGGGTGCTGGGCGAGGAGGCGTCCCAGTCTTTCTTCCGGCTGGCTGTTGAGCTCGGCATCAACTTCTTTGATACGGCCGATATGTATTCCCTGGGTATCAGTGAGGAGATCACGGGGCGTGCGCTGCGGCGCTACGGCAACGACCACGAAATCGTCCTCGCCTCAAAGGTCTTTTTCAAGCTGCAGGAAGGGCCCAACCGGGGTGGGCTGTCTCGCAAGAACATCGTCCAGTCCTGCGAAGACAGCCTCCGAAGACTGGGTGTAGAGACCATCGACCTCTACCAGATTCACCGCTATGACCCGGCAGTGCCTGTCGCAGAAACGCTGGCGGCGCTGGACCAGCTTGTACGACAGGGAAAGGTCCGGTATATAGGTGCCAGCTCCATGTATGCCTGGCAGCTTGCCCGCATGCTCAGCGCTTCCGAGCGTAACGGCTGGGCGCGGTTCATCTCCATGCAGAACCACTACAACCTTCTCTACCGCGAAGAGGAGCGGGAAATGATTCCGCTCTGCCAGGCCGAAGGTCTGGGCATACTGCCATGGTCACCGCTGGCTCGTGGCCTTCTGGCTCGCGCGGAAACCTTGGACGACCCACCCGCCACGGCCCGCGCTGAAAGCGATGCACTCATGCATGACCGCTACACACACCCCGCAGACGCCGCAGTGGTGCAGGCACTGCGCACGGTATCCGGTCAGCTTGGCGTTGCACCGGCAAGGGTGGCACTGGCATGGCTCTTGTCCAAGCCCTATGTGACAGCGCCGATCGTGGGTGTATCCAAGCTGTCGCACCTGGAAGATGCCGTGGCGGCGCTGGAGGTAGCACTGCCTGGTGATGCGGTGAAGGCCCTTGAAGCACCCTATGTGCCGCATCATGTTATCGGTCACTAGCAGCCGTGGATAAGGTCACTGGTGTAGCATGAGTGGCTACGAACAAGGAGTATAGTGGACGGCAACAGGAACTATTCGTGATGACCAGCGAGACTCGCGCACCAGGCCACCCACTACAGCTCCGAAAACCCCACGGCCATGACCTCCGACCCCATCGGCAGCCGCTCATCGCCGGTATGGATCAGAAACCCCGGACCACACCGCTTCCCGAGCTCCTTCCGGAGGGTCTTGATCCCGCGGACCATCCGCGGTCGCGGCGTCGCCGTCGTCTTCGCCTCGATCGGAATGATCGTGCCATTGGCCTCAACGACGAAGTCTACCTCCGCCCCAGCGGCCGTGCGCCAGAAATATACCTCAGGGCGCTCGCCCCGATGGGTGAGGGTCTTGACGATCTCGCCCAGAACCGCCGCTTCCATCAACGGTCCCGCTAATGGACCGGCCGCAGCATGGTCGGGATCCTTCAGGCCCGTCAGGTGGCAGAGTGTGCCCAGATTGGCAAAGTAGACCTTGGGGGATTTGACAAGGCGCTTGCCGAGGCTGACAAAGTAGGGTCTGACAATAAACACCTGGTACGTCGCCTCCAGAATCGAGAGCCAGGCCTTCGCCGTGTTCACGGCCACGCCCAGGTCCCTCGAGATGTCACTCAGATTAAGCAGCTGACCCGTGCGCGCCGCGATCGCCCTCAGGAAGCTCCGGAACCGTCCGAGATCTCCGATCTGTCGAAGGCTCCGCACGTCGCGCTCAAGGTACGTCTGGATGTAGCTCGAATGCCAAAGCTGCAGGTCGCGTCGCGGACCCGCCACCAGTTCGGGATAACCGCCACGCAGAATCTGACTCCAAAACGTCCTCGGCGGTAACGGCAGCCCCGTCCCGGTGCCGTGGTCGGCCTCCCATACCAGTGGCGCGTGCACATTGCCGCACGCCTCCCGCCCGGACATGGGCAGCAGGTGGAGAATCGCTGCACGCCCGGGGAGCGACTCTGTGATCCTCTCATTGAGAAGCAGGTTCTGGGACCCGGAAAGAAGGAACTGCCCGGCCCGGCTGCGGTCCTCATCGATTCTTTCCTTGATGTAGGGAAGCAGTCCCGGAACGAACTGGACCTCGTCGTAGATGACCGGTGGCGGGAAACGGGCCATAAACGATCTGGGATCTTCCTCGGCCGCGGCACGCACGTCGGGGAGTTCGAGGGAGAGATAGCCATAGTCGCTCCCGAACAGGTGTTTCAGGAGCGTTGTTTTTCCCGATTGCCTGGGGCCAGTCAGCACCACGGCCGGGAACTCCGTGACGGCCCGCTGGAGAACCGGCTCCAAGGATCTGTTCAGGTAGTTGGTCACGACAAATCCCAGCATATTTGCATCTTAATTTCAAATATACACGAAATTTGTGACGGCGAATTACCCGCCTGCATCCATCCCTTCAGCATAACGCCCCCGCTTCGTACACCATCGCCTCTCCATGTCCTTTTGTGTCATCGCCCGGTCCCGACACAGCGGTGGAGGCGGGCCTGAGGCCCGGCAGCAGGCGGGCGGCGACAGGAAGGGATACGCATCGGAGGAAGCGGCCTCTGTACGGGCTTATGGGAAGTCCAAAAGCACGGCGCAGCGCAACTTCGCCGACCCGGAAAATCGGATCATGAAGGCGAGTCCGAAAGGGTTTCAGCAGTGCTGTAACGCACAGACGTACGCGATACGGCACAGCTTATTGCAGAGGCACGCGCGGAGAACCATGGCTGCTGATTCTCATGGTGAATGCGGTCGTGCGGGCGCATGAGAAGGTTCCTGCAGTGGTGCTGGCCGATGCGGATTATTGCAGTGAGTCGGATCTGCAAATCTTGACGTGGACGCCTGTGTAGCGATAGGAGGCAGGCGGTGAATGCTGGCACGCGCCCGGATGCAGGCGTAATATGCCCGGTGCAAGTGGTTATCTTAGGCTCCCCACGGCTGGATCAAGGAGGTGTTGCATTTTCGACGGTTCAGGTTGTGGAGCCTGGCCAAGGTACGTGGCGAGTGGGACTTGGTGTGTCTAAGTCTTTCTCTTCGTCGAATGTTTGGGCTGCAAATGGCCCTTTAAGCACCCCGAAGGGCAGGAATCGAGGCCTTTTTCCGGTTTTATCGCCGCTATATCGGGCATTATAGCCCCGATGGTTCGCAACTTGCCCGTTATCCTTCCCTTGAGGGCAGAATTACTGGAAATGCACGCTTCAACAGCTTCTCTTGGAAAATTCCGCAGCGCAGACTCCTAGAAGTCAGGTACGGCACTCCTTTGGGCGCCATTCGGCCTGATGCCCGCGTGGTCCGGATCATGCAACCCCAAGGCACTGCGCACCCTGCGCTTGATGTCGTCGTGCTGGTCCACATTTTCGGCGAGCCACTGCTTGGCAGCTTGCCGCCCCTGTCCAACCCTGATGTCACCATAGCTGTACCAGGATCCGCTCTTATTAATGATGTTGTGCTTGACTGAGAGGTCCACCAGCTCGCCCAGTGAGGAAACGCCTTCGCCGTAGATGATGTCAAACTCCGCGCTCTTGAAGGGGGGCGCCACCTTGTTCTTGACCACACGGACGCGCGTCTTGTTTCCCACGACATCCGTTCCATCCTTTAGCGCGCCGATGCGGCGTATGTCAAGACGTACGGAGCTGTAGAACTTTAGTGCCCGGCCGCCGGGAGTGGTCTCGGGGTTGCCAAACATCACACCGATCTTTTCGCGGAGCTGATTAATGAAGATCAGCACCGTTTGGGAACGGCTGATGATACCCGTCAGCTTGCGCAGCGCCTGGCTCATAAGCCGCGCCTGCAGCCCCACGTGGCTGTCGCCCATATCGCCTTCGATCTCTGCGCGGGGCACCAGCGCCGCAACAGAGTCTACGACAATGATGTCCAAGGCTCCGCTGCGTACCAGCATCTCGCAGATGCTCAGGGCCTGCTCTCCCGTGTCGGGCTGCGACATCAGCAGCGTATCAATATTCACCCCCAGCTTTTCTGCATAGGCTGGATCAAAGGCATGCTCCGCGTCAATGTAGGCACCAATCCCTCCCAGCTTCTGGGCTTCTGCCAGGCAGTGGGTGGCCAGTGTGGTCTTTCCCGAAGATTCCGGGCCAAAAATCTCTATGATGCGGCCGCGCGGGATACCACCGGCACCTAATGCCGCGTCCAGCGCCAGCGACCCCGTGGGGATAGCTTCAACCCTAACGGGCGGTGCGTCCCCCATCCGCATGATGGAGCCCCGGCCGTGCTGCTTGTGTATCTGGCGCATGGCAAGGTCCAAAGCCCGCTGCCGTGCATCTGTGTTGCCTGTCATGGTTTTGCCTTCTTTTGTGAGTCAGCACGCAAATGTAACGCACCGGTCTGACAGCATACTGTCAGGGATGCAACGATATGAGAAAGATTTTCTCGCTTCACATGTTCCAGGCAGCTACGTCATTGACAGCTTGCGCCGGACCATATCCAAGGCCAAGACAGCACTTGCAGTCTTGTTGCGACGGCGATTTTTACCCAGCCTGATCAGCTTGGCTTCTGCCCCTTCCCGGTCCACATAGCCGATCCACACGGTGCCCACCGGCTTTTCTCTGGTGCCCCCACCAGGCCCGGCAATGCCGGTAACGGAGAGCCCGACATCGGCATCCAGCCTGTCACGCACGCCGTGCGCCATCTCCAGTGCCACCGCCTTGCTGACAGCCCCGTAACGCTGCAAAGTCTTGTGCTGAACGCCCAAAGCGCTGCGTTTGATGTCGTTAGCGTAAGCAATCACACCTCCTCTCAGGTACTCCGAAGAGCCAGCGACGTTCGTGAGCATATCCAGCACGCACCCGCCGGTACAGCTCTCCGCAACCGCGATGGTGTAGCCCCTTTTCTTCAGCAACGTTCCCAGCGCAGCTTCCAGCGTGTCGCTCTCAATGCCAAACACGCAGTCGCCGATTCTGGTCCGAATCAGTACTTCCAAGACATCCAGATTCTTTCCGGCTTTTGCTCCTGAGGTGGTCAGACGCACTCGAACCTGCCCGGGACTTGGCAGGAACGCGATGCGGTACCGCTCCGTCAAGTCCGCCAGCTCCGCTGCCAGTGAAGACTCAGATTTCCCGGCCGTGCAAAGCGTCCGATGCACTGACGTGCTTGCTGCGCCGTGCAAAGAGATGCGGGGCTCAATAGACGTTTTGAAGATGGCCTTCATCTCATCTGGCACGCCAGGCACTACAAATAGCATGCCGCAGCTGCTATCTTCGTACAGCAGCCCGGGGGCAGCACCAGCCGGGTTGGGCAAAGACTCAAAGCCCTTTGGGATCAAAGCCATGCGGGCGTTGGCTGGCGGCATGGTGAGTCCCCGTCGGACGTACTCCTCCTCAAACTGGCGTACCAGCGCAGCATCCAGCTCCAATCTGCGGTGGAAATACCCGGCTACTGCTTCGCGCGTGCGATCATCCGGCGTAGGACCGAGCCCGCCAGTGATGACAGTCAGGTCGTTTGCAGGCCACACCTGCTTGAGCGCTCTGTGGATGTCTTCCTCTTTGTCACCGACGGTAATCACGTTGCGTACACATATGCCCAGCCAGTACAATCTGTTGGACAGCCACGCGGCATTGGTGTCCACCACCTGCCCGATCAGAAGCTCTTCGCCCACGGTTATGATCGTAGCATTCACTGGGCGGCAGGCAAATGTTCGTTACTCCACGCGATCGGATCAGCCTGAAAACGCCTGAGGGTATCCAGCTGCGATGTGCTCAGCAGCGACTGGCTTTGTGCCACATGCAGCAGCGTATCAAAATCGCACAGAGGTACCAGCGGCACTCCAGCTGCGCTGAACTTCTCTCTGGTACCAGGATAGTTATAGGTGAAGATACAAAGGACGGCTTCTGGCACAATGCCGGTGACGCTTCGCACTGCTTCCACGGCCCGCAGTGATGACCCGCCGGATGTCACCAGATCTTCCAGCAGAACCGTCCGCTGGCCTGGCCTCAACACCCCTTCAACGAGGTTTTCGCGCCCATGCCCCTTGGGCTTTGAGCGCACATACGCCATCGGCAGGTCAAGGCGCTGGGCCAGCCATGCGCCATGCGGGATACCGGCTGTCGCCACGGCTGCGATGGCGTCAGGCATCTGTGCCCACTGCCGCACCTCCCGCTCGAAGGCATCGGTAATCAGCCGCCTGTCTGCAGGATAGGACAGCACCAGACGGTTGTCGCAGTATACCGGGCCCCGCATGCCGGAGGCGTATGTGAAGGGTGCATTCGGTGACACGATAACCGCCTTGATGCGGAGCAGTGCCTGCGCAATCAGGCAGCTCAGCGGAGGGGCCTTGCTCATTGCCTGTCTGCAGGGATGGATTCCGGCTTGACCAGGTACCACAGCCCTGTGGATACTGTAAAAACGACTACGACGATCAGCACTGCAAAGGGTCCGGCGCTCTGCCGGACAGCTTCGGCAACCTCGCTTGCAGCGCCTGGCAGACGCCGCATCGTCAGCAGCAGCAAAAGACCCATCAGGAATGTGATCTGCACAGCGGTCTTAGCTTTGGCCACTGGCAGCGTCACCAGGGACCGGCCACGGGCATCTGCACGCATACGAAGGCCGGTTACAACAAAGTCGCGGGCCGCAATCAGGAAGACCGCCCACCAGGGCACCAGGGCAGGGTAAAGAACAGCAAGCGCCACAAATGTGCTCAGAACAAGGATCTTGTCTGCTGCAGGGTCCAGAAAGCGACCCAGGCGCGACTGCGCTTTAAGCTGGCGGGCAAAGTGTCCATCCAGGAAGTCCGAGACAGCTGCTATCACAAAAAGCAGCAATGCCGCCGCCTGCCAGAATAGCGTGTCCTGGAACAAACACACAATCAGCGCCGGGGTTACCAGCATGCGTGTTACGGTTAGCGCGTTGGGTACGCCTTTCACGGTAACGGCCCGGCGTCCATGGTGCCGGCGAATATACGACAGGTGCGCCATTGCCGTCACGACTGCCCGCCCGATCTGTCATAATTGGCAGTACTGGTGTTGCGGCAAGGTTCTTGTAAACTCTGACCATCAGATGGCGGCAGCCAAGCAGCAACTTACAGTAAGCTAACCAGAACACAGAACAATGAGCAAGATCATAGGCATAGACCTGGGGACCACCAACTCGGTCGTGGCACTTATGGAGGGTGGAGAACCCAAGGTTATTGAGAACTCGGAGGGCTCGCGCACGACGCCCTCGATCGTGGCCTTCAAGGCGGATAATGAGAGGCTGGCCGGCGGCCCCGCGAAGCGTCAGGCCGTTACGAATCCGCAGAATACCATATCCTCCATCAAGCGGTTTATGGGTCGGCGGTTTCAGGAGGTGTCGAGCGAAATCAAGACTGTGCCCTACCAGGTTGAAAGCGACCGGGGCGGCCTGGCCCGCGTCCGTATCAAGGATCAGCTTTACACGCCACAGGAGATTTCCGCGATGGTCCTTCAAAAACTGAAGGTGGCAGCCGAGGAGTACTTGGGTGAGAAGGTGTCCGAGGTTGTCATCACGGTCCCTGCGTACTTCAACGATGCCCAGCGCAAGGCTACAAAAGAAGCAGGCAAAATTGCGGGACTCGAGGTCCGACGAATCATCAACGAGCCTACGGCCGCAGCGCTGGCGTATGGACTGGGCAAGCAGAACAAGGATCAGATCATCGCGGTCTATGACCTTGGGGGCGGGACATACGACATCTCCATACTGGAACTCGGAGGAGGCGTGTTTGAGGTCAAGTCCACCAACGGCGACACCCATCTGGGGGGCGACGACTTTGACCAGGTACTGATTGACCACATTGCCGAATCGTTCGGGCGTGAGCAAGGCGTGGACATCCGCAAAGATCCAATGGCGCTGCAGCGCTTGAAGGAAGCAGCAGAGAAAGCCAAGATCGAGCTGTCCAGCGCTACGCAGACAACGGTCAACCTGCCGTTCATCACACTCACGCAGGAGGGCCCGAAGCACCTTTCGATGAACCTGACACGTGCCCGCTTTGAGCAGCTGATCGGCAGCCTTGTAGACCGCACAATTGAACCGATGCGCAAGGCCCTTGAGGACGCCAAGCTCACACCGGGGCAGATTGATGAAGTCATCCTCGTTGGCGGATCCACGCGTGTGCCGCTAGTGCAACAGACCGTAGAGAAGTTCTTTGGGAAGGCGCCTAACCGATCGGTCAACCCTGATGAAGTCGTGGCCTTGGGGGCTGCCGTGCAGGGTGGCGTGCTGTCGCAGGACATAACCGATGTGCTGCTTCTGGATGTGACACCGCTAAACTTGGGCATTGAAACAATGGGCGGTATCATGACCGTGCTCATTGAGGCCAACACGACGATCCCGGCAAAAAAGCAGGAAACCTTTTCAACGGCTTCTGACGGCCAGACGCAGGTTGAAGTCCACGTGCTGCAGGGTAACCGTCAGATGTCCATGCACAACCGCACGATCGGGCGTTTTCATCTGCAGGGCATACCGCCAGCACCACGGGGCATGCCGCAGATTGAGGTGGCCTTTGATATTGATGCGGATGGCATCTTGAACGTGTCGGCCAGAGACAAGGCAACAGGTAAGGAGCAGTCGATCCGTATCGAGGCTGACAGCGGACTTTCAGAGGCTGAGATTGAGCGCATGCGGCGTCAGGCTAAGGAGCACGAAACCGAGGACCAGAAGCTGCGTGAGCAGGCGGACAAAATCAACCAGGCGGACGCGCTGGTATACGCTGGAGAGAAGCTGTTGAAGGAAAGTGGCGACAAGCTTCCCGATGACACCAAGAACGCGATGGAAAGTGCTTTGCAGGAGATGAAGTCCGCGCTCCAAGCACAGGACTTCGCCCGGCTGGATAAGGCACAGGTGGACTTGAACGCCGCTATGCAGGCGGCAGCTCAGGCGGCGTACACGCAAGGTCCAGCTGGCGAGCCGTCCGATAACGGTGCCTCCCCATCGGGGGAGCCGGAGGTCCAGGACGTAGAGTACGAAGACGAGACAGACAAGTAACGCCTGCGGAGCTCACTCCTCCCACGCTGCGGCAGCAGAAGCTTCTGTCATGGCTGGGTGCTGGCTTAATACAGACAGGACCACAAGCGCAGCATGGACGTCGTTGGTGATGCTAGTCACCTATATCCTTCCGGACCTCATACAGATCCGTTCAGCGGATGCTGCGCACACTGGTTCAGAGATTCCCGCAAGCCCCTGCTGCGTATGGTGGTCATGACTGCGCGCAGCTTCGTCGCTTAAGCGTGGCGCACTTCGGGCATCGTCCGCTGCAGAACAGGAAGAGTCAGACAAGACACACGAGCAGTGCCCTGCGCGTACACGTGACCGCGTCAGCGGCGAGCAGGCAGCATGGTTTCACAGACAATCACAACGGATGAGCAGCTATCCAGGATCTTGTCAAGCGTATCCGCTTCACGTTGGTCAATAGTCAGGTCATAAGCCTGGCGCACAGCTATTATGGTATGCGCAAACCAGCACTTGTTCTGCTCCGGCTGCCATTCCGCAGCATCATTGGACCCTTTCTCGTGTCGATTCAGGGCCGGCGCTGCCAGCGTCAGGTTTGCCAGATCTCGCGCAAACTGCTTGCGTTTTTCAACATCTGCTGCGCACAAACCCGAGTCGTGTGCTTCAGAACGTGCAACGATGTGCTCAAT
>JAAXGV010000027.1 GCA_012271185.1 Rhodothermales bacterium
ATTTGTCGTCAAAACGGTCCCAATCGTCCTGCTGCGGGCAAAAAAGTGGGCACATTCCACCCCAGCGCAGAAATAATCGCTAATTCAGACCTTCCTTAAGGTTATGACACAATCATGGCTGGAAGCATTTGTGTTGCGCTCGCTCGCTGAATCACTGTTTTGGGACAAGGAATATGGTATAGCGAGCAATCTGGCGTTGATTGACGAAAGCGAGACCAGGGAGAGGTATGTCGCTTCATACTTGCCGGAAGAATCTGCATACATCATCGATAAGTGCACCGCTTGGGAGTCTCTTGGAGAGGACGACGACTTCACGTACCTGATTGCCACTGAAGCGGAAACCCACGGCACGTTCGAAACTGCTGAAGAGGCGGCCGCGGAATTACTTGAGCTGGCCCGCAAACACAATCTGGTACCAAGCTTGGGACTCCTCTTTGATCAGTTATTTTGACTGACCTTGAACCCGGCGCATGTCTCTTGAGCTGATGTGGAAAGGTCTGGGCTCACCCGGCAATCATCCAAGGTTGCAGGCAAGAGGGCATGCTGGGTCTGTGGTCGGATTGGATTATTGTGTCCTCCGATGAGCAAGTAGCGTTGGGCCTTTGGGAATTGCTGATTAAGCTCGAGACTGATGTTGGCGCAGCCCAGCAAATCCACCATGATGCAGCTTGGTTGCGCAGGCTGCGAAGTACGAGAACTGCCACAAGAAAAACGCCCCCGACGGCAGCGGATACTTGAAGCAATGTGGGTCGTGTTGCCGTGGACAGAATTGGAAGCCTCCCTGGCGGTGCACTACCCCAAACGAGGCAACGGGTTGTCTGTAAATATCTGCGCTGATTGCGCAGCACGAACATTGTGGAGCGCCTGGGCGAGGCAATGCGACGTCATGAGCGCGTGATCCGCATTGTTCCGAATGCAGCATCCGCAGAACGCCTGGTGGGCGTTGTACTGAGGGAATGGCACGGGCGATGGATAACAGGCTCGCGCTGTTTCACGATGGAGACATGCCGTGAGGCTCCAAACCTGCCGTGTTGCTCCCCCGTACCAGTACCAGATTACAGCACAACCGGGCCTTGCCTGTTCTGGCCGATTGTGGTGCTATCCACGTACAGGAAGCCCAATACCTCACAGATGCGGCGGCTTGACACCGCCCGCCAAGCCTCTGCTTGAGGCCCGCAGGATCCTGTGCCAAGCCGCGAAATTACACGACACAACCTGGAAAACTTAGCAAGGGGTTCTGTCGGGCAAGGATGACTAAGAGGCCGGCGTGCGAATCTCAAAGGGTATCGCCTCACTGTTAAGCTTTAACGTGTAGTGGCCCAACCCGTACCGGCCGTCCAGCATGACATAGAACCGGTAGGGGCGCCGGGCACTTGCGCACACTATGGACTGAGCCCGTCGCATCTCAAGCGTAGCGGTGATGATGTTGCCGGTTCGCTCCTGCACAAAGGAGTGAAGCTGCATACACGCGTCCGGCAATGCGCCCTTGATAAGCACTTCCACCTCCACCTGCTGACTGTCCGCCGGCACGGACACACTGAACGGTGCAGGTCGCACGGTCACGCTTTCGAACGAAGCAGGGTAATAGCGATAGGTTTCCCCTTCTCTGGCCGGTGTGATGGTAATAGTATGGCTTTCGTCCGGTGCAGGACCATCATAACGATGGCCAAATTGTGCGTCAGGTTCCAGTGCTGTGCGGCTAGTCGCACAGCTCCCGGCAAGCAGCAACAGTATAGCCCAGCGTACAGACATCATCTACTGAACAACCTCCTCTGCTTCACCAGTCACAAGCTCGCATGGAGCATCGTTCCAGAGCCGCTCAAGATCGTAGAAAGCACGCAGCTCCGGGCTAAAGATGTGAATCACCACATCCACATAGTCCAAGCAGACCCACTGGCGGTGCTCCTGTCCTTCCCGGTGCCAAGGCTTTTCCCTGACTTCTTCATGCAAACGCTTTTCAATGGATTCCTGGATAGCTCTGATCTGGTTGTCACTCGCACCTGTACAGAGCACAAAGAAGTCAGCCACGGTGCTTACCGAGCCTATATTCATGACCACCACCGCCTCGGCCTTCTTGCTCAGGGCAGCTTCTGCAGCAAGGTGCGCCAGCACCTTTGAGGGCGCGGATTCTTGGCGGTGTTGTGGCGGAGTAACAGGCAATAAAAGGCTAATTCTCCTGTGCGTCGGCAGCAGCTCTGGTGAAGACTGGCAGGATCAGGAGATCCTTGCCAATTATGACCGACGCGTCCAGGTAGTACTCCTGCCGCTCCTCTTGGACAATGTGCTCTTCGGTCAGGCCTAGCGTGACTGCCACCTGCCGGGCAATTTCCCGGTTACCAACCCGATCAACGATTAGCGTCTTTTCGACATCAAACGAGGTATGATTGCCCACCTCAACCACGTCGTAGCCCTTTTCTATCAGGTAGCGTCGCATCGTCTCCGCGGCACCTTTGACGCCTGCTCCGTTACGTATCTCTATCTGGTATATGTCAGCCGCTGCAGGATACTGGTCCGCCACGGACTCTACCTTCTGCGCAGTGATAGGCGCAACCTGAATCCGTTGAACCAGTTGCCAGCTTAATGCCAGCACAGCAAGACCCAAGATGATCAGCACCAGATTCAGGCCGATGATGCGGACTTGCCGGCTCATCGTTTACCGAACGCGGTTAGCGCCACCGGTCTTGCCAATACGGTCTGTATGGACTGAACCCGTAGTAGCTGCCAAACGGACTCATGTACCGGTTCCTGTATGGATCCTGGCGCACCTGTATGTTAAGCCGGAACTTTTCTGATGGTTTCCATGCAACCTCGGCGTTGCGCAGAAATACCCTGGGACCGTTACGCTCAAAACCGAGCGCAGTCAGCGCTTGGTTCTGCGGTGAATAGGCCACCGCCACGTCCGCACGCATTGAGAATCTGTCGCTGAACCGCCATGCCATCGTGTTCGTATACATTCCAGTGGAATAACCACTGCCACCAAAAGTGCCGGCAGACAATTCAACCGCATGGCTCATCCTGAACACAGATGGGTTGAATATCTTGCTCATCACCGAACCTAGCGCTCCAGAGGCCTGGTACAAGCGGGTCGAAGAGTGCACGGGGGGCACCGCCTCCCTGAACTGGCCTGCGGCCGGCATGGCCACGAGCGTAACGAGAATCAGAACAGCTACCGTCCTACGCATGAGCATGAGGTCTAAGGTTCATCACGCGGAAAATATGTTGTTCGCCGCCAACAGTCAATACCCGTCTGCCGCCAACTTGTTCACTGCACCTGCCCATTATTTTTATGCTACGTGGTACGACCACCCCCAGACTTGCGTTGCATCTGCCGTTGCCCGAAGTACCACACGCGCCCACGGAAGACAACCTGACGCCTCTCCGGGCCTGCATTGATGAGATTGATCTGCTGCTGTTGAAGCTGCTGAACGAGCGTGCGTACTGTGCCGCCGCTATTGGCCACATCAAGAAGCAACTTGGACTGCCCGTGTACGTGCCCAGCCGCGAAAGCGACGTTCTTCGCAATGTGACCAGTGCCAACGAGGGACCACTGCATGGCGATGCGGTGCGAAGACTGTTTGAGCGTGTCATCGATGAAACCCGCTCCTTCGAACGTCAACAGTATCAGGACAACCTATCCAAGTAGCCTGTGATGAAGCGCCTGTTGCTCGTTTTCCCGGTACTGCTAGGACTTCTGGTGTGCTGCGTCGCAGCATGGTTTGTCTTCGTATCAGCGCCGCCTGCGCCCGATGAGCCCCGCTGGGTGCACATTTACCCGGGTACAACGCTGAATGCAGTAGCGGATTCACTCCATGCTCAAGACCTGTTGCGCCCGCGGCTGGCTTTCACGCTGCCCGCCAAAGCCACTGGCTGGGGGAGCCAGATCAAAGCAGGATGCTACGAATTTGAAGAACGTGCCCCGGCCTATCGGATTCTGCACCGTCTGCGTGCCGGGGAGCAGACCACCGTGCGCATGACAATCCCTGCCGGATCGCGCCCTGAGTTTGTCGCACGAAGTGCCGCGCGTCACATGTTCTTTCAGCCGGAAGACTTTCTGGAAGCGCTGAAGGATTCGATGCTGGCCACATCGCTGGGCCTGGACACACGGCGCCTCTTTAGCTACATGCTCCCAGATACGTACCATTTCTATTGCACTGCGGATGCGCGTTCAGTGGTGAGCCGTATCAAGCAGGAGATGGATGCCCTCTTTGCCAGTGGTTTGGGCAAGCTTGGCGCACAGCATGGACTGGACAAAGATGAGGTCATCAGCCTGGCAGGCATCGTGGAATGGGAAACCCGTGTTGACGAAGAGAAAGCCCGCGTGGCGGGCGTGTACCTGAATCGCCTGCGGAAGCGCTGGCCACTACAAGCAGATCCTACCATCCAGTATGCGCTCATTGAGCTCGAAGGTGGCAAGCGGCGGCTGTACTACACCGATTACAAGCTCCGACACCCGTACAATACCTACCTGTATCGGGGTTTTCCGCCGGGACCCATTACCAACCCCGGGTATGCCTCGCTGAAGGCTGCGGCCGATCCCGAAAGTCACAGCTACATGTTCTTTGTGGCGAGCCCGGAAGGCGGGCACGCGTTCAACGTTACACTGCGTGGACACAACCGTGATGCGGCGCGGCTTCGGGTCTATCTGCGCGGGCGCAACAGAGCGGACTAGCAGCCCGCGGATAAAGCCGCTCTCTGAAAGATCTTTGCAGACGGGTTGAATCAGGCAGCCATGGCGATGGGCGGGTGGCGCAAGGGGCGGAAGCAGAAATTGTTTAGGGGAATTTGCGCGTTAGGCAATCTGTTCTGTCAGGGCTGGACAGGCTGCTGGAGAAGTGCAGGCTTGCGCCTTTGTGGGGAAGATATGCCACGAGTTCCATGCGGGAACGGGGCTTCCGCCGGGGATGTACTTCCGGGCGATGGTGGATACCCTGGAAGGGGTCGGTTCGGTGCGCGGACCCGATTTTACTGTGTCCGGGATACGGGCTATCGGAAAGTCCACCCAGGTATTCGGATTTGTCTGAGCGTGGAGGCTCACACGGTGGCGGCTGGCCCTGTTACGGGAGTTGTGTCTGCTGCTATGCAACAGACCTTTGGGTGTGGATGCCACGATGCTGGAGGCGCTGTGCACGATTGTGCGTCGGGACCGGCTGCGAGGCGTGGTTGAGGCAGGTGCGGAGTTATACGGCATTGGACGCCGACGCGGGAGGATCTTGCAAAGCTGTACCGTAAGCGTCCGGAGGAGGGGTGGGTGCATCCGCATGACCCGGAGATGCAGGTCACGAAGCGGCGAGAAGGGGGAGCGAGGATTCGCACACCTGCTCATAGCCGAAGGGTAGTGCCGGGTCCGCGTTTGCGGGCAGAAGGAAATACGAAAACGGCTGCTGCTCATGCTGCCGCCTTCAACCCCGGTCTTCTGATGCGCAAGCTGTTCTCGCGAGGCAGGTCAGTTCCGCTGTGTTGCGCATTTTCGCCGTTCTGCGGGCTTTTTATCCTGATCGTCTGCTTTTCAATCACAGGATCCACCTTGGGCCCAAACTCTTCTCCACCTTGGTTCTGGCACCTCTTTTTATCAGGCACTCTCTGAAACCCACTTGTTCTACCGGCTGGTGTAGCATGACATGTTCCGGGCGAGGGGTGATATGTTGTCTGGCATTACATTAGCTCGTGAGAGCAGTCATGGGGAAGGGAGCTCGGCATTGGCGACGGTTGATCACTATGCGCATGCTGGGCCAGAGGCCGTAATGCCTGGTAATCGAATGCGTCGGAGCGGCCATGATCTTTTTGCTCGGGCTCACCTGGCAGGCTACCGAAAACGTGTGACATGGGTTCTCCATCCATGCACAGGACTCCCTTCCCCGTGATTGTTTCCCCGCTTATGACGCCGCGGTCTCCGGCTGCAGCGCTTGGTGTAACATGATACGATATTGTCGCTGGCCGTGCACGCAGACCACAATCGTGCCACGGTGCACATCGAAGCCAGCGAAGTACCAGTTTGCATGGCAATCCAGCTTTGGTGAATGAGTGTCCGAATCAAGGTATGTACCTCCAGTCCCGGAATGCCATGCTACGATATCTGCTAGAACCCGTAGGTGGCGCCCAGCACGAACTGGAAGCGCTCCACCGTCTCGTCTATCTGCGGGCCGTACGCCTGACGTGTACCGTAGGCATCCACGGGATATGGCAGGTAGGTTCCCTCAAACTCCGCCACGGTCAGGCCAAGATCAAGCCTGAATTTTGGAGAGAGGTGGTAACCCGCTCCAAAAGAGTACAACTGCTGGTCGCGGTTGAGTGGGCTTCCGCTGCTGGTGAACAGGTCCACTCCGAGCGGATCGCGCTGCAAAGCTGCCCCAGCGCGCAGCAATACTCGGCCCAGATTTATTTCGGCACCGCCACTGACATTGACTACGGCGCCGTACTCCTCGCCGATCTGATCATTGAGGTCTTCAAAGTAGCCACCATCGCTGCTGGCACTGAACATCATCTGGCTCCAGTCCATTACTTCCGTATCCACGAGGATCGTGAATCCGCCTATCTCCCAGCTCACTCCCACACCCAGCCGCCAAGGTGTGCGTACCCGGTACTCAAATATGCCGCTACCCACATCGTCAGCATGGTCTCCATAAGCAAGTATGGACCCATCATCAAAGAAGGTTTCAAAGGATGTGCCGTAGGACTCGTCGACTCGGAGCGTTGTGGGCGATTCAATGGCCACGCCAGCTCTGAGGTTGGAAGAAATCTCCGTGGAGATTCCAAGACGCAGGTTGAAGCCAGTCAGGTCACTATCGAGGCGTTGCCTGTAGGACAGTGATTCAAAGCCTTCCAGCAAATTCCCATCACTGTATACGCTATAGTCTGCAGCTGTATTGAGGTCCAGGTCATCCACCTCCTCAAACCTGCTACGAAACTCATAGCTGCCAGATACAAAGTTGAGTGAGACCCCTGCAAACGTGCCCCGGGCCACCTCAATGGCACCACCCAGGCTGGCTTCATACACTCGTCCAGCTTCCGCTACGCGTCCGCTCTGCGTGATCGACGTGCCGGGGACGACAGCTTGAAGGAAGGGATAAGCTTCTGGGTTCTCGTCCAGAAACTCAGGAAAGTATTCCACAAAGCCGGCATTGAAGGCGGGAAACACGAAGTCGTCAAGTGACTCAAGCTGGCCTTCTTCACCAAGTGTGTATTCGCCCGCAAGCGGCAGGAATGAAGTCGTGATAGTACTTATGTCGTTGATACCTTCAAAGCGCAACTCGCGGTCGAAGCTGCCCACCTGGTTGATGGCTGCCCCAAATACCAGAGACCCCTGCCGCGTTGGCGCCTTGTAAAGGGCGGCCAGGTTTCCCACGTTGGCCGATGAGATCTCATAATCATTGACCCCCCTGGATGCGAATCCTTGTGTGGATGAGTTCGCCGATTCGGCCGCCTGCACCACGTGGAGATTGCCGCTGAATGAAGAATGCCGCACCAGGCCCAGTCCTGCGGGGTTGCCATAGAGGGCGCCATAGTCGCCAAACCCTCCATAGCCGGCCGTTCCCATTCCAGTCATGCGGGCCCCGGTGGCGTGCAACCGTTGACCAAACCGAAGCCCGTCCTCAGCCGTTTGGGCCAGAGCCAAGTGGGATCCTCCACACAGAAGTACGGCCAGAGATACTGCGAGTGGGCACTTGGGGAAAATTCTGAGCATAGCTATCCTCTGAATGTGTGTAATGCTTTTCATCACTGCCGCAGCAGCGCTTGGGAAGCACGTATGTCTTCCGCCTTTAGTTGCCGCGCTTGGGTGCGCGGCTGCCCGACCGGGGCGTACTGCTGCCGGAGGACCGTGCCGGCGCTCTTGACACGGTGCCTCCGCTGCGGCTTGTGGTCCGTGAGGGTGCGCGCGAGGTGCTGCCCGATGAGCGGGAGGGCGCTCTTGACACGGTGCCTCCGCTGCGGCTTGTGGTCCGTGAGGGTGCGCGCGAGGTGCTGCCCGATGAACGGGAGGGCGCTCTTGACACGGTGCCTCCGCTGCGGCTTGTGGTCCGTGAGGGTGCGCGCGAGGTGCTGCCCGATGAACGGGAGGTCGGTCGTGAAACAGTGCCGCTTCTGCGGGTGCTCCTGGTTGTGGTCCGACTGCGCGTCGGTGTCATGCGGCCAGAGCTCCCCGTACTTGAGCGGGCCGAGACCCTCGGCGTGGAACGCGTCGATGAGCCGGTACGCGCAGACGACGCACTGCTGCTGGCACGCACGCCACGACGGCCAGTCAGCCTGGCGTCGTTATCCTCAGTACTGGATGCTACGCCCCCATCAGTAACCCCAGCGCGGTTAACGCCACGGCGCAAGCCACTTAAGCCTCCGCTGCCAGAAGAGCCACGGCCAATTGTGGGGCCGCGCGGGCCATAATAGCTGCTGCTGTTGAAGACATGCTGGTAGGGGTTGTACCAGCCGCCGTAACCATAGCCATAGCCGCCGCCGTAGCCATAGCCACAGCCGCCGCAGCCATAGCCGCCGTAGCCGTAACCATAGCCGTAATGCCAGGGATAACCTCCAAAGCCGAACGGAGAAAGCCACGGATTACCGAAGCTGATGTTCAGGAAAAGGCCCGACCCGTACCCGAAGTCATCATACCACGGATCATACCAGTGCCTCGGATAACCGTGGAAGTTGGAGAAGTACCGGCGATACCGGTGCGTGTGGTCATAGACATAGATATTGTCGTGGTAGTACTTCTCCACCACGACGCTGTCGCCGTCATGAGTTTCGTACACCGTAACCTCCTCATAATCCGGTTCCCGATCCGGACGAACGTAGCCCATCTGCGTATAGCAGCCTGCAGAAAAGATCAGAAACGTGATACTGGCCAGCAGCCAGGGTTTTTGAGGTACCGGGAGTGACGTTCGGTTGGCCATGATAGCAGTGCGGAATAGCATTAAAGGAAGATAGCGAAACTGGTGACTCAAGAGAGCAGAGGCGATTTGGTTAAGCCTTGGCTAATCCGTACGCAAATACCGGTCCCTGTGAACCAGAAAGCCCCAGAAGGGCGTATTCCAGTATCCGCTGGTGTATCAGAATCAGCACAGAGTGTCTCATTTTTGCACGGCAACATATGAAGTACCGTACTCTTGGACGCACAAGATGGTCAGTCAGTGAGATTGGCTACGGCATGTGGGGCATGGCCGGATGGACAGGCTCGGACGATGACGAGTCGCTGCGGTCACTGCAGCGTGCTGTGGCACTGGGCTGCAACTTTTTCGACACGGCTTGGGCCTACGGTGACGGGCACAGCGAACGGCTTCTGGGTCGGCTGATCCATACCAACCCGGGCTTGCGCCTCTTTGCTGCTTCCAAAGTTCCGCCACGCAACCGACAGTGGCCAAGCCAGCGGTCGCACACGCTCGAAGACTGCTACCCGCCAGACCACGTTCGCGAATACATTGAACGCAGCCTGAAGAACACTGGCAGGAAATCAATAGACCTCATGCAGCTGCACACGTGGGAAGATGCATGGCTTGATGACGACCGGTGGATACAGGAGCTTATGCGCCAGAAAGCGCTGGGGCACATCCGCGCAATCGGTATCAGCCTGAACCGCTGGGAACCGTGGAACGGCGTGAAGGCAGTACAAAGCGGCCTTGTGGACTGCATACAGGTGATATACAACATCTTTGACCAAAATCCACAGGACGAGCTTTTCCCTGCTTGCCGTGCACATGACGTGGGGGTCATAGCCAGAGTTCCGTTTGACGAAGGCACGCTGACTGGTGCGCTCACGCTCGAAAGCACCTGGCCGGAAGGCGATTGGCGCAACACCTACTTTGTAGAAGAGAACCTGCGCAGCAGCGTCGCCCACGCAGACGCCTTGCGGCCGCTCATCCCTGCCGGCCGCTCGATGGCCGAGATAGCCCTCCGGTTTATTCTCAGTGAGCCGACAGTCAGCACCATCATTCCCGGTATGCGCAAGCTGCGCCATGTCAGTGCCAACATGGCGACCAGTGACGCCGGTCCGCTGAACGATCCCCTCCTGCAGGCGTTGTACAAACACCGCTGGGATCGGGAACCCACGGACTGGTCTCAATAACGATTCTGCCTGACGCCGAGCGCTACCGCATCCAAGGCCCTTTCCTCCTTTAGCATGCGGTACGCAGTAGCGCTGGTTGCCGCGCTGTCCATACTTGCCCCCTGCCAGGCGCAGACTTGGGGAACCGTTACAGGGCACGTGTACGAGTCTGCCACGCGCCTTGCCCTGCCTGGGGTCACTGTCGTTGTTGACGGCACGGACTTCGGTACGGCCACCACGGCCGATGGCCGCTACAGGCTGCAGCTGCCTGTCGGTCACTACGCGCTGCGCTTTTCATTCGTCGGCTACGGCACACGAACAGACAGCGTCCTGGTGACGCACGATGTGCCGTTCGAACTTTCCGTCACACTGGCACCCGTTGCAATGGAAATGACTCCGGTCACCATTGAAGGCGACGTGCTGGCGGCTGCTGGTGTCCAGCGGCTGAATCCCGAGCAGGTCCAGAACATACCCACGCCATTCAAGGGGTTTCAGGCGCTTGCCTCACTGCCGGGTGTGGCCTCCGCGAACGAGCTCTCCAACCAGTATTCGGTCCGCGGTGGCGGATTCAACGAAAACCTGATCTTCCTGAACGGCTTTGAGGTCTATATGCCGTTTCGGCCACGGCAAGGGGAACAGGAAGGTCTGGGCCTCCTTAACCCGGCTTTGGCCGAGCGCATCACGCTCTACACAGGCGGCTTTCCCGCCCGCTACGGCGGCAAAATTTCCTCATCGCTGGACATTCAGTATGCTGCGGCCGAATCCTTGCGGGTATCGGCCAGCCTGTCGCTACTGGACGCAGGTGCTTCAGCGTCCGCCACACACGGCCGGTTTCAGTGGCTCCTCGGTCTGCGCAAAGCGCAGGCGCGCCGGTTTTTCTCCACACAGGAGCTCAAGGGCAACTATCAGCCAGACTATACGGACGCACAAGGGCTGGTACGCTATGCCCTGTCCGAGCACCACTCACTGGAGCTCCTTGGGGTGTGGGCCGATCATTCGTTTGCGCTGGACCCGCGAAGCCGGCGCACCTACTACGGCACGGTTACAGCCGGCGGCACGGGGGCCGACCTGAGATCCGTATGGATCAGCTACGATGACAAGAGCCATGAGCTGGACGGCTACACGACTCAGTTTGCAGGACTGCGGTTGCAGTCCGATGCCACCACGCGCCTTCAGGCTACGCACGATGTTTCGGTGTTCCGGACACACGAGACTGAGCAGTATGACCTCACGGGCAACACCATCATCTACGATGTGGTCATTGATCCGGATACTGACACGGAACTGATTCCGCGAGGCAACGCTACGCAGGAGGACTTGGCTGACAACAGTGTGCGGGTGACCACCTACACTGGCAAGGGCCGCTATGCGCTCCTGCTCAAGCGGCACGCCCTCGAGGCTGGATGGTCTGTACGCCGCCTGCGGTTTGACGACCGCATAGACGAACGCTCCACGGTAGAAGGTCAGAGCACCAGCGGTGACCTTGTCCGCATTGCTGTAGACAGCCTCCGAGGCACTGCCCGCTTGAGCGAAACACAGACGGGCCTGCATGTGGAGGACAGCTTTCAGGCTGCAGCCAGTCTCTTTGTGACCGCGGGTCTGCGCGCCGACCACTTCTCGTTTAACCAGGAATGGACCTGGTCCCCGCGCCTGTCCATGCAGTGGATGGCATCGAACCACCTCACGCTGACTGGTGCGCTTGGCATCTACTATCAGGCCCCGACATATCGCGAGCTGCGCGGCACACCGCGCCCAGGAACTGCACTCATCGATGCCCTGAACCGCGACATACGTTCCCAGCGGTCTGTACAGCTGGTCGCCGGAGGAGAACTGTTTCTGCCAGCACGCCGCCTCTATGTGAGAGCTGAAGGCTACTGGAAAAAGCTTGCCAACGTCATCTCATATTCGTTGGACAACGTACGCATCAGCTACTCTGGGCTTAATGATGCCCGCGGCTACGTATATGGGCTGGACCTGCAGGCTCGCGGAGAATTTGTGCCGGGTCTGGAGAGCTGGATCAACTACGGTATTCTGGTGGCGCGGGAGCGCTTTCTGCCGGAGTATGTTACCCCAAACAATGCCGGCTGGAACCCTCGCCCCACCGATCAGCGCCATACCATTGCCCTCTACATTCAGGACTACATCCCTACGGATCCTACGTGGACGCTGCATATGCGCGTGCTGTTCGGAAGCGGGCTGCCCTACACTCCGCCCGTGCCCGGTGAACACGTGGGGTCAGTGATCACGCAAGTGCCCGGCGACAGGCTCTCTGCGCGATACCCTCCGTTCCGGCGGATCGACTTCGGCGCCACGAAAGAGGTCACGCGGTTTCCCGTATCGGTCTACGTCACCGCGGAAATCCTCAACATCTTTGACATCACCAATACCGTCTCGTATGCGTGGGTGCCGGATGCCAACGGCATCTGGCAGCGTGTTCCGACCCGCCTGACGCCACGCACAGTCAACGTGCGCCTGCGTATTTCCTACTAGCTGAAGGTGCGCCGACTGAGCAGATGCGCCTGCCGCGTGACCTCCGGCATACGGTATCGTACTGCGCTTTCCAAGGTGAGCTGCACGGCTTCCGGCAACGTTACACCATGTCCGACGCTTACGTACACGGGCTGCACGCCAGAGCGGGTGCGCACTGCCATACCGAGCACCTCCCCGGTTCCTGGGTCTCTAAGCGGCACCGCAGCGCCCTTATCGGGAGACAGCCCGCTATAAATTCCTATGTAAGGCCGCTTCGCCACACCGATGGCAGGAGTGTCCAGGAGCACGCCTATGTGGCATGCGAGCCCGAAACGCCGCGGATGCACACGGCCATGACCGTCAGTCATGAGCACATCGAAAGGCTCACGCAGCCTCTGCAGGGCACGCAGGATCAGCGGGACCTCACGAAACGCCAGAAGACCTGGCACATACGGGTACTGTATCGGACCGCTTACCACAGCCTGGTCTGCAACAGTCAGCGCCGGCACTTTCAACACGACCACCGCCGCATAGGCCTGGCCATCCCGGATGCTCACATCCACACCGGCAACCGCACGCACTGGGGACGTCAGCGGCTCCTCACGCACAGAAGGTGCCAGCGCAAGCTGCAGCGCCATCGCGTCCCTTGGCGAAAGATCCCAGGCATGCACCGGTTGCACCTAAAGTCAGGCTGAGGCGTTTATAATTTATGCAGATATTCGCTTCTGCCCTTGTTCTGCTCTGTGCCATGCAGCCAGTGGCCGCCCAGCCCTCTCCGGGCAAGGCCATGGCACTCAGCGTGCTGCTGCCAGGCCTGGGGCACCACTATGCCAATGAGGGCCGCTGGCGCGGAGCAGCCAGCTTCTTTGTTCTGGTCGAGGTGGGTCTGTGGCTTGGCGTTGCAGACAGTCACTGGCAGCGAAGCCAGACTGTGCAAAGCTATCGCACATACGCCGCCACGTACGCGGATGCGCAGCTGGAGGGCAAGGACCGCAGCTTTCTGGTTACGATCGGCACTTACGTGTCGTCAGACGCGTACCGGGAAGACATGCTCCGGAAACGACGCTGGGATCAGGTTGGCTACGTGGACGACCCGTTGTACCAGTGGCACTGGGACTCTGAGGAGAACATGGTCATCTATCAGGGTCTGCGGGCGGCTGCCGACACATGGGGGCAGCGCCGAACCGTCTTCATTGCCACGCTTGCCGCCAACAGGGCCTTAGCTGCGCTCAGCGCGCTGCGTAGCGCGAGGCGGCACCGGGCCCCCCAGGTTTCATTTGGGTTTGCGGGACCAGGCCAGGGCCCGGTGATTCAGGTGGTTATGCAGCTGTAGCATGCGCCTTTTCCCGGCACAAGCCGTATAATGTGGTATGAGGGTCCTTAGCTCAGTTGGTTAGAGCGCTACGTTGACATCGTAGAGGTCGATGGTTCGAATCCATTAGGACCCACTGTTCGTGTGTATCCCAATCAGGGGCTAACCGCATACAGAACACGCCACGCTATGTTGTACCAGACAGGAGGAATACTATCGTAACACGAGCTAGAACACGTATCAACACAGATATCCGTGCCGAAAGCGTAAGGGTTGTCGACCCGAAGGGCAGGCACGGAATCTACCGGACCCAAGATGCGCTTGACATGGCCCGCCGCCAAAATCTGGACTTGGTGGAGGTCGCACCCAATGCCGATCCGCCAGTGTGCAAGATCATGGACTTCGGCAAGGTTCGCTACGAACAGAAAAAGAAGGAGAAGGAGTCCAGAAAACGCCAGCAGGGAACGCAAATGAAAGAGGTGCGCTTCCGCCCGCGTACCGACACGCACGACTTCGCATTCAAAGCAAAGCACGCCCGCGAATTCATTGCTGAAGGCAACAAGGTGCGCGCGTACGTCCAGTTTCGGGGGCGCGACATTATCTACAAGGA
The DNA here is from genome assembly GCA_012271185.1 of Rhodothermales bacterium. Taxonomy (GTDB): domain Bacteria; phylum Bacteroidota; class Rhodothermia; order Rhodothermales; family Bin80; genus JAAXGV01. The sequence continues at coordinate 14,422 of JAAXGV010000027.1, forward strand.
GCAAGGAATGAGGGTCCTTGAGCGTTTTATAGCGGCACTGGACGATATAGCCAAAGTCGACCAGATGGCTCGCATGGAAGGCAAGCGCATGTACACGATACTGTCACCTCGGAAAACGAAGTAGACTGTCAAGATCGTGTGCATCCGGGCTGTGGCATGCAGAGGGCGATGTGCGGGAACGCCTGCCCAGGGCCCGGGTTAGACTGCTGCCAGACCAGATTTGCATCGGACCCATGCCCAAGATGAAGACGAACAGCGGCGCCAAGAAGCGGTTCAGGCGGACCACATCGGGCAGACTTAAGCGAGCGAAGGCCTTCAGGAGTCATATTCTGACAAAGAAGAGCACGAAGCGCAAGCGCGCGCTCGGCAAGAAGACACTCGTTGACGCGCGGGATCAGGCACGCATTGGGCGGCTTGTTGGGGCCTAGCACACAGGATTATGCCACGTGCACGTAACACAGTAGCCTCGCGCCGCCGGCGCAAGCGCGTCCTCAACATGGCCAAGGGCTATTGGGGGGGACGCAGCAAGATCTATACGGTTGCCAAGCATGCAGTCGAAAAGGGCCTGCAATATGCTTACCGCGATCGCCGCAAGCGTAAGCAGCAGTTCCGACGCCTCTGGATTGCGCGCATCAATGCGGCGGCTCGTCTGAATGGCACCACCTATTCGCGCCTCATGGGGGCGTTACGCAAGTCCAACGTAGAACTTGACCGCAAAGTCCTGGCGGATCTGGCGATGCATGAGCCGCTGGCTTTTACGCGCATCGTTCAGACAGCGGACCCCCAGTCACAATGGTAGCCAGGTCACCGTCCTTTAGCAGCGCCTCACAATAGGGGCGCCTTGCCTCGCCGGACTTGTGCGGCCGCTTCCCCGCCCCTGCACGGCAGGCTTGGCGGGATTTTTGTGCGCCTTAGCATAATGGAAGACCCGTATACAGCGCAGCACCTGCTGGTCGAGGCTGAAGCGCTGCGAAGAGACGTGGAAGATGCCAAGCTTGGCAGCGAGGCCGCGGCGGAAGCGTTCCGCATCCGTTTTCTGGGGCAGCGCAGCGGCAGCGTCACGACCCTGTTCAAGCGTATTCCGGAACTGCCTCCGAGCGCACGGCGACAGGCTGGCATCACGTTAAACAGCCTCCGCAAGCGCGTTCAGGAGCGCCTCCTGGCTGCGCGCTCCTCTCTTGAAGCCCGCCGCACGTCCCCGGAGCAGCGCATTGATCTGACATTGCCTGGCCGCCGCCAGCGAGAAGCTGGCTCGGTGCACCCGCTCACGCATGTGCTTCGCTCCATCACGGGCATCTTCGAGCGCTTGGGGTTCAGCATCGAGGATGGACCAGAGATAGAAGATGACTGGCACAACTTCACAGCACTCAACTTTCCGCCTGATCATCCGGCACGCGACATGCAGGACACCCTCTTTCTGGAGGCATCCGGTGACGTGATGCTGCGCACCCATACCTCCCCTGTTCAGATCCGGTCGATGCTGACAGGTAAGCCACCATTCAGGATTATTGCGCCGGGTCGCGTCTACCGCAACGAGACCATCACATACAAGTCCTACTGCCTGTTCCACCAGGTGGAAGGGCTGGTGGTGGATGAGGACATTACGATGGCAGACCTGAAACATGCCTTGTACATGTTTGCAGGCGCCTTCTTCGGGAGCGATGTGCGACTGCGCTTTCGGCCCAGCTACTTCCCGTTCACCGAGCCCAGCGCTGAGCTGGACGTGTGGTGGGACCTTTCCGGTGGCGGGCGCTGGATGGAAATCCTGGGCTCCGGTATGGTGCACCCCAATGTGCTGGAGTCCGTGGGCATTGATCCTGAGCGGTACTCCGGCTACGCCTTCGGCATGGGTGTGGAACGGCTCGCTATGCTGCAGTACGGCATTGAAGACATCCGCATCCTGTATGAGAACGATATCCGCTTCCTGTCGCAGTTCTGATCGGCCACAAATGAGCTTGACGAATGAAGATCTCCAGCCACTGGCTTAGGGATTATATCGACCATCCGCTGGGATCGGCTGAGCTAAGCCATGCACTGACAATGTGCGGCTTGGAGGTTGAATGCGAGCTTGTGCAAAGCGCTGCTGTTGAAGGCGTCAGGATTGGTCACATTCTGCGGGTTGTGCACCACCCCAATGCCGAGCGGCTCACGCTGTGCCAGGTTGATCTGGGCGAGGGTGCGCCGGTGCAAATCGTCTGCGGCGCGCCTGATGTGGCGGCTGGACTGAAGGTTGCTGTAGCCACCGCCGGTACCACACTGCGACCGCCCGGCGGACCGGTCAGGATCCGGAGGTCCCGGATCCGCGGCGAGGTCTCAACAGGCATGATCTGCGCTGAGGATGAGCTTGGACTTACGGATGACCACAGCAGCATCCTGGTGCTTGATCCGGATGCAGAGCCGGGTGAACCCTTTGCTGATTACCTCTGCCGGGCCGGCGCTTCGATACAGGAAACCATCCTGGATATCGCTATCACACCCAACCGTCCGGATGCCACGTGCCATATCGGAGTTGCACGAGACATCAGTGCACTCTGCAACGTGCCGCTCCGGAAGCCTGGCGTTAAGGTGCCCAGGGCGGGTGGCGAAACAGCAAAGCGCCTCAAGGTATCCATTGAGTGCCCGGAGAAATGCCGACGATATGCGGGGATGCTGGTTGAGGGTGTCACCGTTGGCGATTCTCCGCTCTGGCTGAAGCAGCGTCTCAGAGCCATTGGGCTTCGGTCAGCCAACAATGTGGTGGATATCACCAACTTCGTCTTGCATGAGTGCGGGCAGCCACTGCATGCTTTCGACTTTGACAAGATAGCGGACAGCACAGTCATCGTGCGTGAAGCTTTTCCTGGAGAAAGCCTCATCACACTCGACGGCAAGACGCGGGCACTCGAACCCGGAACCGTTCTGGTCTGTGACGGGCGGCGGCCCGTTGCCATTGGCGGTATCATGGGCGGCCTCAATTCGGAGGTCACTGGCAGCACGACCAATGTGCTGATTGAGAGCGCATTCTTTGATCCGTCGTCTGTACGCCAGTCGGTACGTGCATTGGGCCTTGGCACTGACGCCTCGTATCGCTTTGAGCGCGGCGTTGACGCTGATGGACAGGCCTGGGCAGCCGCGCGTGCCGCTGCGCTCATGGCCAGCCTGGCAGGCGGCACAGTGGTAGAGGGAATGGCAGATGCCCACCCCAACCCGATCGTGGCGCCCACCGTGACACTGCGCCATGCCCGCATAGCCAGGATTCTGGGCACCAGCGTGGCGCCTGCCGAAGTAGAGCGCATCCTCACAGCACTGGGCTTTGCACTGACGGATACGGGTTCCGGCTCCTGGCAGTGCCGCGTACCTTCCTACCGCCCTGATGTGACTAAAGAAATCGACCTGATAGAGGAGGTGGCGCGGATCAACGGCCTGGACAGCATCCCAATGCCTCATGCTACCAGGCTGCCAGGCACCGTCCCGGAGTCTCGCCCGGATGATTTGTTGCGTGCGAAGGTGTACGGCCTGCTGAGTGGACGCGGATACCGTGAAGTCTATACCAACAGTCTTCTTTCCGAGACGGACGCCGTGCAGTTCTGCCTTCCTGCACTTGCCGCCAAAGGCCCCGTGGTGAAGACGGCAAATGCCGTATCCCGGTCAATGACCACGCTCAGGCCAAGCCTGCTGCCCGGCGTTCTCCAGGTGATGAGCCATAATCAGAATCACGGTCAGGAAGTGCTCCGCTTTTATGAGTTTGGGCATGTCTTCCACCGGGTTGCCGAAGGGGCACCTTATGTTCCCGGCTTCTCTGAGCATGCCGCACTGATCATAGCTGTAAGCGGCCCGCCAGGCCCGCCAGAATGGGGGGCAAAAACGCGTCAAGCTGACATCTTCGACCTGAAGGGCGATGTGGAAACACTGCTGGAGGCCCTCAACGTCTTCGGTATCCGCACCGAACCGTCACCCGAGTCGACACCATTGATGCACAACTTTGCCGTCATCTATTCAGACGACGTGGAGATAGGGCGGATTGCAGCCTTGGACGAAGCCGTCACCGCAGCACGTGACATCAGACTACCGGTGTTTTTTGCTGAGCTCAACTGGTCGCGCCTTGTTCGCCATGCCGGGGTCCATACCACGCGGCGTTATCGGCCCATCAGCCGCCACCCTGCTGTGACACGGGATATTTCCGTGGTTGTGGACCACACTGTGTCCGCAGGGCAGATGATGGATACGATACGTGCCACAGAGCAGAAGCTCTTGCAAAGCGTGTCTGTGTTTGACCTTTACACGGGCAAAGAAATCGGTGAAACCAAAAAGAGCCTGGCTTTTTCACTACGGTTTGGCGCACAGCGCACCCTGCGGGATGTCGAGGTGGACACAGCCATCCAGGTGATCATTGGCGCGCTGCAGACCAGGCATGGGGCAAAGTTGCGCGGACCCGCGACAACTCATAAAGTAATACCTTAACTTCGCAGATCTAGCGTCACTGGACATGAGCAACAAGGCTCCACGGAATCAGGCGTCCAAGCCCAGAGAGATCGGGGTGCCTGCTTTTGCGTCTATCCGCAGCGCGGAGTCTTTGCAGCAGTTGCGCACGCATGTTAAACAGGCTGCCAAGGAGCTGCGCCGGCTCAAGAAGGAGAACGCTGCGCTGGCAGAGCACATCCGGGAGCTGGAAGCCCTGCCTCGCATTGACCCCGGCACGGCCATACTGACATTTGATGAGGATCGTGAAAAGCTCCGGACCAGTGTCAAGGCCTTCATCCAAGCGATAGACACCTATCTGGCAGAGGACTCCGGGTAGTATGCAGAAGTCCATCCGGGTTCAAATTTTGGGCAAAGACTACCCGCTCCGGGTTCACGAAGAAGATGAGGAAGTCATGCGGGAGGTGGCTCATACGGTGGATTCGCGCATGCAGGCCTTCAAGTTAAAGCATCCGGAACAGCCCGATCTGGTAGCTGCTGTCATTGCAGCCCTTGCGCTGGCCGAGGAGGTCATCTCCACGCGCCAGACCTCCAGCATTGTTTTCCAGGCGATGGACCGCGAGATGCAGCTCATGGACAGAGAGCTGGTCGATGCGCTTTCCGCGAGTGGAACCACATAAAGGCCCACATAGTACGCTGATAGGTGCGGCTGCCTGGCATCCGCAGTGGTTTTGGCTGTGTGGAACCGACAATGATCCTAAAGGGAACTGCTTTCGAATCTGGACATCAGGCCTCAGCCCCCTGCGGGGGTCCTCTGCCTTGCAGAACCGAGGAAGTCAGAAGGATTGGAGGTAGTGCCCATCATGTAACTCAGGGTTCTTTATACCCGCCACTGCGGATGCAAGGCAGCCCATCTTGCCTTTTTGTCCGCAGGTGGTTAACTCACG
>JAAXGV010000084.1 GCA_012271185.1 Rhodothermales bacterium
CCTGCTACGGCGTGGTGCAGGGCATCGATAACTTCCTGCCGGTGGATGTGTATATCCCCGGTTGCCCGCCAAGACCTGAAGCGGTGATTCATGCGCTCATGGATATTCAGGAGAAGATCCGCAACGAGTACTCCATCACGCAGGACTATGACTTTGGCAGCCGGCGTCCCGCTCCGCAGGAAGCAGCGCCGGAGATGGTGACGGCGAGTGGCACTTCGCAACCCAACCCGGATGTGCTGGCCGAGAACTCCCTGCTGTGGCCATAGTATGGCACTTCAGTTTCATTTTACGCCGGCTGACACGCCCCGGGGCGACGAGGAAAACCCGCACGCCAAGGCGTCCACAGAAGTGGGGGACACGATAGCGGCGCTGCGCGAAGCCTTCGGTGGTGCTGTCCTGAACGAGGTTGTATACGCGGGCGAGCATACCGTCTACGTCAAAGCTGAACGCATACTGGATGTGTGCCGGCACTTGAAGAATGTGCTGGGTTTCACGTACCTGGTGGATCTGGGAGGTGTCGACCGGTTTACTGAAGAAGAGCGTTTTGAGGTCTACTACAACCTGGTCAATGTGGACCGTAGGCAGCGCATTCGCCTGAAAGTGCGCGTGGAAGAAGGTGCCGCAACGGTGCCGTCGTTGACCAGCGTCTTCAAAGCTGCCGACTGGAATGAACGTGAGTGCTTTGATATGCTCGGCATCACGTTCGAGGGGCACGAGGACCTGCGCCGCATGTATATGCCGGAGGATTTCGCGTATTATCCGCAGCGCAAGGAGTTTCCGCTGCTTGGTATTCCGGGCTCGCTGCCACTGCCCCCGCAAACGCCGGATGGGCAGCTCACCATGGACCCTTTTGCGGCAGCCCACGGGCACAAGCCGGTCAGGAGTTACGAAGAACCCCGTCAGAGCGAATAGGATGGCCACGCTCCCCGATTACGCAGCGGCAAAGGATGCTTTCTCCTTCTGGCCACGCCACAACGTGGCGATAGCCGAAAGACTGGAAAGCAAGGATGCCTGGCTTGATCGCCGCCGCGGCCATGCCCCGAAGGAAGCTGCGGGTGATGCCCTCGAACACCAGATGACGCTGAACATCGGGCCACAGCACCCGGCTACGCACGGCGTTCTGCGTTGCCTTGTCAAGCTTGACGGCGAATGGATAGACAAAGCCGTCCTGGATATCGGCTATCTGCACCGCGGCATAGAGAAGCTGGCCGAAAGCAAGACCTACCAGGAGTTCATGCCCTACACCGATCGCATGGACTACCTGGCGCCTTACGCCAACAATGTGGCCTGGTGTATGGCGGTGGAGAAGCTTGCCGCTATTGCGGTGCCCGAGCGGGCTCAGTGGATTCGCATGATCATGTGCGAACTTGCACGCATCTCCAGCCATATGCTGTGGCTGGGCGTCAGCCTGATGGACGCTGGAGCCGTATCGGTATTCCTGTGGACCTTTCAGGGGCGCGAAGATCTGTACAGCATCTTTGACGAGATTTCCGGGGCGCGGTTTACCGTATCGCATAGCCGCGTTGGCGGCCTGGCCACGGACCTGAGCCCGCGGGCTGTTTCGATGATCAGGGACTTCAGCCGCCGCTACAAGGATGTCATCCAAGGCTGGCGCAAGCTGCTGAACAGAAACCGTATCTGGATCGAGCGCAACCGCAACGTCGGTGTCGTGTCCGGGGATGAGGCGCTCAACCTGGGGCTTACCGGACCCAATCTGCGTGGCAGTGGCGTACCTTTTGATATACGTGCCTTTGAACCCTACCTCAAGTACGATGAGGTTGACTTTGTTATTCCGCTGCGGGATGAGGGTGATTGCCTGGCACGGTACCACATCCGGATGGAGGAGATGCTGGAGAGCCTGAAGATTATCGACCAGTGTCTGGAACGCCTGCCTGCAGGCCCGATCCGATCCGGCGACGCCAAGGCGGCCTACCCCTCCAAGAGCGAGGTGTATTACTCCATGGAAGGCATGATTCATGACTTCATGTACACGGAGACTGGCGTGGTGCCCCCGAAAGGTGCGGCGGCATACCATGCGATTGAGTCTCCCAAAGGCGAGCTGGGATTCTACCTGGAGAGTGACGGCACAGGCAGTCCCTGGCGTGCGCGCATCAATGCGCCGTCCTTCACCAACCTTCAGGGCCTGGAGTCTATGATGGAGGGGCACCCGGTCGCCGACATTGTGGTGCTGATAGGCTCCATAGACCCGGTCATGGGCGAGGCGGACAAGTAGCAGCATGGCGGACTTTATCAAGAATCCGGTCGTCGCGCTTCCGGATCGTGATCCGGCGCCCCACTTTTCGGAAGAGGAACTGATCTTTACCGCAGAGGAGAAGGTCAGAATTGCACGCTGGGTTGCGCAGTATCCGACACCAGATGGTGCAGTAATGTGGACCTTGTGGCTGGCGCAGGAAAAGTTTGGCTTCCTGCCACCGGAAGTGTTGCGCTTGGTGGCGGCGGAGCTCGGTATTCCGTATGCGCAGGTCTATGGCGTTGCGACCTTCTATACGCAATACTTCAAGGAAAAGAAGGGCCGGTACGTGCTGGACGTTTGCACATGTTTTTCGTGTCAGTTCACCGGAGGGTATGACGTTCTGCACTACCTGGAGAAGAAGCTGGGCGTGCACGCCGGCGAAACCACTCCTGACGGCTGCTTCACGATACAGGAAGTCGAGTGCCTCGGTGCCTGTGGCTCGGCGCCAATGCTGCAGGTATCCAACGGACCGTATGTATACTGTCTGACGCCGGCGAAGATTGATGCGCTCCTGGATGCGCTGAAGGCAGGCAGGATGCCTGGCTTCACCAGTGTCACGCTGCCCCAGGACGAAGATGAGATGGGCGGCAACCGGCGCACGGATGCTGATGCGTCCATCTCGTACTCGACCATGCCCATTGCTGAGCAGACCCGTTAAGCATGGCTGCAAAGGCAGGCAACTGGCAATCCTATAAGCGGGTACTGCTGCCGCCCGTCAGAGACTTGCACAGGCTTTCAGTCTATGGTGACTATGGAGCCTTGCGCAAGGCGCTGGCCCGGTACAGCCCAAAAGAGGTTACAGAGATTGTCAAGGCCAGCGGCCTCAAGGGGCGGGGCGGTGCAGGCTTTCCTACGGGTCTGAAGTGGAGCTTCATGCCGCCGGTGGATCCTGATGTGCCGCGCTTCCTGTGTTGCAATGGCGACGAAAGCGAGCCGGGGACCTACAAGGACCGGCAGCTGATGGAGTTCAATCCGCACCAGATCTTTGAAGGGATACTTATCTCGAACTACGCCATATCGGCCAAGGCGTGCTACCTGTACATTCGTGGTGAGTTTGCGGACTGGATCACACTCATGGAGGAGGAGCTGGACAAAGCCTACGCGGCCAACTTTGTTGGGGAGAACATCATGGGTTCGGGTTTTTCTGCGGACATCATCCTCCACAAGGGGGCAGGAGCCTACATCTGCGGCGAAGAAACCAGCCTGATGGAGTCCTTGGAAGGCAAGCGGGCCTATCCACGTATCAAGCCGCCGTTTCCAGCGCAGAGTGGCATCTGGGGTTATCCGACGACCATCAACAACGCCGACACGCTTGCGTGTGTGCCTCCCATCATTGCGCATGGCGCGGAGTGGTTTGCTGCCATAGGCGCGCCGGACCACCCAGGGCCTTTGCTGTACGGTATCTCGGGTCATGTCAACCGGCCGGGTGTGTATGAATATCCTTCGGGTATGCTTATCACCGATCTTCTCGAGGTGGCACATGGCATGCGCGCAGACAAGAAGCTTAAGGCCGTTGTTCCGGGTGGCGCCTCTGTCCCTGTGCTGCGCGCTGACATGATCGATGGCGTCACGATGGATGCGAACAGCCTGCGGGCAGCGGGATCCATGTTGGGCACAGCAGGGCTGCTGTTCCTGGATGAAGACACAGATATGGTGTCGTTTCTCAGGCGTGTAACACGGTTTTACCACCATGAGAGTTGCGGGCAGTGCACGCCATGCCGCGATGGCACCGGGTGGATGGAAAACCTGGTGACCCGCATCGACGAGGGCCAGGGCAACACACGTGACCTGGACCTGCTGCTGGACCTTTGCGATCAGATGGAAGGGCGTACGGTGTGTGCATTGGCTGATGCAGCAGCCTGGCCGGTACGCAATACGATCAAGCGGTTCCGTGCGGACTTCGAAGCCAAGTGCCGGAAAGCCATATGGGCCACAGAAACAAAAGCAGCATGAAATACACTTTGCTTGTACTGATCCTTGTCGTGGCGGCGTGCACAAAGACGCCTGAACGGTATGATGTCTACGGCGAACCAGCTTTTGCACCAGCGGCCATCGCCGTGGAAGCCGTGCTGGCTGACAGCACGCTTTACACTGGCAAGGTGGTGACGCTTGCTGGTACAGTGCATGCAGTCTGCCAGATGAAGGGGTGCTGGCTCACGCTGCAGAGCCTGGATGGCCAGAGCGTCCGCGTCGATGTGGCGCGCACGGACGATGGAGACTACGCGTTTACAGTTCCGAAGGATATCAGCGGCCGGCACGCCATTGCGAGGGGCATTCTGCAGAAAGCGCATACCGATGCAGCCACGCAGCACCACTATGACGAAGATGCTGGCGGGACCATGCTGCCATCGAAGCTGTCAATGGTGGCGGATGGCGTGATGATTGCTCCCCAGTAGATCGATACTTTGGCATGCCGAGTGTCACGATAGACGGCAGGAAGTACGAATTTGAAGGGCATCCGCGGCTGCTCCAGTTCTGTCTGGACCACGGCATAGAGGTGCCGCACTTCTGCTATCATCCCAGCATGTCTGTGCCGGCTAACTGCCGGCAGTGCCTGGTGGACATAGGGGCACCCGTGCGCAGTCGCGCCACAGGCGAGCTTGAGCGGACCGAAGACGGGGAACCGGTTATCCGGTACTTTCCAAAGCTGCAGACCAGCTGCAGTCACACGCTGGCAGATGGCCAGGTTGTCCACACCAGTCGCAGCAGCGACAAAGTTGCACGTGCGCAGCAGGACAACCTGGAGCTGATGCTGATCAATCATCCGCTGGACTGCCCGATTTGTGATCAGGCCGGGATGTGTCCGCTTCAGATTCAGGCTTACAAGTACGGGCCGGAGGGGTCACGATTTGAGTTTCGCAAGACGCACAAACCCAAGAAGGTCAAGCTTGGTCCGCACGTGGTGCTTGATGCCGAGCGTTGTATCAACTGCACGCGGTGCACCCGTTTTACGGACGAGATTTCCAGGAGTCACCAGCTGACGATCATAGACCGGGGGGTCAAGAACTATCCGCTGACGCCTCCGGGACTGGTCTTTGATGATCCATACTCGATGAATGTCATCGACCTTTGCCCGGTCGGTGCGCTGACATCTGCGGACTTCCGGTTTCAGGCGCGCATCTGGGAGATGAGCTCGACGCCCTCCATCATTACGGCCAGCGCCAAGGGTTCCAACTGTTACTACTGGGTGCGGGACAACCTGATCTTGCGCGTTACGCCACGTCCCAACCCGGAAGTGAACGACTTCTGGTTGCCGGACGAGGACCGCCTGGCGTACCGGTGCTTTAATGAAGATCGTCCCGGGGGTCCAGAGATCAGGGAGGATGGTGCACGCCAAGGCGCGACGTGGGAAGCGGCATGCGCCCGTGCTGCGGAGCTGCTTTCCGCTGCCGGTTTGCGCTCGGTTTTTCTGGCATCCGCGCTTGCGACCGTGGAAGACAACTATCTGCTGATGGCGCTGGCGCGTATGACGGGTGGCACGGTTGCCGGTTACCTGCCGCACATCGCTCCTGGGCATGGTGATGGCTGGTTGCGCACGGACGAGAGGGCGCCCAATGGTGAAGGCTGCCGGCGGCTGGGGCTCGGACCCGCAGATGTGGATGCACTGAACGAGCAGATTGCAAAGGGGGAATATGACGTGCTCTATGTGCTGGAGGATGATCCTGTGGCTGCGGGGCTGTCGGAGCTTGGTGCCGTGTCTGTGATCCTGCACTATCACAACACCACGAACAGGACGTTGTCACTGGCAGATGTTGCACTGCCTGCTGCTACCGCTGCGGAAACCATTGGCACGTTTGTCAACGTGGATGGCCGCGCCCAGCGTGTAGTGCCTGCCAAGGCGATACGGGGCGCGCACCGCACGCTCATGATGCACATGGGGCTGAGCCGTGCCGATCGCCACGGCACGCCTTTTGACCGGTGGCATAACGAGTCGCACCTCATCAACTGCAAGCCCAGCTGGGAGCTGCTGCCTGCGGTAGCAGGCGCCATGGGTCACCGCATGGACTATCCGGGACCACGCCAGATCATGGACGAGGTCTCCAGCACGGTACCCGCCTTTGGTGGCGCAACACACAAGGCCATGGGGTTGGCGGGTGTTAAACTGCCAGAGGTGTAAGCGGCATGGATGCTCCCCTTTGGCTGCTGGCGCTCATTGCCTTCGGCGTGATCAACTTCATGCTGATATCTGCTTCCGTGCTTGTATATGCGGAGCGCAAGGTATCGGCCTACATGCAGAACCGGCCAGGGCCCAATCGTGTAGGGCCAGCGGGTTTTCTGCAGCCCTTTGCCGACGTTTTCAAGCTGATGTTCAAGGAAGACATTACGCCCAAGGGTGCGTCATCCTTTGTGCATTCGCTGGCACCGTTCGCCATGGTTGTGATCGCCATGACAGTGCCCGCCATGATTCCATTCGCCCGCGGGGTTGTAATCGTTGACAACAACGTGACAGTGCTGATCATACTGGCTTTGACCTCGGTATCTGTTTACGGGGTTACCATGGCGGGCTGGAGCAGCAACAGCAAGTTTTCACTGCTCGGCGGGCTTCGCTCGTCGGCACAGATGATATCCTATGAGTTGTCGATGGGTCTGGCAGTCGTGTCTGTGGTGCTCTTGGCCGGTTCGCTGAGCGTTGTGGAGATCGTTGAGGATCAGGCCCGTGGTGGCGCTGTACTGGGCTGGAACGTGTTTCGAAACCCGCTTGGTGCGCTCCTCTTTGTTATCACGGCTTTTGCGGAAACCAACCGGGCACCTTTTGATCTGCCTGAGGCGGAGCAGGAGCTCGTAGGAGGCTACCACACCGAATACAGCGGCATGAAGTTCGGCATGTTTTTCCTGTCGGAATACGTCAACTGGTTTGTGGCATCGTTTGTCATTGCCACGCTGTTCTTCGGCGGCTATCTGCTGCCGTTTGAGCCGCAAATACTGGCGGCTTTTCCGGGCCTGGAAGGCTCTGTTGTGCTTGGTCTGCTCCAGGCGCTTTGCCTGCTTCTCAAGGTCAGCTTCTTTGTGTTTCTGTTCCTGTGGGTCCGCTGGACGCTGCCACGCTTCAAATACAACCAACTCATGGAGATCGGATGGAAAGTCATGCTGCCGGCAGCGCTGGTAAATGTGCTGGCTATTGCGGTGGCGGTCGCGGTGTTCATGGGCTGATCATGGTCCGGTGATTCTGTCTCCGTCCATTCTTTCTGCGGACTTTGCGCACCTTGAAGCACAGGCGGCTGAGGCGGTGGCAGCGGGCGCTCAGTGGTTGCACGTGGATGTGATGGATGGCCATTTTGTGCCTAACATCACCATGGGTCCACTGGTCGTGAAGGCGTTGCAGCCACTGCGCCGCCGCACGGGCGTTTTACTCGATGTGCATCTGATGATTGCAAATCCGGATGACCATATCGAAGCCTTCGCCAAGGGGGGCAGTGACTTCATCACCGTACATGTGGAAACGTGCCCTGATCCCGTGGCTACGGCCAGGCGTATCCGGCAGCTGGGTGCGCGCCCTGGCATCACGCTCAATCCCGGCACGTCATTACATTGTCTGGATCCTGTCCTGTCCCTTGTGGATGTGGCCATGATCATGTCAGTGGTTCCAGGGTTTGCAGGCCAGGTTTATCTCCCCGACTCCGATGACCGCATCCGCGCACTGCGCTGCAAGCTGGACGAGATCCGTTCGGATGCATATCTGGAGGTGGACGGCGGTATAAAGGTGCACAACGCGGCTGGTGCCGCAGAAGCTGGTGCGACGGCACTCGTAGCGGGCAGTGCGGTCTTTCGTGAAGACATCAGTGCCAATGTCACTGCGCTGTTCGCGGCAGCTGCCCCTGTAGCTCAACAGGATAGAGCGACGGC
>JAAXGV010000173.1 GCA_012271185.1 Rhodothermales bacterium
CGTCCGCTGAGCGCCTGATGGGCGCGCTACTGGTGGAATGGCATGAGCGGTGGATGGCGGGCCCGCGCTACTTCGCGATGGAGGAATACCATGAAGCGTTCCAAGCCCGCCGCGCTGCTCCAGTAGACCTCCGGTCTCCTTCCGCAGCGCGGCGGGCTCCTGCGGTTCCCCCACACCAACAAAAACCAATTTACAGCACGATTGGGACTTGACTAATCAGTGCCAACACCCGACACATTCTTTCGGAGAAGAGTGGAGAGAAAGGGAGGAATTATTGAGCAATTACATGGGTATACATATTATCAGTCAGAATAGGGCGGATTAGCCCCAATCCTGGCTAAATCAGGCCATATGGGAGTAGAATTCTCCACATTGACCCGTATTTGCTCATGTTTGACGGCCAAGTTCCCCACCTGTGCACCACCCGGTGCCTCCGCCAGACGCGAAAAGGGGGTAACTTCAGTTACAAGGCCGGGTCCACCACGTGCCGCCCGTGTGTCGTGCCGGCTATCATAGCCTTGCATACCGCAGGCACTTCGGCCAAGGAGACGGTGCGCGTATGTATCGATCGAATTATCGGCTCCGTAATCAGGTCCGCCAGGCGTTGCCATGCTTCCTGACGTTTTGCACGCGGGGAAGTGTTGGAGTCGATACCGAGCAGATTCACGCCGCGCAGGATGAACGGGAACACCGTCGTATGCAGCACCGATCCAGCAGCATTACCTGAGGCGGCAACGCTCCCATGGCGTTGCAAAAGGCTTAGCACAGCAGCCAGGCTCTCACCACCGGCTGCGTCCACAGCACCAGCAAAGCGAGCCGATTCCAGCGGCCGGCCAGGCTTCAACCGGTCAATGGTCTGCACAGCGCCCAGCCCTCGCAGATATTCCCACTTGGAACGCTTGCCGGATGCAGCAACCACAGCGTACCCTAGCTTGGCCAGAAGGGCCACAGCAAAGCTTCCTACACCTCCTGACGCGCCTGTAACCACTACATCACCCCGGCCCGGCAGCACACCGTGCGCTTCCAGCGCCATGATGGAAAACATTGCCGTGAGGCCTGCTGTGCCTACGACCATGCTCCAAAGCGGTGGCATGCCTTTCGGCAGCCTGAGCAGATAGGTCTCGGGAATGCACTGGCACTGCGTATAGGCACCCCAGAAGCGTTCACCCATCCCGCCACCCGTAAGAACAACCACATCGCCTGCCTTGCATGTGCCGGCATCCTGGGTCACGCGCCCTACCAGATCAATACCAGGCACAAAGGGAAAGGCACCACGGACAACCTTGCCTGTACCTGTAACGGCAAGCGCATCTTTGTAGTTGATACCGGAGTACAGTACGTTTACAGGGACACCCTCTCGGGGTAGTGCAGACTTGCCCAGTGTGCGGACCATGGGTGTTCCGTGAGCAGTCAGCACCAGTGCCTTGCAAGGCTTCCTCCCAGGAGTTTCCGGCTTATGAGCTATCGCGGCAGACATCGCCAATCGGCTTACTCCGTGCGCATCATGATTTCGCTGGCCACCAGTCTGTTGCTGGTGGGATTATTGTTCAACCTGCCGCTTTCGTTCCTGCCTCAACCCGTTGGCTGGCGCCTGCCGGGCCGATTCAGCATATCTGCTCGGGACTTTCATGACACGGGGCAGGATGCCGGGTTCGGAATCCCAGTCATGCTGGCACCAGGGGGCGGCCCCACAACCATGCTTCCAGCGCATGACAGCGTTTCGGCGCGCCCAGAGGTCGTGGAGCATCCGGATTCGCCAGATACGCTCACACGTGAACCCATGCTGCACAAGATAGGCTACATGCCGGTACTGGACTTTGCCGAAATCATGCCGCAGGTTCGCGGTGGGCTCGCCGCATACTACATCCACATCGAGTACCCTGAGGAAGCCAAGCGGCGCGGCATCGAAGGCCGCCTGGTTCTGGGCTTTGTCGTGGAACCTGATGGTACTACCAGCGGCGTTCATGTCATGGACAGTCTTCACCCGCTCTGCGACTCTGCTGCCGTGCGCGCGTTACGGCGAACCACCTTCATCCCGGGGCAGCACCATGGCAAGGCCAGGCGCATTCGCATGCGGTTGCCGGTCCGCTTCATGCTTGTTGAAGCGGATTCAACGGTAAGTCAGGAGCCTGCGCCGCAGACTCCTGGTGGCCCGCCTGTAAAAACAGCGCGGAGACCGCCTGTCTGATCTTTTCCGGGATCATACGACCATAGCTCTTCGTTTTGCGCTTGCTCGCATTCGCGTGCCCCTTCATTCCGTCGATGGAAAGCGTGCCGAAGCTTGTCATCCCGGCCTCGCAGGCCATGCACACGACGCGCATAAACAATTCCCGGAAATCATCCAGATGACGTTTCCGGAAGTCACAGATTGTACGATGGTTGGGGTGATTGTCGCCGGCCAGCACGCGAAAGGTAACATTGTCTTCGATACTCCGGGCGATTTTGCGGGAGGAGAAGACGCCTGTGGCATAGGCATAGATCAGCACTTTCAGCATCATGCGGGGGTCATAGGGGGAGTTCCGCCGCCCATCCCCCCAGTACGGTGCATAGAAGGGGATCAGATCGAGAGTATCGAGCACGTCACTGATAAAACAGGCCAGGTAATGCTGCGGCAACCAGTCTTCGGGATCGGGCGGAAACAAGTGCAGCAGATCAGGATCGTACGGGCGAAACGTAGTAGGCATGATCACTCGCGAGGTGACTGGAGTCAGATATCCATACATCTTCAACTGAAGATGTGATGCAGACTCTAAGCCGGTGGATAAATATAGGAGGCGCCCAGACCCAGTGGCAATCCAAACACCCAATACAGGACCAGGAACGCAGACCAGGCGACCAGAAACAGCAGGCTGTACGGGATCATGAATGATGTCAGGGTCCCGATACCAGTCTTTTTGACGTATCGCTGGCAGTACACGACCACCAGCGGGAAGTATGGCATCAGCGGCGTGATGATGTTGGAGGAGGAATCACCAACACGATAGGCTGCCTGCGTGAGGTCAGGTGAGATCCCCACCTGCATCAGCATAGGCACGAAGATAGGGGCCAGCAGCGCCCACTTTGCGGAGGCTGAGCCTACGAACAGGTTGACAAAAGCGGTCAGCAGGATGATGCCAACAATGGTGACGGACCCTGGCAGTGCGAGCGCCTTCAGGACACTGGCGCCCTTGAGTGCCAGCAGCGCGCCAATATTGGATTCCCCGAAGGCGTGCACGAACAGCGCACAGAAAAAAGCCATCACTATGTAATAGGCCATGCCGTCCATGGCCTTGGTCATCGCATCAACCATATCCTTCGACTTCCTGAAGACGCCTGCTACATAGCCGAACACTACGCCCGGAACCAGAAACAGCAGAAAGATCAGCGGTACGATAGACTGCATGATCGGTGCAGCAAACGAGTTCAGGCTGCCGTTCGCGTCGCGGAATGGAGAGTCTTCCGGCACAAGCGCCAGCGCCAGCAGCACCAGGCCAAGGACCATCACGCCAGTGGCCCACCAGAACGCCTTGTTCTCTTTGGGATCTATCGTGGACATCTCCGGTGCTTCCTCAGCATCCCCATCCACTGGTGTATTCCTTGTCAGGCGTGGCTCCACGATCCGGTCGGTCACGAACCAGGCGAGCGCGATAATCAGCAGACTCGATATGGCAGTAAAGAAATAGTTGCAGAGCGGGTTCACCAGAACCGCAGGATCGATGATCTGCGCAGCAGGCTGCGTAAAGCCCTGAAGCAAAGGGTCCAGGGCGGAGGGCACGGGGTTGGCGCTGAAGCCGCCGGAAACTCCTGCGAATGCAGCCGCAATACCCGCCAGCGGGTGGCGGCCTGCTGCATAGAAGATCACGCCGCCCAGCGGGATAACCAGCACATACCCCGCATCAACAGCGCTGTGGCTGATCAGACCCACCAGAACAACCATGGGTGTGAGCAGCTTTGTTGTAGTCTTGCTCAGAAGCATCTTGATGCCGGTATTGAAGTACCCGGCCTCATCCGCAACACCTACGCCCAGCATCGCCACCAGCACAACGCCTAGCGGCGCGAAGCCCGTAAAAATCTGCACCATACGGGAGAGAAAAGCGGTAAGCGCGGATCCGGACAGCAGGTTGTTGACCTGGAGCGCACCACCTGTGCGCGGGTCCTCAACCGTGAAGGCGACTGGTGCGAGCAGCGCAGACAGGATCCAGACGATGATGAGCGAGAACAGGAAGAGCATGGAAGGGTCCGGCAGCTTGTTGCCGACCACTTCAATGCCGCTAAGAGCCCGATCCACGAAACCACGCCTGGGCCTGGATACGGAGTGTGTATTGTTGGCCACCACTGTTGAGGTGTTTGATCAGAGCAGAATGAGATACGTCAGCTTAGCAACGCCCACCCGGCTGAGCAGCATGGTCTCCCGGCGAGGATCAAAAAGCTCGTCGTCAGCGTCGGCAAAGTGGTACGCGGTGTTAAAGACCAGGAAGAGGTCGCTGCCCGGCGTGTGAATCCAGTCCACACGGATATTGGCCTGGAGGTTGTTCGTGAAGTTGTCATACTGGACCAGTGCTGTTGCAAAGAGCTTTCGGCTGACTGCGCCCAAGACCGACAGGGACACGGTCGTTGCACTGAACCGGCCGTTTTCCAGCGGCAGATCTATGAGTGAGTACCGCAGGTCAGCCTCCACATTCAGGTGCTGTGTCGGCCGGTACCCTGCCATACCGGTCAGGTTGGTCTGTGTGCCTGGAAAGAAGCCGCCACCGGATACGCCCGCACTCCCGTAGAGGCGGCGGCTGGAGTCTGTCATACCGCTTAGCGATACCTGGGTGTATGTGTAGTCGTTTTCTGCAATGGTGGCGTCCGGGCGGATGTGAAAAGGTCTTGCCAGACGCTCAAACTGGCGCTCAATGGTGATCTCAAAACCGTCCCGGCGGTGCAGGTCCACACCCGCGCTGAAAGCAGCACTGGTGGACTGGACCATGCCATCCTGGCCCGCAATGTAGGTATATTCGGACTGCAGGTTAAAGCGCCGTACAAAGGGTAAGGCCGCTATGCTGACCACCGGCGTATACTGGGCACTGCCAAAGAACCGACGCTGATTGCGGCGACGGACAAAGCCCAGGGCCGGGTAGTAGTCAGCCCCTACGCTGGTATAGGACGCGGAAACCCCATAGGTGTCGTTGAGCAGGCGCAGACTGCCATGACCGGCCGACCCTGGTGCGACCTCGCCGAAGTTGTCCACATGCGTGTACCAGGCGTTGAACTCGCTTGAGCTCCAGAACCGGTACTGCGCGTCAACCCCCATCGCCGTGTTGCTGCCCTCGGTGCTCGTGAGATTTGTTACGATGGCGCCGGCAGTGGCGCGAGGAAAGAGTGTAGCCCGCACGCGCGCAACGGTGTTGTTGACGCTCTTGCTGCTGAAGGTATGACTCAGGTTATCACCGGTTTCGATGTTCATGAGCCCGATAGAGAGCGGCCCCACCTGTCCCGTTAGCCGGACCCCGCCCAGAATGCGCTCCGAAAGTCCTATACGCCGCGAAAAGAATGTCTGCGTGGTACGCGGGTTGCCATGCTCGAAGAGTCCGCTTCGTTCAAGAAAAAACTCCCGCTTCTCCGGAAAGAACAGGCTGAACCGCGTAAGATTGAGCTGCACGTTGTCTGCCTCAACCTGTGCAAAATCGGTGTTGACGCTGAGATCAGCCGTCAGATTGGAAGTAAGGCCGTACTTGATGTCTATGCCCAGGTCCCGCTTGAACTCCTGCTGCACGTCATCCGTCAGCAGGTCGGACCGGGTCATCTGCAGGCCTGTGATGGCGTAGGGCTTGATTTCGATGTTCCTTCCACGGCGCACACCCTTGAGTCCTGTTAGGGTGCCGTACTGGGATACGGCCGCCAACACGCCAAAGCGTCCTCCGTATTCCAGTCCGATCTCCGGCCATATGACGCGCTCATTTTTCCGGTTTATCGTGCGTGAGAGCATGAGGCCGAACGTCAGGCTGTCACCTTTCGGAAAGCGCAGCTGCCGAAAGGGTATGGACACTTCCATGGTCCAGCCTTGGTCATTGATCACTGTCTCGCTCCAGAAGACCGCGTTCCACGAAAAGCTGTCCAGCGTCAGACCCTCATCGGTGATGGTTGCATCATCCTGGGTGCCCAGCGCATTCATTTCGAAGAGGTATGAGTTGCGCTTGTCCATGTAAGTGTCCAGCGCGATATAGGCGTGATCATCACGGTCATTGCGCCCGCCCCGTTCCATGTTCTTGGCCCGTATCAGGTGGGGCTCACGGTCGTAAAACGTGAACGCAAAGAACAGGTAATCTCTGTTGTAGGCGATACGTACCTCGGAATGCTCCGTAGGTGGCTCTCCCTCGTGGGGCCAGACCTGGACAAAAGACGTGATGGGTGGTGTCTCCCCCCAGATGGCATCGTTCAGGATACCGTCAATGCGGGGTGCCTCCTCCGCGAACACTGCCGTGACCCGGTCTCCAGTCGGGGCTTTTACCTGGCCATGAACGTAGCAGCTCCACAGCAGACATCCTGCCGCAGCAGCAATGGATCGGACCAGCATCATGAACTGCGCTTAATGAAGGCGAACGGAAGGTAGCAAAGCCCGAAGAGCAGCAGTGCCGCGATTTCCGTCACCAGTATGTACCATGGCCACGGGCCAAAGAAGTCCAGCAGCGATGCTGTTTCCGGTTTTTCACGGAGGTACAGGTAGTTGGTACCCGCCAGACTGTTTATGACGAATATGGCTGCAGCGTAGACGTTGATCCACGCGAAGGCACGCAGAATGCCACGTCTGGTCGGATAGAGCCGCTGTGTCACCGTGGTGTAGATAGCATAGATCAGAATGCCGCTGTGTGTTACCCAGTAGTAGATGAAGTCGTAGTGTGGAAAGCTCTCATGCAGCCTTGGCGTCAAGTTAGCTTGCAGGGTGCCGGACAATATCCAGTAAAAGAGCACCTCGTGCGTACGCAGGCCGGGTTTCCATGCGAACACGGGCAGAAACAGCGAAAGGCCGTAGCACAAATGTATTGGAAGGTCGTCGGTCCAGTCGTAGTGACCCATCGATAGCGCGACCCCAGACCATGCCACCAGTGTGCCGGAGATGAGCACAGACATGCCACGGCCAAGGTGCAGCTGCTGCTTGGCGTTCAGGCGCCGCCGCGCAAAGAGCGGCAGCACCACACTCAGCAGTACCACACAGATGAGCACTGCAAGGTGCTCCCCGCTGAACATGACAAAGGATGCATTGTCTTCCAGAAATGCATCCATGGCTGCACCTGTTCATGCTGATGTTGTTGGCACCACAAGGTACGGATTTTCACTGCATGCGGCCGGTTCATGCTGCTTTGCCATGCAGGCCCGCAGCGCGTGGTTGGTCGTCAGACGATCCGGCGTGTCAGGCATCGCGTACCGGAAGGTCTTTTGCGCCTGTGCTGCGTTCAATGAGTCTAGTGCCTGTTGCGGGCCAGTGCCACGAAACCCAACTGCTTCGTATGCAGACTCTGATATCCAGTATTGAAGAGATACGGGCCCAGTTTCCCGCTTTGGCCCGCCATCATAACGGTCATGCGGTGGCGTATTTCGATGGTCCGGGCGGCACACAGGTACCGCAGGGGGTTGGCGGCGCCATGACGAGATATCTGTACTGCCACAACGCCAACACGCAGTGGGCCTATCCAACCAGTAATGAGACCGATGCTGCACTTGCGGCATCGCGCGCGGCGCTGGCAGCGCTGCTGAACGTCCCCGTGGATACGGTCGTTTTTGGTTCCAACATGACCTCGCTGACCTTCCATGTGGCGCGTGCCCTGGGTCGCGACTGGGAAGCTGGCGACGAGATTGTGGTTACTGATCTCGATCACCATGCTAACATTGATCCGTGGCGCGACCTGACGGCTGAGCGTGGCCTGACTGTGCGTGCCGTGCCGTTCGATCCGGGTACCGGGCAGCTGAATACCGATGCCCTGGCACGAGCTGTAAATCCCCGGACACGCCTGATTGCCATTGGAGCGGCTTCAAACGCGCTGGGCACCATCTGTGACGTAAAGCATGCTGTCGGTCTTGCCCGGGCTGCCGGGGCGCTGACGTATGTCGATGGCGTCCATTACGCGCCACATGTGCTGCCGGATGTAGTGTCATTGGGCTGCGACTTCTTCGTGTGCTCGCCCTACAAGTTCTATGGTCCGCATGCGGGTGTGCTTTATGGGAGGCGGGCGCTCTTGGATCAGCTCAAGGTTTCGCGTCTGGCGCCCGCGCCTGCCCAGTCGCCACAGCGCCTGGAAACAGGTACGCTCAGTCATGAGGCCATTGTAGGGTCCGCGGCTGCTGTCGACTTCCTGGCGTCGATTGGTACGGGTGACACCCGGCGTGAAAAGCTTGCAAGCGCCTTTTCGGCGCTTCATGAGCGCGCTGCCAGGCAGTTCCGGCGACTTTGGGAAGGTTTCAGCGCTTTGCCGCACGTCACCCTTTACGGGCCTGGCCCCGACAGCAGCCGGACACCTACGGTTGGATTCACTGTCCGCGGGTACGACGCGAAATCAGTCAGCGCCCGTCTGGCCACCGAAGGCCTTTTCCTGTCGCATGGCGACTTCTATGCCACCACCGTGATCAAGCGTCTGGGTGTGGAAGGTCTCGTGCGTGCAGGCTGCGCATGCTATACCTCCGATGAAGAGGTTGAGCGCCTGATAGGCGCGGTTGCCGCACTACGATAGCGCCGAGTTCAGGAGCGAAAACGCCCCGGTAACAACGTACACGTCGTAGAGGGCATGTGTCCATGCGGCTACCGCAAAGCCGCGGACGAGAAACAGCGCGTTCAGCACCAGGCCAAAGAGCGCCCGAAACGAAAATGAAGCCAGCGTAAACTCATCGCCGAGTGGTCCCGTGTAGTGCATCCAGCTGAAAAGCAGCGCCCCGACGACAGCAGCAATGAGGTAGGCGCCAACGCGGGGCATGAAGAGTTTCAGGAGCAGGTACAGGCCACCAGTCAGCAGCACACGAAAAAGCAGCTCTTCGTAAATCCCCGCCCCCAGCGACAGGGTAAACTGCTGAAGCAGGCTCGTATCTCCTGTGGCCTGTCCCGTAACACCAGTGCCGGTCTGGAGCATACTAAGCGTAAGGAATGACACGAAGTAGGCTACCGCTATGGCGTACACAGCGCTCTCAAGGACGATACCGGCCCCGTAGCCTGGTTTCATCGAGATCTGTTTCCTGCGCTCCCACAGGTGGATCCCGATGCCAACAAGGAGGATGACGATCACCATCCCGATTTCGGCGGTGATGCCCCAGTCAAGCAGCAAGGCCTGGAGCCAGCGCCCGACAGGCATTTCCGCCGGCATGTTCTTTATCCACACTTCGGAGCTGATGCGCACGCCGCCTCCGGACATTCCACGGTTGACCCAGCGTATCAGGACCTCATAGGCCAGCACCAGCGGCAAAGCCAGCCAGAACCCGTATGTGGCTGAGCGGGTGAAATGGTGATACCCGGCCTTGAGCTTCGGCGCAGGTTTCTGAGCCTGCACAATTTCAAATTCGCTGCTCATGCTCCAGGTCCATGAGTGCCTGCTGCAGTTCGGACAGGTCCTTTGCCACTCCCTTGCGCATGGTGACTGCTATTCCTCTGCGAAATACCTCGGCGGCTTCGCCGCTGCGGCCCAAGGACGCATAGAGCTTCCCCAGATGGTAATACGTGCCTGTGTACGCAGGTTGCGCTTCAACAAGCGATTCGTACAGCGCACAGGCTTTCTCCACGTTGCCACGCTTGGCATACTCCTGTGCCAACGCAAACCGCACGAAGGCATCATCCGGGTCCTTCGCATGGTATGCTTGCAGCGCCCTTAGCCTTTCATCCGCCATCGTTCGCCGGTACGTGCCTGATGATCCGCAGGTGCTCTTTCTGCGCAGTGCGCCAAGGCCGGCATTGTGTCTTGACTGCGGGCCGCACAAGCTGACAGGTCATCCCAATGAATTTTTGTCGACGCAGCGGCGCATTGCTTCTGCTGCTGCAGTTCGGCATGCTACCAGCCGCCGCCAGCACCGCCTCCTCCAAAGCCACCTCCTCCAAAGCCGCCCGCTCCAAAGCCACCCCCTCCGAAGCCGCCTCCTCCGAAACCGCCTCCTCCGAAACCGCCGCGTCCAGACGCATGACCCAACAAGAACATCAGCGGAATGATGGCGTCACTGCCACCATGGTGCCTTGGGCCTTGCCCGCCACCGCGATTGCGCGTGATAGCCTTGACGAACATCACCAGCAGGAACACAAAGAAAAGCACTCCGCAAAAGTCGACACCCTTGCTTGCTCGTATGGTGGCAGGAACAGGCGTGTCTGCCACATATTCCCCGGCAGCGCGCAGCATGATCTCGTTAACGGCCAGAAGCAGCCCCTGAAAAAATTCTCCCTCCCTGAAATACGGCGCGATCACATTTCGAACAATGCGGCTGGCGATCGCATCCGGGATGACACCCTCAAGCCCGTAACCAACTGCAATGAAGATCTCCCGCTCCTCTCGGGCGACCAGAATCACAATGCCGTTGTCCTGGCTGGTCTGACCTACGCCCCATTTCTGTCCCAGCTCTGTTGCGTACGTGGCGATGTCTGTGCCACCCAGGTTTTTTCTGATAGCAACAGCTATCTGTGTGGATGTCGTGTCTGCATAGCTGCGCAGCCTGTGTGTCAGAATCTGCTCCTCGGCACTGGAAAGCATGTCAGCGTCATCAGTGACCCAGATGCTGGCACCTGGTTGTTCCTGCGCATGTGCAGCTGCCCCCGCAATCAACAAGGTCAGCAGACACAGTTCAGCACGGAGCCGCACGGTCATGAAGAAAAATTCACTTCCGGCGCAGTATCGGCTCCCTTGTCCGCTTCAAAAGCCGGGCGCGCGGAATGTCCGAACATCCCCGCAAAGAGTGCAGCAGGCATGCGCCTGATAGCTGTGTTGTACCGGCGTACCGCTTCGTTGTAGCGCGTGCGTGCGGTGTTGATGCGGTTTTCAGTACCCTCAAGCTGCGCCTGGAGATCTCTGAATGCTTCCGTGGCCCGCAGCTGCGGATAGTTTTCGCTGACGACCAAGAGCCGTCCCAGCGCGCTTCCCAGCTGAGATTGCGCCGCCTGAAACTCTGCCAGGCGCGCTGTATCGCCAAGATCGTCTGCGTTCAGCGTGATGCCCGTAGCCCGCGCCCGCGCTGAGGTGACCATGGACAGTGTCTCCTGCTCAAACTCACCTGCGGCCTGCACCGTGCTGACCAGGTTGGGGATGAGATCCGAACGGCGCTGGTAGGCCGTCTCCACATTGCCCCATGCTTCGTTAACAAACTCCTCCTGTTCAACCAGGCTGTTGTAGGTGTTGCAACCCATGCACCCGCCAAAGAACAGGAGCAGGAGTACTACAAGCAGCCCAATAACTCTCTTACTGCGCATACTGGACTCCAGTTGGTGTGCAAAAGGATACGAAAGCTGCCACCGGTAGTTTCCGTTTCCCTGTTGGCTGTCGCTTCCGCATTGCGCTTAGCTACGAAGGGCGGCACGCGTACGATAACCGAGCATCTCAGCATAGAGCGTCTCCGGCAGGCTGTGCAAGACAGCATTATAGCTGCTCACTGCGTCGTTGTAGTGCGAGCGCGCAAGACGGACCCGGTAGGTGATGCTCAGCAGCAGCTGCGCCCACACGCCATCGTTAGCCTTGCTGAGTTCGGCGTACAGCGTGCTGCTTGCCATCAGCCTGTCCAATACATCACCCAGTGCCAGCTCTGCGGCTTCATATTCCGCCAGGCGTGCAGCATCTTTCCATTCGCCTGCTGTCAGCGCGGACGCTTCCACGCGCTCCTGTGCAGTGCGCAGCCTTTCCCCGCTCATTTCACCGGCTCTCCCCGCAGTCTCAAGTGCACTGATAAGGTCGGGCATCATCGCGACACGTGACTGATAAACCGCCTCCAGATCATGCCACGCGCTGCTTGCGCGCTCACTGGCTTCTCTAAGGCTGATAATGCTGTACAAGGCTGATGTCAATGCCGCAACCACTACCAGAGCAAGAAGGACCGTGATCAGCCTACTCCATCGGATCATGGCTATTCGCTGCTCTTGTGTGCGTGGCAGTCCAGGTACTCTTGCAAGATGATACCTGCAGCCGCTGTATCGATGCGTTCCCTCGTCACACGCCGCCCCGATTGCGCCAGGCGATCCTTGGCCTCCTCTGAGGTATACCCTTCGTCCCACTTCTCGAAGCACACGCCTGGCAAAACTTTCCGCAGGCGGTTGATATACTGCTGTACGCGCCCGGCAGCTGCACCTTCGGCGCCGGAGTCCAGCAGCGGCCACCCAACAACTATCGTGCCGAGCCCTTCGCGTTCGTGCATGTCCTTGAGGCGCTGTACCGCTTCGTCCTGGTTGAACGTGCCATAGGGCTGTGCAAAGCGATGCAGGGGGTCGGCCAGCGCCAGTCCTACGCGACGCGTACCGTAATCGATTGCCACGATGCGGGAAGGCGTGTCGTTGAGTCTGTCTGGGTGAGCCATCTTACACAGGTGGGTCTTGCGGCTGATCCAGGAATGCCTTGAGGTGCTTCGCAGGACGAAAATGCACTTTTCGATGCCAGGGGACGGCCATCAGCTCGCCAGTCTGTATGTTCCGTGCGTTTAGGCGTGGCTTGGTGAACTTGACGGTGTAAACACCCAGGTTGCGCAGCTCAATGCGCAGCTCAGGATCCGCTTCCTTCATCAGTTCAGCCAGGCTGTCCAGCGTGGCGTCCATGTAAGGTTTGCATTTGGCCTGCGACTCTCCGAGGCGCGCCGCTACGAGCTTGACCAGATCCTTGCGTGTTCGCGTAACAAAGCGGTTCTGCATAGATGAAACTTGAATGATTGACAGTTACGGCATACTACTGCTCAAAGCGATATACGCCATGGATCGCGTCGATGCGCTTAAGGCGCATGATGAGGCGTTTGAGGTGGCTCAGGTCACTCACGTCGAGCACAATAGTGCCCTCAAACACGCCGTCTTCCGTCTCCACGGTGATAGACCGGATATTGGTTTTCAGGTTGCGTGAGATGACGGTCGTAAGGTCATGTACGATCCCGACGCGATCTTCCCCGACGATGCGAAGGCCTACAATAAAGCGTACATCCTTTTGCCGGCTCCAGTCGCACGGTTGTATGCGTTCCCCGTGATTCACCAGCAGGTTGGGGGCATTGCGACACACGGTACGATGAATCTTCAGCGTCCCCGTCTTGCTGATGTATCCAAACACAGGGTCACCCGGAATGGGGTTGCAGCAAGGGGCGTAGTCCACCGCAACACCCGCGATACGCTCCCCGTTGATGACAAGCGTGTCCTGTCCCGATGTCTGTGCATGCTCACGGAAGCTGTCATACTGTTCGCTGCCTGTGCCAGTCTCCTCCTGCTCGGTGTCCGGTTCCTGGGTCTTGCCCGTGCGTATGAGCCGGACCAGATTGTTAACGTCAAAAAGTCCCGACGCGATCTCATAGAACATCTGGGTCGGGCTGGCATATTTGAATTTGGCGGCGTAACGGCCCAGCAGTGCGTCCGAGACTTTCAGCTTGGCCCGTGCGGCCTTCTTCTCCCATATCTCCCGCCCGTAACGCGTTGCCGTGCGCCGCTCCTCGTTGATCCAGTACCGGATACGGCTGCGCGCCTTCTGCGTAACCACAAACTTCATCCAGTCCGGGTTGGGCGTCTTTTTCTTGGAGGTGATGATCTCCACCTGGTCTCCGCTGCGCAGCCGGTATGACAGCGGTACCATCTTGCCATTCACCTTTGCACCGATGCACTGGTACCCAACGTCGGTATGAATCTGAAAAGCAAAATCAACAGGCGTGGCCCTGTGTGGCAGCGTCTTGAGATCGCCACGTGGTGTAAAGACATAGATTTCATCCGTGTACAGGTTCAGGCTAAAGTCCTTGACAAAGTCCGTGGCCTTTTCCTGCTGCGGGTTCTCCATAAGGTCATGAACCCATGTCAGAAACTGATCCATGCTGGCATCTGCCTTCTGGACACCTTCCTTGTATTTCCAGTGGGCGGCCACGCCGCGCTCAGCGATCTCATGCATTTCCTGTGTGCGAATCTGAACCTCGATACGACGCCCGTCTGCACCCAGCACCGTCGTATGCAGACTCTGGTAACCATTTGATTTGGGCACCGAAATAAAGTCACGAAATCGTTCCGGCAGCGGCTTGTACAGATCAGTGATGATCGAGTAGACTCGCCAGCAGTCCTCCTTGCCCCGCCGGCCCGTCCGTTTGATCACGATGCGTATGGCAAAGAGGTCGTAGATCTCTGTCAGTGGCTTGTTCTGGGCGTTCATCTTCTGGAAGATCGAGTTCACGTTCTTTGATCGTCCGTAGATGTCAAACGCGAAACCCATCTCTTCCAGGCGCTTTTTCAGTGGTCCGATAAACGATGCGATGTATGCATCACGCTCCTGACGGCTGGCCTTGAGGTCCCGCAGGATAGACTCATAAGCATCTCTCTCCAGCACGCGCAGCGAAAGGTCTTCCAGCTCGTTCTTGATCATCTGCAGTCCGAACCGGTGTGCCAGAGGCGCAAACAGTGTCTGTGTTTCCGTGGCGACCCGCAGCTGCTTGGCGCGCGGCAATGACGCAATCGTCCGCATGTTGTGCAGGCGATCTGCAAACTTTACCAGCATCACACGGATGTCATGAGCCATGGAGAGAATGAGCTTGCGCACGTTCTCCGCCTGGCTCAAAGCTCTGTTGGAATAGACACCGCGAATCTTTGTCATACCATCGATGAGCATGGTCATTTCATCACCAAACTCATCACGCAGCAGGCTCAGTGACAGCTCAGTGTCCTCCACCACATCATGCAGCAGGGCCGCAGCTACGCTGATGTCATCAATGCGTATCAGCTTTGCGACAATCTCTGCGACGGCCAGCGGGTGTGTGAAGTACAGATCGCCCGATGCGCGCCGGTCGTTGCGATGTGCCCAGAAGCTGAGCTCAAAAGCCCGCTGGATCATGTCCTCGTCTACCGAAGGCAAATAGGCATGACACGTGGCCAGCAGCTTCTGCAGGCGTTGCGCAAACGCATGGTTAACCTGAGCCCGCGACGCTTTCAGTATAGCAGAGGTTTCGAGCATACCCAGAAGTAACAGGTGCGTGCCATCGCAGTACCGAACACCAAAAAGGTGGTGATGCTTGACTATACAACCGGGGCCTGCATCTGCATGATACGTGGGAAACGCCAATTAAGATCGGCGAGCCATGTAAAAGGCTGTGGCGGAGCGGGCAGGGGTGGCGTCTCACTCATCGACCTGTCCAGACAAGGCACAGCCGAACGTTGGATGGGGGCGGGGAGGGCCCCGTTTGCCCGTGCTGTGGCAGCCGCGAGCGTGTGCGGCGGGCTTGAAGCACTTCATGGT
>JAAXGV010000164.1 GCA_012271185.1 Rhodothermales bacterium
GCGTGGGCACTATGGCGTGTACCACAAAATGAGTAAGAAACATTTGAACCGTTACGTGGCGGAGTTTGCGGGCCGCCACAATGCGCGGGAGCTGGATACAGAAGTGCAGATGGGGCTGCTCATGCGCAACGGCAAGGGGAAGCAGTTACGGTATAGAGAGCTGGCAGGGTAACTCCGCAGTCAGACCTGTTGTGTTACGGCGGCTGTCTGGACTGGATGCAGTGTTAGACACTGCATCCACAGGTCTCCTGTGGATGGCTTCGCCGCTCAATTCAAATGCCAGCTGCAATGTCCTGTATTCCGCCCACGGCTCCGCCCCATACCGTGCCTTTCAGGAGTCTTGGGCTATAACGCGCTTGCCTGGATTCGCACCGACACGTGCTAAGCTGCAGACCAGAACGCCAACCCTGCTTACAATGCCAGATTCCGTGTTAGTTTGGCATGTAATTCCCTTTCTTTTTTCTGTTTTCGTATTCGAGGTCTGCGAAACTAAGGCTGCATGGTGGTTGGTTTTTATAGGTTACGTCAGCGCCAGTCTCGAACCCCGGACTTAATCAGTAGTTCCTTAAGATCAGATCACGGTAGCTGCTGGACTCTGAAGCTCTTGGGTGACTGCCGGGACGGAAACACGTGGCTGCAAGGCTGGCTGAAGCCGTGGTGTTATGCTTCCCAGTGCCATATGCGTATGCAGTGCGGTAGCAGGGCCCGGAGCGCTACTCGCCGCCTTCCAGCTCTGCTAAGGCCTCTAGCACCTCCTGTTGGATCAACCCCTCGTAGATGTCTTTCGCAGGCAGCTTGGCTGCCCTCGAAAGCAACTCTTTGGCCCGCTCCTGGCCGTTCTCGCGGTCCAGGTCAGGCAGTCTGAGTGCATATTCCAACAGCACGACCTTTGAGTCCGGCGCAAGTTCCAGAGCCCGCTCGTAATGGGCGACGGCATCCTGCCGGTTTCCCCCGTACACTAGCCGGGCAATGCGTCCGGCGCTGGCGATGTCCGCATGCCAGCCGCCGAGGCCTATATGTGCATTGGCGAGGCCGGGGTCTATGGCAAGAGTAGCTTCAAGCAGGCCGTGGACTTTGCCCGCCAAGCCTTGGCGAAGCGCCGTTAGTGTACCGATGCTCTGTGCATATCGGCCAGCAGCATGTGCGGACTGGTAGTATGCCTGGGCATTGGTCGAATCGGCATGCACTGCCGCCTCCCCGAGCTGCATCGCGCGTTTAAAGAATCCGGTCCGATCATTTTCGGTCGCCAGATGGCGGCCGTACACCGCGAGCGATTGAGCCGCCAAGGCGTAGCCTTCGGAGGTCCCGGAGGCCTCCGCGAAGTTCGCCGCCATGAGAAAGCGACCTTCCGCGAAAGCGGCCCTTGCGTCATCGATCGTCTGCGCGCTCACGTCGGACACCAGGAGTACAAGGCCTGCGGCTGCTGCGACCCGGAAAAGAGTCATCTCATGAAAGGTCTGAGCTTCTGCACTGGCGGTGGAACATTCCTGGTTGCAGCAGTCTGACCGAGCCGTTCTGATGGCGAATCCTCTGCCTGCCGGGCGATGCCTGTGTATTTTGAACGCATAGCGTACTGAATGGAGCCATGCAGAATTTGGCCAGTGCAAGCGCGTACAGATCTGAGCCGCGTGCCTCTCGCTCTTACGGTATCCCACAGGGTCCTGATCACTCCATGCTCCACGCGAGCACGTATGCGATGGTATCCCTTGTTGAGCACCTTGCCCCCTCATCCAGTGCCTGGCCTTCCGGCTTACACACCGCGGGGACCTGTCTCCGCTGCTCCTCATCATGGGTGGCAGCTGTTGTGATCGCCACGGTGTGCACAGGCCCTGCGCACACGGGTGCTTTCAGCCATGCGTTGCCTTGGGGTCATCTCAGGGTCCCGCCTGTCTTGTTTCTGGTGGAGGAAGCTGGATCCACGATCACGCCCTTCCGGAGGTGTATCCCGTGCTCGCGCAGTCGGGCTGTGCTGACACTGCTTGGGTCGGATCCTGTACACCAGGAGGCCCCGGAACCTGCAAAAGATGATCTCACCCGGCACCGTTTCGGGAGTATGCCTGCAAACTGACGCATTGCGCCGGATGCCGTACCCTCCGACGCTGCTGCATGAAAAAGACTCGCAGTGGTATCGGGTATGCCGTTGCCGCGTAATGCACCACCAGGGGGTTCCGGTTTTTCTCAGGATCTCTATTTTTCGGATATCCGGTGCCGGCGGGTGCGTTTCCTCCTGCAACGGTTCCCGTATTCGCAGGCTGCGTCAAGGGTGGTTTTGCCGGGCTGCACCAGCTTCCATTCCCGAGCTTGCTCATTCTTGACTCACCGCGTGCACAGCAGCTGGCCGGGCTCTGTAATCTTCACGTGCTGTTCTGTTTTTGCCGCACGTCTCAGCCCCCGCTGCCGGACTTCCTGAGTGGCAGGTGTCATGCCGAGCCTCACAGGGAGGTGCGGCCCAACCGGTATGGTCATGCGGCTGTATGCGATCAGATGTGTTGCGCAAGTCCATAAATCCGGGGCTGCTTAAATTCACGACAGAAGTGTTCGCGGGTCCAGGAACGGCTGGTATGTCATCAGAATACGCTTAGCTTCTTGCGGCAGGCCAGCAGATGCCCTTGAAGAGGGAGGCGGAATGGAAAAAATCATGAACATGGTGTGCTGCATGAGCCGGGTGATTACCTGCTTTCTGTTTCTTGGCGGCGCAGCCGGCCTGGCATTGGCTCAGGACGTAGACGTAACCTTCCGCTGGATTCCACCAGAGGGCTCGGCAGTGGTGCGCGCCTTTCTGCCCGGCGAATTCAACGGCTGGGGCCCCAACAGCAACGGATACATTGCGCCGGGTGCGGCATCGCAGATGGACTATGATGCCGCCCGCGACCAGTGGCTGTACACGACAACGCTACAGGCGGGTCAGACCTACCAGTACAAGATCCACCTGCATTTTGATGTTACAGGCAGCCAGAACAGCTGGATCAGTGATCCGCTCAACGATCGTACGAACCCGAACGAATACAACAATTCGGTGATCACCATCACTGATCCGATGGTGTTTCAGATGGCACGCCGGCAAAATGCCACCGGAGAGGTTGTGGCGCTTTCCTCCGGCGTGTTTGCTTCCTCAGATATCACGGCACTGGAGTTCTCCATCGATGGCGCAGTGCAGGACGGTATGCCGTTTTTCGTTGATGGTGTCTTCAGCTACGTACTGCCTGCATCAGCGCCGTGCGGAGTGCACTTTGCGCTGACAGCAACAGACGCCGCTGGTACTGTTGTCAGCGCCGAGTCCGGCTGGAAGCTTCCTGTGATCGTGGATGCGCCACGGCCGGTCGGCCTGGCAGACGGCGTGACCTACGAGGCCAGCGACCCCACGCGTGCCATGCTCTCCCTTTTTGCTCCAGGCAAGTGCTTTGTCCATGTTATCGGGGACTTCAACAATTGGCAGCTTGATGATGCGTACCTGATGCAGCGGGATGCCGCGGGTCTGGACAGCACGCACTGGTGGATCGAACTGGACGACCTCTCCGTGGGCGCAGAGCTGGCCTATCAGTACATCGTTGATGGCACCCTGCGCATAGCCGACCTGTATTCGGAGAAAGTTCTTGACCCTATCAACGACCCCCAGATCCCCAGCGCCACCTATCCCAATCTCAAGCCTTATCCGGAAGGCAAGACCGAAGGAGTGGTTTCCGTGCTCCAGACGGTACGCACGCCATACTCATGGACGGTTACCGATTTTGAGGCACCAAAGCAGAGCGAGCTGGTGATCTATGAGCTCCTGGTACGCGACTTCCTGGAAGCGCATGACTACGCCACGCTGGCAGACACACTCAGTTACCTGGAGCGGCTTGGCGTTAACGCCATCGAGCTTATGCCTGTGGCGGAGTTTGGCGGCAACATCAACTGGGGCTATCAGCCGCAGTTCTACTTTGCGCCGGACAAATACTATGGTCCTGCAAAAGACCTGAAACGCTTCGTGGACGAAGCGCACAAGCGCGGCATCGCGGTGATCCTAGATGTGGTGTACAACCACGTGGATGTTCCGTCACCGCTGGTACTCTTGTATGGTGCTACTGACAGCAACCGCTGGATCAACCTGCCGCCGCGCCACGCCTATAACGTGTTTTTCGATCTCAATCATGAAGATGTCTACACGCAGTACTGGCTGGACCGCGTGAACACGTACTGGATGACTGAATTCAAGGTCGACGGCTTCCGGTTTGACCTGTCCAAGGGCATGACGCAGCGCAACACGGGGTCCGATGGCGGCGCTTGGGCTTCCTATGACGCATCCCGCGTTCATATACTGTCGCGCATGGCTGACCGCATCTGGGAGATAAACCCTCAGGCCTACATCATACTGGAGCACTTCGCTGCCGACAGTGAAGAGCGGGAGCTGTCCCGCTATGGTACGGACCGGGGCCTGCCAGGCATGATGGTATGGAACAACCTGTCCCATCCCTACGGCGAGGCGGTTATGGGGTATCATGACGGCGGAAAGTCAGACTTCAGCAGAGTGTACTACGGTGACGGAGGACGGGAATGGACCTGGCCGCATACCATCTCCTACATGGAAAGCCATGATGAACAGTGGCTGATGTACAAGATGCGCCAGTATGGCGCCTGCGAAGACGCGCCGCAGGGTGGGGCGTTGTGTGATCCCGGCTTGCCGGGGAGTGCCCTCAAATACAACGTGCGCAGGTATCCGGTTGCTCTGGATCGCCTGAAGATGGCAGCCGCATTCTTTTTTTTGGTCCCAGGCCCCAAGATGGTGTGGCAGTTCGGCGAGCTGGGGTATGGCTATGGGGATCACGGTGAGCAGTGCCTGCGCGGAAATGACTGTCCGCCTTTTGCGCCTGCCCGGATAGCGCCGAAACCGATCCGCTGGGACTACTACGACGATCCGCTGCGTGCCAAGCTCTACGGTACCTGGGCAGCACTCATCAACCTGCGGCAGCAGCATGAGGTGTTTCGCAGCACCGAAACGAAGGTTGTGATGGACGTTGCGGGCGATGTCAAGCGCATCGCGCTGTCTCATCCGACCATGCAGGTTGAGATCATCGGAAACTTCGGTGTAACTCCCCGGCCTAACCGGTTGCGCATAACAACGCCGCCCCGGTACTGGTACGACTTCTTCACGGGTGATTCGCTGGACGTTACAGGCAACCGTCCGCCTACGCTGCAGCCCGGAGAGTTTCATGTCTACTCGTCTGTGCGGCTGGAAACGCCACCCGGGGATCTGCTCACGGTTGGTGTGGCGTCCAGCCGCCCTGTTCCTGAACAGGTTTCGCTGGAAGGAGCCTTCCCCAACCCTTTTGCTGATTATGCTGTGATCCGGTACGAGCTGCCGCGCGCTGCATACGCGAGTCTGGAGGTTTTTGATGTGCTGGGCCGCAGGGTGGCGGCACTGGCACACGGCTATCATGCCAGTGGCCCGCATGAAGCAGGGTTTGATGCTGCGCACCTGCCAGCCGGGCTCTACGTAATCCGGCTGCAGGCGGCAGCGCAGACGGCAGTGCAGTCTGTACTGCATGTCCGGTAGGTCGGCTGTGAGTGCTGATCAGCGGGAATCCCTCCCCCGAAGAACGCACACGCTCTTCACAATACTCATGTGGCTCTTGCCGCTGGGCTTTTTGGGGGCTGTGGAAGGGACGTTGCGCCTAGTGGGTTACGGCGAGCCGCTCCCGCTCTTTGTTTCTGTACAGGCAGCGCCCGAATACCGGGTACTGAACCCGGATATGGCGCGACGCTACTTCTCCAGCCTGACCCAAGTACCAACTGGGCTGCACGATGTCTTTCTAGCCGAAAAAGACAGCACAGTCCTGCGCATCTTTGTGCAGGGCGGTTCCAGTGCGGCCGGGTACCCCTACTACTATGGGGGAAGCTTTCCGCGGATGCTGGAGCAGCGCTTGGCGCAGACATACCCGGAACGCCGCATAGAGGTCGTAAACACGGCGGTCGCAGCAGTCAGCTCGTACGCGCTCCTGGATCAGGTGCCCGGCATCCTTGCGCAAGACCCGGATGCTGTCCTCATTTATGCGGGTCACAACGAGTTCTACGGAGCACTGGGCGCGGGCTCTGCAGAGTTTCTGGGGCGTCAGCGATGGATCGTGAACTGCTATCTGCGCCTGCGCCCACTGCGCCTGATGCAGCTGCTGCGGAGCTTTTTTGCAGCAGCCCAGTCCGCGGCTGCTGCTGAGGGAACCCTGATGGAGCGCATGGTGCGGGAGCAGACAATACCGTACAGTTCACCACTCTATCATGCGGGGCTGCGACAGTTCAAAGGCAACCTTCGGGCCATCCTTGCACGATACCGGCGGGCGGGTGTGCCGGTTTTTGTGGGTACGCTGGCAAGTAATGAGCGCACGCATGCGCCGTTTGAGAACACGCTGACGCCCGGGACAGACGAGGCGGCGTGGCAGCTGGGGTACGAGAAAGCGCTGCGCCTGGCTGCAGATGGCCGGCTGAGTGAGGCCACAGCAGCTGTGCGGGAAGTCATCGCCCTGGACAGCAGTGCAGCGCTGGGCTACTATGCGCTGGGTGCTATGCTGGATACGCTGGGGCGCTTCGCAGACGCACGTGCAGCCTATGTCATGGCGAAGGATCGTGACAACCTGCGGTTTCGTGCATCGGAAGATATGAATGCCATTATCCGGGAAGTCGCAGCCCGGACCGGTGCCCAAGTTGTGGAAACAAGAGCACACCTCGCCAAAGCAGCCAACGATGGCATCATCGGAGCAGACCTGATGCTCGAGCACCTGCATCCAAACCTGAAGGGGTACCTGGTCATCGCCGATGCCTATTACGAAGCGCTTTATGCGCGAGAGCTGATGCCCGGGCCCCGGCATTACGTGCCCATGTCCGTCGCGCGCCAGGAGGTGCTGTATACGGCGGTAGACTCGCTGTTTGGGGAGCTCCGGGTACGTCAGCTTATGAGTTCCTGGCCGTTTCAGCCGGTTGATACCCCCGCGTTACGGATGGACACGATACGGGTGCGCACTGCTGAAGAGGAGATTGCACTGGAATATTTCCTTCGCCGGATGGGCTGGCATGCGGCCACAGACAGCCTGCGCGCAGTGTACGAATCCAGGGGAGCCCTGCACAGCGCGCTGCGCGCAGCACTGGCGCTGGTGCAGAACTACCCGTACCTGCCGAGACCCTATGCGATGGCAGCAGACATCATGGTGCGGCAGCGGCGGTATGCGGAAGCTTTGGATTACTATGCGGTAGCCAATGAGCTGGAGCCATCGGCGCAGGTTCATTTCATGATGGGCATGATATATGCAGTCATCTCCCGCCTGGCCAGAGCCCAGGATCACCTTGCCCAGGCTGTTGCAATGGACCCGGACAACGCAGGCTACCTGCTGCAGCTGGCACAGGCATACTATGCGGCAGGAAAGCGCGACGAGGCGCGGTCGGTGGTGGCGCGGCTCCTTGCCGTATCGCCTGGCCACCGGCAGGGGCTGAAGCTCATGCAGCTTATGGCGCAGCCGGGGGGTGTCTGACGGGCTCGGACCAGGGACACGCTGTGAACGTATCACAGGATGTCAGGCCTCATGCGGCATGCGGGCAATCAGATATACGAAGTGGGATCCGAAGCGTCACGGGCAGGCGGTCCCGGCTTTTGAGCACCTCTTGGATATCTTCCAGCAGCTGCTGCAGCTCACTGCGGGTGATGCGGCGGAGGCGCTTCACTGGCTTACGCAGCTGGATCAGGAGCATGATCTGACCGGCGGCGAGATGGGCATTGGCGACTTCATCGAGGAGCTCAAGAAGCAGGGATTCCTTAAGGAGGAGCAGCCAGGCACGCTCATGATCACTGCGCGCACAGAGCAGGCGCTGCGAAGACGCTCACTGGAAGAGGTCTTTCAGCAGCTGCGCAAGAGCGGACGCGGCACACACAAGACGCCGTATGCCGGGGCGGGTGATGAGCGGCTTCCGGAGACACGCGCCTGGCATTTTGGCGATGATCCTCACCGCCTGGATATCACGGGCACGCTGTCCAACTCGTACCGGAGGGGTGGCATCCAGGACTGGAGCCTTGCTGAGGAAGACTACCAGATCTGCGAGACAGACCATGCCACGCACCAGGCTACGGTGCTCATGATTGATCTGTCTCATTCAATGATACTCTACGGGGAGGACCGTATCACGCCGGCACGCAAGACAGCGATGGCACTGGCAGAGCTGATCCTGCAGCGGTACAGGCACGACACGCTGGATATTGTGGCCTTCGGCAACGATGCATGGGAGGTGTCAATCAAAGACCTTCCCTATCTCCAGGTCGGGCCGTACTACACGAACACCCGGGCAGGCCTGCAGCGCGCGCGTGACATCCTGCATCGCCGTCGTAACCGCAACCGTCAGATCTTCCTGATCACGGACGGCAAGCCGAGCTGCCATATTGAAGACGGACGCATGTACCGCAACGCCTTCGGACTGGACAGAAAAATCGTCAACAGGGTTCTGGACGAGGCGGTCATATGCCGGCGCGAGGGCATCATCATCACAACGTTCATGATTGCGCGTGATCCGTACCTGCAGCGCTTTGTCCGACAGCTTACCGAAGCCAACCAGGGCCGTGCCTATTATTCCAGTCTGGACCGGCTTGGAGAATTCATCTTTGAGGATTACGTTCGCAACAGGCGCAAGCGTGTGCGCTAACAGCCCGTGGAAGAAATGGATTTCAGGGTGCCGGGTGAAAAAGCGTCACCAGCGCCGAAATAGGGGAGAATTTGGATTCAAAACGGGCTCTGCAGCCTAAAAATCCGATATGGAGGCGAAAAGAGCAAAAAAACGAAATACAGCCGAACTGACATGCCTCACGAGCGCAGCTTGAGCCGCCGCGAGGCCCTGTGACCCCGTTCCTTGGGACCGGGCGGGAACAGGTGCAACCGGTCTGGAGCGTACGGGTGAAATGTAGTAGGCATTATCGCCGCAAGGTGGGTATAAACATGTATGCAGGTCGCATGACTTCCCCAACTGAAGGTTGCTGTGGCACAGGCTCCGAGAACGCTTTTCCTCGCCAGCTTCAGCCTATTCTACCCGCCAGGGTTAGCCCGATTACTACCTGTTTGAAACGGAAATCACCGTCATCAAGCTTCAGCGATTTCAAAAATAAAGGCATGCTGTAACCCGCAGACACCCCAAGCCCCAAGGATCTTAAGGAAGGTCTGAGCCAGATATCATAGCATGGCAGTCCGGAGTCGGGGGTACGTACCTTGACTCGGA
>JAAXGV010000087.1 GCA_012271185.1 Rhodothermales bacterium
TGCACCGCTTGCGCAAGGCGTATGAACTGGGCACCTTTGTCTTTCAAGGCCCTGTGGAAGCGGATGAAACTTATATGGGAGGCAAGGAAGCCTCCAAGCATGCCCACAAGAAGCTCCGTGCCGGCCGCGGCCTACAGGGGCATGCCAGGTGTACAGCACGAGGTTGTGAGACACAGCGTGGGCGAGTATGTCAACGGCATGATTCACACAAACGGACTGGAATCGTTCTGGTCCATGCTCAAGCGTGGACACTATGGCGTGTGCCACAGGGCAAAAAACATTTGAACCGTTATGTGGCGGAGCTTGCGGGCCGCCACAATGCGCGGGAGCTGGACATGGCAGATGGGGCTGCTCATGCGCAACGGCAGGAAAGCAGCTACGGTATAGCGATCTGGCAGGGTAACCCCGCAGTCAGACCTATTGTGTTACGGCGATTGTCTGGGCCGGATGCAGCGTTGGGACGTTGCATCCGCAGATCTCCTGTATCTGGCTTCGCCGTTCAATTCAAATGCCAGCTGCAATGTCCTGCCATTCTGCCCACGGCTCCGCCCCATACCGTGCCTTTCAGGAGTCTTGGGCTATAACGCGCTTGCCTGGGTTCGCACCGACACGTGCTAAGCTGCCAACCTGAACGCCAACCCTGCTTACAACGCCAGATTCCGTGTTAGTTTGGCATGTAATTCCCCTACGATACGCCTGCGCTCATGGCCATCATGCGCTCAATAGGCGTCAGCGCACGCAAGCGCAGCTCCTCTTCGAGGGTTATCTCGGGCTGCTCATG
Organism: Rhodothermales bacterium; assembly: GCA_012271185.1. Lineage (GTDB taxonomy): Bacteria > Bacteroidota > Rhodothermia > Rhodothermales > Bin80 > JAAXGV01. Next base: position 782 of record JAAXGV010000087.1, read on the forward strand.
CTTCAGGCAGAGGTAGACCTTCTCCAGCGTGTTCAGGCGCATGTGCGGGCACTGGCTGCAGTTGCAACCGCTTTCCGGGGGCGCCGGAATGAACTGCTTGCCAGGACAGTCCTTCCGCATCTGATGCAGGATGCCCTCCTCGGTTGCCACGATGAACTGGCTGGCCTCACTTTCACGTGCATGGCGCCGGATAGCGCTCGTCGAGCCAATGAAGTCCGCATGCCGCAGGATTGGCGTTTCGCATTCCGGGTGGGCAAGTACCAGTGCCTGGGGGTACTGGACTTTCAGGCCAACAAGCTTCCGCTCACTGAAGGTCTCATGTACGATACACGCCCCGTCCCACACCTTCATGTCGCGGCCGGTCTGGCGAATAAGCCAACGCCCAAGGTTGCGGTCCGGCGCAAACAGGATGGGCTGACTCTCCGAAATCTGGCGCACCAGATGCTCTGCATTAGTCGATGTGCAAATGATATCGCTGAGCGCCTTTACTCCTGCCGTGCAGTTGATGTATGAGATCACCAGGTGGTCCGGATGACGTTCGCGAAAATCAGCAAACGCATCCGCGGGACATGAGTCGGCCAGCGAGCAGCCCGCATTGAGGTCCGGCAGGATCACCTTCTTCGCCGGGTTGAGGATCTTTGCTGTCTCAGCCATAAAGTGCACGCCGGCGAACAGGATAATGTCCGCATCGGTCGATGCTGCATGACGGGACAGTCCGAGCGAATCCCCAATAAAGTCTGCTATGTCTTGTATGGCAGGCTCCTGGTAGTAATGTGCCAGCAGCACTACATTTTTCTCCTGCTTCAGTCTGGCAATCTCGGCATAGATATCCAAGGCAGGATCCACTGTCTCCTGCACGAATCCGGCAAGCGGGAGTGTCATCTGCATGGTTCTGTGCGTCGACCCGCCTTGCCTGTACTATGCGCTCGAAAGAATTGTTTCATGCTGTGCCACCTGACCGCTTTCGATACGCAGCACCCGGTCGCAGATCCCGGCCAGCACCGGGTTATGGGTTGCAATGATAAACGTCTGTCCGTGCATGCGGCTGAGGTCTGCGATCACCTCGTGGAGAACAGTCGCCGTCCTGGCGTCCAGGTTGCCTGTCGGTTCATCCGCAAGGATGAGTCCCGGCTTGTTCATCAGCGCCCGCGCGACCGCCACACGCTGCTGCTCGCCACCGCTCAGCTCGGCCGGCCGGTGCGAGGCTCTGTCTGCCAGGCCAAGCTGGTCGAGAAGGTCGTGTGCACGCCTGCGCGCCCTGGCGGCACGCTGGCCTCGTATGAGCGCCGGCATGGCAACATTTTCCAGTGCACTGAACTCGGGCAGGAGGTGATGAAACTGAAACACAAATCCGATCGACTCATTGCGGAAATGCGCCAGCGCCCGGTCACCCTTTTTGAAGATGTCCGTGCCTTTGTAGAAGACGTGTCCGGCGTCAGGGCGGTCCAGTGCGCCCAGGATGTGGAGCAGCGTGCTCTTGCCCGCACCGCTTTCCCCTGTGACGGCGACTGTTTCTCCGCTGCTGACCGTAAGCGAGGTGCCGCTGAGCACGCCCAGGCGTCCACCGGAGCCCGTAGGGTAGCTCTTCTCAACAGCCTCTGCAACGAGGAGCTCAGCCATGGTCAGAAACGTGTGTTAACGACATTCGCAAACCGCGAGCCAAAGGTGTAGGTGAAGGCGATCGACGAGGAAAAGGCATAGTCCGTCGCGAGCTCTCGCTGCTGGAGTAGTATCTCTTCCAGCGATGCGTCCCCTTTGGGCAGCGAAAGCTGGTCCCTGATCATCTCGTACCCTCCCTCCACCTGCAGCGAAAACCCCTCAAACAGCCGCACGGAGACAGCACAGCCCAGCTCGGTGCGCAGCACAGAGATGTCGTGGAGGTACTGGGATACCTCCACGCCGCCGAAGATGTCCCCCCAGGGCCTGCGGATAGCCACAGAGAAGTCCACTTCATGGCGCATGAGGCTTTCCCTTGTGACATCAAAGATCGTGCGCTCAAAATAGTCTGTGAAGGTTACGCCAATCATGTAGGTGAGCGTGATGGCCCGGCGTGTCGCTTCCGCATACGGCAGGAAACTGTACTCCACACCGGGCAGCAGCGTACCATGGTGCCGGAGGTTGCGGTCGTTGCGTGTAACGTACGTACCAAAAACTGCCGCCGACCAGTGTGGTCCCAGGCTCTTGATCACGTAGCTGTCAAGACCATGCCGGGAGATGCTGCTCCGCACATCCTCTGCCCCGGCCCGGCTTACCACAAACAAGTCGTAGTTGAAGTAGGGCCTGACACGAATCTTCCAGCGCTCACTTTGATGGTCCGCAAAGAATCCCCAGCGTGAATCGAAGATCTTGCGGTTGGATTCCAGGTCCAGCTCAAAATCCCCGCCATAGAGCGTGAATGTCCAGTGCCGCCAGGGATCGCTCTCAAGGGTTGCTTCATGTTCCCGGAGACCTGTCCGATCATAGTGCACTGTGAAGGCTTCCGGATCCGCCTGCGTCACATACGGCATCAGCCCTGTCCGTATTGCCTCATTAACGAGTGAGCGCTCTTCCTCGTTGGTGGCGGACTGGTCAATCGTTCGCAGAAACGTATACTGGATCGTCTCGTACTCTCCGCGCCCGATGAACGTGAATTCATACTGCTCTCCTCTCAGCACCGTGTGATGGGTGGTGATGAAGACGTGCACGTCGGCCTGCTCCGGGTCTCTGACATAGTCCACCCATGTTATCTGTGTACGGACATGGTCGTCGTCGCATGCCCCGCAATCCAGAAACACCTTTACCAGCTCGGATCCATTCTGGGCCTGCACGCTGCCTGCGCTGACAATTACGATCAGGGTGAAGCGCCAGATGGTCTGCAGCAGTCTTGGTCTAGGCATCGTTGTCGCGCTCGATGTTCAATCGGCGAATCCTGGAGTAGAGATTGGACCGCTGCACACCGATGCGTGTGGCTGTACGACTGATGTTCCAGTCGTTTTCGTGCAGCTTCTGCGTAAGAAAAAGCTTCTCGGCCGTGTCCCTGAAGTCGCCAATATCATCGTATTGGCATATCAGGGCGCCCAGTGCGTCACCAGGTTCATTCCCCGAATGAACATAGCGTTCCACATCGGACAGGGTGATCTCTGCCGGATGACCCAGGATAAGCAGGCGCTCGGCCACATTGTGGACCTCCCGAACATTGCCTCGCCACTGAAGATTCGTCAGACGCTCCATAGCATCAGGTGCCACGGATTTCTGGTGCAGCCCATTACGCTGCGCCAGATGCTCCAGGAAGTGGTTCAGCAGCAGTGACAGGTCGCCACGCCGCTCCCGGAGCGGCGGCAGATGGGCCAGGATCACGCTGAGCCGGTGGTACAGGTCTTCGCGAAAGGTCCCTTCCTCAATACACTGTCGCAGGTCCTTGTTTGTGGCTGCTACTACGCGCACGTCCACAGCTATCGCCCGATCACCGCCTACACGCGTTATGTTGCTTTCCTGCAGAGACCGCAGCACCTTGGCCTGGGCCGAAAGGCTCATGTCGCCGATCTCATCCAGAAAGAGCGTTCCCCTGTGCGCCTGTTCAAACTTGCCGACACGCTGCTTTATGGCGCCTGTGAACGAGCCTTTTTCATGTCCGAAGAGCTCGCTTTCGATGAGCTCAGCGGGGATCGCAGCACAGTTGACTGCTACCAGTGCTTCATCCCTGCGCGGACTCAGGTGGTGTATCCACTGCGCTACCAGCTCCTTGCCAGTGCCGGCCTCACCCGTGACAAGGACACGTGCCTCGGTTGGAGCCACACGCGCAATAATCTCCTTGATCCGCCGGATTGCCGGGCTCTTGCCAAGGATAGGAGACAGCTCGTTTTCGCGCCGCTCAGCGATGGTCTGGCGCATGCGGCGGTTCTCCAGGACGAGCCGACCGCGCTCCAGTGCAGAGCGGATCGTCACCAGGAGCTGGTTGAGGTCCGGAGGCTTCTCAATAAAGTGGAATGCTCCCGCGTGCGTTGCCTCCACCGCTGTCTTGATGTCCGCATGCCCGCTGATCATGATCACGGGCAGCTCGGGGCGCACCTCCGCCAGCTCAGCCAGCACCTCCATGCCGTCCTTGCGCGGCATCTTGATGTCCAGCAGCACAACATCATAGGATGTGGCCCCCGCCTTTCGAAGCGCTTGCGCACCGTTTGCGGCTTCGTCGACTGTCAGCCCCTCATACTCAAGGATCTCTCGCAGCGTCCGGCGGATACTCGCTTCGTCGTCAACGACGAGAACGGCAGGAGCGGTCATAGTAGAAGCTATTTCATTCTGGCACGCACGAATCCCAGGTGAAAGTCCACATCTCCTGCGAGTTCTGAGTCGGGGTACTGCTCGCGAATCAGCAGCAGCACCTCCTCGGCTTTGGCATACTCCTCTGCCTTCTTGTAGACTCTTGCCGCCTTCTTAAGATACTCTGGCGAACGAAGGGCATTCTCGTACACGGCGGCCGCACGCTCGTACAGGTCGCCAGCCTCTTCAAACTGCTCCCGCATCTCGAAGATGGATGCCTGCCCATCCAGAGCACTGGCCTCCAGCATATCGCCGCTGCCTTTGTACTCTTCAAACCATTCGAGTGCCTGATCATACTCTCCCAGCCGAAACGTCGCATCAGCCGCATAAAACCGCGCCATATTGCCTGCACTGGTGCTCCCGTACTGCTCAATGATGTCAATGAGCCCCAGGTTTTCGCCGGATCCATCCAGCGCCGTCCGGTACTCTCCGCGCTCGTAGTACAGGCTGATACCGCCCAGATGCTCGTTGGCCTGGGCGGTACGCGTTCTTTGGATAAAGATGTAGCTGACAATGATAACGGCCAGCGCCATGACGCCAATACCCGAATAGGTCAGATACCGGCGGTACCGGCTCAACGCGTCCTGTACACGCACGAAGGCGGTCGTGGCCGCATCTTTACGGAGCTCGCTCCGTTTGGAGATGGTTTTGGGTGCCTTATAGGTTGCCATTGACGGTGTGCTTCACCACGGAAAACAAGGCGGTTCTCAACCGCAAAGAGCTGTTAAACAAACAAGGTGGACTTCGTTTCCATGCCAGGCTCCAGCTGCGGTCCTTGCCTGCCCAAGGATCAAAAACAGGCTGCCGGCGTTTTGTTGCGCTGCACTTGACAATCTACACATGGCTATAAGGCTGGCAATCAACGGTTTCGGTCGCATAGGTCGCCTGGTGCTTCGTGCAGTCCTGGAGCGTCATGCAGGCAGGTTCGAGATCGTGGCAGTTAATGACCTGACGGACGCACCCACGCTGGCACACCTGTTCCGGCGCGATTCGGTACACGGACGATACGATGGCACGGTAGAGGAGCGTGGCGGGCAGCTTGTCATTGACGGAACGATGACGTTCCCGGTCCTGTCCGAAAGAGAGCCGGCCAATCTGCCCTGGAAAGACCTCGACGTAGACGTTGTAGTCGAGTCTACCGGCTTTTTCAGGTCCCATGCTGCTGCACAGAAGCATATTGACGCCGGTGCCAAGCGGGTCATCATCTCTGCACCTGCCAAAGATGCGGTGGATGCTACCGTGGTGCTTGGCGTCAACGATGACATACTGACAGGCAAGGAAAAAATTATTTCCAACGCCAGTTGCACAACCAACTGCCTGGCTCCGATGGTGAAGGTGCTGGACGATGCTTTTGGAGTGAAGAGCGGCCTGATGACCACTGTGCATGCTTATACCAGTGATCAGCGCATACAGGACGCGCCGCACCGCGACCTGCGCCGGGCCCGTGCCGCTGCTTATTCCATCGTTCCAACCTCTACGGGCGCAGCCAAAGCCGTAGGGATTGTGCTGCCCCACCTTAAGGGCAGGCTTGACGGCATGGCCCTGCGCGTGCCTATCCCGGACGGTTCGCTGACGGACCTTACCGCCGAGGTGAAGCGCCCAGTCACCCGAAGCGGTGTGAATGCCGCCTTCAAGGCGGCTTCCGAGAACTCTCTGGCGGGGATTGTGGAGTACAGCGAGGAGCCGCTCGTTTCCGTGGACATTGTCCACAACCCGCACTCCATGATCTTTGACAGTCTTGCCACGATGGTTAGCGGTACGACGGTCAAGATCCTTGGCTGGTACGATAATGAGTGGGGGTACGCCAATCGGACCGTCGATATCGCAGCCAAGCTCGTGTCGCTTGCTGACCAGCACTCTGGCTGACAGCGAATGCGAAAGCTTGCGTTGGATGACCTGAAGGTGCGGGGAACCCGCGTCCTTGTCCGGGTAGATTTCAATGTCCCGCTCCAGCGCGACGCGGCCGGCAGGCATTCGGTGTCCGATGGCACCCGAGTGCTTGCAGCACTGCCTACCGTCAACGCTATCCGACGGGCGGGAGGCAAGGTTATTCTGATGAGTCACCTGGGGCGCCCCCAAGGCGTGCCCAAGCCGGGCCTCAGTCTGTCTCCGATAGCGGCATACCTTGCTGACAGCCTGAAAGCTCCGGTTGCCTTTGTACGGGCTACGGTGGGCAGGGAAGCGCAGGAGGCGGTTGATGCTTTGCCTGATGGCGGCGTTTTGCTGCTGGAGAATACGCGGTTTCATCCGGGTGAGCCGAAGAACGATCCGGGCTTCGCATCCTCGTTGGCGGCTCTTGGAGATGTGTTCGTGAACGATGCGTTTGGCACCGCACATCGTGCGCATGCCTCCAACGTCGGCGTGGCGTCACACTTGCCACAGGCGGCGGCAGGCTACCTGCTTCAGCGCGAACTCAAGTACCTTGGCCAGGTTGTGCGAAGGCCCGGGCGCCCCTTCATTGCCCTGGTAGGCGGTGCAAAGGTGTCTGACAAGATCGGAGTACTGTCCAGCCTCGTCACGAAGGCAGACACTGTTCTTGTAGGCGGCGCCATGAGCTACACTTTCCTTAAGGCACTGGGACACAAAACAGGAAACTCGCTGGTGGAGGATCACTGGCTGCAGGAGGCGGAACAAATGTATCGGGGAGCAGGCGGCAGGCTGCGCCTGCCATTGGATCACGTCATCAGCGCGGCTGCTGATGGAAGTGGTGGCTGTGGGCTAAGCGATGGAGATATCCCGCCAGGTCAGATGGGGCTGGACATCGGCCCACGAACAATGGAGACTTACCGGCAGATCATCCTGGATGCGCGCACTGTTGTCTGGAACGGGCCGGTGGGGGTCTTCGAGATTCCTGCCTTTGCGGGAGGTACCTGTGCTGTGGCTCAAGCCATGGCAGAAGCCACACGACTGGGTGCGACCACTGTGGTCGGAGGAGGAGACTCCGTTGCTGCGGTCACGGAGGCTGGGCTGGTGGACAAGGTGACCCACGTGTGCACAGGTGGCGGTGCTATGCTGGACTTTCTGGAAGGCAAGACGCTCCCCGGCGTTGCTGCGCTGTCAGACAAGTCATAAAGACCGGCATTGGTGGCGGACAACGCAATGCTCCCATACGTGATGAAGCTTTCAGGTGCGGACTGCGGCGGCTGTTGCTGTCATAACTGCAGGTAGTATCCGCGGCGCAGGACCTGACAGCTGCACTATGCGTCCGCGGCAGGACGAAGGGGCTGTGCGGACTGTCGTGCAGGCCTGAGCCCTGTTGCCCCGGCCGACTATGCAGCCGATGTCTTTCCTGGCTGCCCAAACCCCGTCACGGAATCGAAGCCCTCAGCCTGTCCGGGCAGCAGGCAGGGAACACATGCCAGGCCGGCGAGCCTTGGGTCCCGCCACAGAGAGCCTGGCAAAGGAGCGCTTTCAGCAGCCTTCGATCCTGGCGCCGCTGATCTTGCCCGTTTCCAGGCCCCACGACTGCCTGGAAACATGGCGCATGGTAACAGCGACCAGAAGCGTTGCTGCACCTGTGGTAGCTCGCCAGGAGGCAACGCAGTAGGTGCCTGGATATCCCACCGGAGCCATCCATACTGTGGCTTACACAGCCACCAGCCTCGCAAGGTGCAGCGAAGCATGCCAACGAAAAGCCCTGCAAACCTGGAAGGAGGTACGCACACGACCAGCATGGCGCTCACGGCTGCGCGAGCCAAAGCCCGGCCAGGAAGGCGCAGGAATCTCCGCGCTGTCCACGCCGAAGTGTCCATTCCAGGCGGCGTTACGTGCGTAAACCACCCTACAATCATCAGGCGTTCTGACGCAACAGGTGACTCCTTTTCCTGTACACGGCACAATTAGGCTACACTCCGCAAACCGCTCGTTGGGTACACATCAATGTGAGGTCTCCGATGCCGTATCTTTGACAAATAGCATCAACGAGGATCTCTCATGCGCACTGTATTGCTTCTAATCTGTCTACTGCTGGCGCCGGTCACCAGCGCCCAATGGACGCCTGACAACCCCGGATCAGAAAATGTCACCGTGCTGGGCCACGTGCCCCTCGGCGGCAGGATGACCGTGACGGACATGGAGTTGGAGCAGGAGCTGCACCGGCCGTATGCCTACGTCGGCCGTGCCTCTATCCTTGAGGAGGGGCCGAAGGGCATGGATATAATCAACCTCAGCAATCCTGCTGCACCCCGAGTCCTGTTGCGGTGGCGCCTGGAAGACCAGGACCTGCACATGAATCGCGGAGGAATGGATGTCAAATACTTCAAATGGCACGGTCGTTACTACGTTGTCCAGTCCTTCGAATTTGCCCAGGGTCCCAACAGTGATCTGGGAGCCGTTGTATTCGATGTCACGGGCCTGCCCGACCCTGGTGCGGTGACGGAGGTCACGCGCATCCGCGTCCCGGAGTACCCTGGCGGGTTCCACAACATCTTCATCTACAAGCACTCCAATGGCCACCCGCTGCTGTTAACGACAGTGCGAACGGGCAAGGCGCATATCTATGACCTTGCAGAAGTCATCTCCGGCAATGTGGCGGGAGCACTCGTAGGCGAGGTGCCCGTACCTGATGTCCCGGGTCGTTCTGCACGTACTACCTCCTTTCATGACCTCTATGCAGCGCGGCACCCTGACACTGGTGAAGACCGCTTCTATGGCGGTGGCACCGGGGGGTATTACATCTTTGATATCACCGATCTCAAGAACCCTGTACTCAAGATCTCGCTGGTCGGCATCTCTGGCGTCGACTGGGGTCACACCTTCACGCCCAGCCCCGATGGGCGTTACGCAGTTGCCGAAGCCGAATACCAGTACGCGCCACTGCGCATCTTTGACCTGACGCCCGCGCTGAATGGCGAGCGTACAGTAATCCGCGAGCCCATCTCAGCGTGGACCGCCAACTGGAAAAACCTCGTGCATAATCACGAGGTTCGCTGGCCCTACGTGTTTGTGTCAGGCTATCTGGACGGCCTGCAGATATTCAGCTTGGAAGACCCGCAAAATCCCCGGACTGTCGGCTACTACGACACCTATATCGGACCACCAACACACGAGTGGATTTCCGTCATCAACGGAGCCTTTGGCGTGGATGTTCGCAATGAGGACGGCCTCATCGCGATCTCCGACATGACGACTGGCTTCTGGACCTTCCGCATGGACGGCTTTGACGGGTGGAACGGCAACCAGTACGGCGTACCCAACATCTCCAGTGTCCAGGACTGGGACAGCGAAGCGCAATAGACGGCCACACCAACCCCCAGCAGACTGCAAGCGGCCTGCCGGCAGCAGGCGAAAAATCCACCTGCTGCCATACGGCGACAAGCTTACCCGACTGCACAGTGGGTGTGCAGTCCACCACCCACCACATCAAGCGCCAGAAGAGCCTGGCGTGGCGCTGTGCAGCCTCTAACCCTGATTCCAGAGTTTATCGCCCACGCACGCCGTGACTAGCACAAACAGCGGATGGGAGAACAACCAGAGATTCTCTGCGACGTCGCCACCCTGCATGTCTGTAAACCACGTGTAGAAAAACCAGAGTGCCAGCACCACAGCGCCAAGCAGCAGCGTCTTGTGGTGCACATAGGACTTGGTGTCCGCGTCGTCACCTAAGCCCTTCTTCCACGTATAGGCGTAGTACAGCGACAGCAGGACTGCCAAGGCCATAAAGTAGTTAAACACCTCCCACGCGCTCTCGCCCCAGTCCCAGAAAGGGCCGATAACGAAAAACAGCGCAACAACAGCTGCGACGAGGTAATGGAGTCCTCCTAGGATGCGATTCATAACGTTCCTCAACGTCAGTTAGTATGTCGAGGCCATAATACACAAATTTTTCATAATTGCCCCACCTAATGCCGCTGTGTGCCTACTGCCGTTCGAAAAGCCACCCTCCGTAGAGGAGTCCACTCCAGTACCTGCGGACCAAACACAGGTCGGCGCCTTCACAGATCTCCAGGATGCGCTCTTCTGGAACGTACGCGATGCCCGCAGCCAAGCGCTTAAGCAGGCTTTCTTTTTTCTCGCCTTCGTAGCCTCGTATCGTCATGTATCGCTTCCACGCCTTATAAAAGAAGTCAAAGTATGGCGCTTCCCGGTCACCATGCAGATCAAACAGAGCCACTGCCCCACCGTGCCGCACCCGACCCGACACGCTCTGAACCAGCTGATCCTTCGCGCCATCGTCTCGCAGAAAATGCATCACATTGATGATGGTCGCAGCATCAAAAACCGGCTCAGCCGGCAGGTCATGGGCAAAGCCATGGACCAGGATGGCACGATCCTGCACACCCAGCTGCTTTACCTTCTGGCTGGTGAGCTGGATCATTTCCATACTGGGATCCACACAGGTGAACCGCCAGCCGGGAGCGTTAGGCGCAAATACAGCAAGCTCGCGACCCGTGCCGCACCCGACTACCAGAACACGCGCATGCGCTCCAATGCGCTCCATCAGGAGCGCCAGCGTCGCAGGGAACAGTGTGTCGTACCCGGGAATGACCTTGTGGACAAGGTCCTCATAGATCTCCCCGTAGTCCCCGTCAAAGTTGAACGCTTGCGCGTCTTTCATGCCCGCCGTATGCGAGGCCTCATTGTGTGCCAACAGAACAAACGGGCTGGTGAATGGTAGAAATTTTGCACGCCTTAGTCAGAAGATCTCTTATGGCAAGCATCATCCTTCATCCGGGGTGGCAACTTAAGGAAAAGGATACGACCCCTCGCGCAGCCTATGCGAACCGGCGCGCCTTCATCAGAACGCTTGGCCTTGGCTCTATCGCTATGACACTAGGGTGTTCGAAGCACGCTCGCAGTGCGACTGGCCCGGACGGTCCCCTGGATACCATCCCTGACAACGCACCGCGTAACGGATACCCGGCTCCGGTCAACGCCAGCTACACCGTGCCGGAACGAACCGTTTCGGAGCGCCTGGTCGCTTCGTCCTACAACAACTTCTACGAGTTCATCAATCAGGGCAATCTGAAAAAGGTCTGGCCGCACACGCAGCAGTACGAACCCTTCCCTGGCACTATCGAGGTTGGGGGTTTGGCCGAAGCGCAGACGATGGACATCGCAGACCTGATACGGTCGATGGATCTGGAGGAACGGCTGTACCGGTTCCGCTGCGTCGAAGCATGGTCTATGACGATACCCTGGACGGGATTTCCTCTGGCCAAGCTTATCGAGCGCTGCGAGCCCAAGAATAGCGCCCGATTTGTCAAGTTCACCTGCATCAACCGCCCGGAGCAGCTGCCAGGCCAGGCCCGCGCCACGTGGTACCCTTGGCCCTATTTTGAGGCACTGCGCATGGACGAGGCGCTGAATGAGCTGGCCTTTGTGGCTACCGGCATGTATGGTGAGCCGCTGCCAAAGCAGAACGGCTCGCCGCTGCGGCTCGTCCTTCCCTGGAAGTACGGATATAAAGGACCCAAAGCGGTCACGCGAATTGAGTTTACGCGACGGCAGCCAGGGACCTTCTGGAACGAGCTGCAGCCGCGCGAATACGGCTTCCTTTCCAATGTGAATCCGCACATCCCGCACCCGCGCTGGAGCCAGGCGAC
>JAAXGV010000083.1 GCA_012271185.1 Rhodothermales bacterium
CCGGTACGGCTATTTTGCGCTTTTTTTGCCTCCATATCGGCCTTTTTGGGCCGATTCTCGGCTTTTCAGGCCGCAGGAGTCGTCTTGGGGCCAAATTCTCCCCTGCTTCGGCGTCGGTGCCGCTTTTTCACCCGGTGCTCTGAGACCCTATTTCTTCCACGGGCTGTTAGCGCTTCGCACAGTTTCAGCTGTTACCCCTTTATTGCATCACAAAGGGTGTGCAGCGTCCACGAAAGGAGACACCCGGGAGCAGGAGGTGTGTACGATACCAGTCCTGCCTGTGTGGCATATATCACTGTTTGCGGGTAACGGCCGTAGACTTCAGTCCTCCTCCCCCGGAATGCCATGCTATGATATCTGCTGGAAGTACTGGCACCGATCGCACCGTACGAGCATGGTGGAGCGCCTGATCGGGAAGCTGTGACAGCCTTAGCACGTGATCCGCATTGGCCCGAACGCAGCGCCTGACGGAATCATAACACAAGACATGGATGACAATCCAGCGCCAGCTCACGATAGAGGCATACCATGACGGGCTCCTGTTGCCCCTCGCACCAGCCTAACAGCACAGCTGGATGCATACCCGATTATTGTTTTTCTGCAGTCAGTGAGCTATATTGATACTGTATCCCTTTGACAGCCCTAGAGCCATGACTAGACTACAGCGCATCCTCGTCACCTTTGCAGGTACCCTGATCGGGTTGATACTGGTATTCCACCTCGTACCGGAAGGCCCAGACCAGCTGGAGGAGGCCGTTCCTGCCGCGCCTCTTTTTGCCCATGACCCGGCAGTTCCTCAGCGGTCTGTGAACGCTAAGGGCCACCCTGAGCTGTTCGTCGAGGTTCGCCATGCAATCCGGGCATCCGAGGATGGCAAGGTACACTACCCCACGGGGTACCGGATACACGAGTACAACAAGGCGCTTGCAAACAGCAAAAACGTTGCTGTAAACGCACTGGACTGGGTGGAGCGTGGTCCTGGAAACGTAGGTGGACGCACACGCCCGCTGCTGATTGATCCTGATGATCCGGATATGCACACCTGGTTTGTGGGAACGGCCGGTGGCGGGTTATGGTGGACGCAAAACAGAGGCTATGCGTGGGGATACCTTACCGACAACTTGCCGAACCTGTCGGTCACGACCATCGCGATGGCCGAGAGCAATCATGACATTCTCTATATAGGGACCGGGGAGGGCTTCGGCAACCTGGACGCGGTCTCTGGAGCAGGGATCTTCAAGTCGTACGACCGCGGCCAGAGCTGGGAGCACTTGCTGTCAACTGCCAGGGACTCGGTCTTCCGGTATGTGAATCGTCTGGCTGTGGACCCGGTAGATGCAGACGTGGTCGTGGCGGCAACCAATGCAGGCATCTACAGAACCACAGACGGCGGTATCACCTGGGCTGAGGTCTTCCCTCCTCCCGGGAGAGTACAAGACCTTCAGGCACAGCCGGGCAACTTCAACACCATGATTGCCGGTGTGAACCCAGGGGGCATTCTCCACTCTGCCGATGGTGGCCAAACGTGGGACTATGGGATATCCTCTCTCGATATTCTGGGTGGCAGTGCGCGGATCGAGCTTGCGTACGCCCCGTCTGACCCGTCTATTGCCTATGCGTCTGTTGAAAATTCCCAGGGTGCAACTCTGCTGCGCAGCGAAGATGGCGGAGCCAGCTGGGCCAACACAATTGAAGTAGACTTCTTCTTCGGTCCTCTGAACTGGCTGGGTGGTCAGGGATGGTACGACAATTCGATCGCTGTGCACCCCTATTCTACCGATTCGATCTTTGTCGGCGGCATCCTTTTGTGGCGGAATGTCATGGAAGGTGGAGTGAGTGACTTTGCAGCCCCAACGGCCTTCGTATATGCCGAGCCCGGTCAGCAGACTGTCGTCGCATACATCTTCGGTCTAGGCACACACCTTGGAGGAAATCTGTTGGTGGGATCCTCGCACAATGACTTCGTGCAGATCGCAGAGGAGGACAACGCATCCGTAGAAATACGGTGGGGACAGGGCACGCAGATGGCCCATCGCTTCACATCAAACGATTCAACCTCCTCAGATGTAGACTGCTTCTTCCTTCCATATGACCGCAATGAATACAAAGACTATGTGGAGGTCCCCTTCACGGTCTGGGATATCGACTCTGGCCGACAGCTTGCCGTCTCGTTTCGCGATTCGGGCAGAGACTCCACATACAACCTACTACCCTTCACGATCAACGGTCCATGCGACGAGGTGAGTAACGAACAGCTCTTTATACACAAGTACGATTACGATGCGACGGCTCCCCATGACAGCATAGCGGTGGACGCAGGGCTTTTGAAGGGGATGATGTACATGGTACTTCCTTTCGTTCCCGCCGGCGTGTGGGATCCGCAAAATGTTCCCGTACAGACCTCTCAGATCGTATACAGGAGGATATCCGGAGTTTTGCACAGGACAGTGGACGGCTCTCTCGACCCGACCGTTGACACCCATGTAGACCATCATGCTATCGTACCTGTCGGGATAGACGAGGCAGACAATGCGTTCTGGGTATTGAACACCAACGACGGTGGCGTTGCTATATCCACGGACGGAGGCGTCTCTTTCGTGGAAACAGACCTCACCTTTGCAGGCTTCAACACCGCCCAGTTCTATGGCGCCGATAAACGGCCAGGATTCTCCCAGTACGTAGGAGGCACGCAGGACAACGGATCCTGGCTCTCGTACGGGAACCCGAACAACCGTCGGGGTTGGATCAACACCGGCGCATTCGGTGACGGATTTTCAGCGATCTGGCATACGAAAGACCAGGACAGGCTGATAGCCACAACCCAGTTCAACATCCTCTGGTTCTCTACAAACAGAGGGGCAAGCTGGGATCTCTTTTTCTCGCCCGATCCTGGGATTTTCATGACTTCGATCGATATCTCACCGCTGGCACCTGACACCCTCTATATGCTTGGTCAGCTCGGGGTATGGCGCTCCACGAACTTTGACAACAACTTTACGCTGGCTCCCATCGACTCGGCATGGGCACCAACAAACATCGGGAAGGTGCGGGCCTCGCATGCTGCTGACAGCATAGTCTGGGCTGGCTATGGCCTGGATGACTTTCCAACAAGAACGCTGTGGTATTCGACAAATGCAGGCCAGGATTTTTCACCGGCAGCCTTGCCTGATATCCCCAGGGCTCCCGCGACGATCATATCGGGACTCGCGACGCATCCGTTCGAGGACTCAACAGCTTATGCACTGTTCTCAAGGTACAAATACCCCAAGATCCTCGAGACGAAAGACCTTGGGCAAACCTGGGCGGACATTTCGGGGTACTCTGAATCCACAGACGGTGTGAGTACCAGGGGCTTTCCCAACGTGGCTGTTTACGATCTGCTGGTGATGCCTCACGCACCCCACGTCATGTGGGCAGGCACGGACATTGGACTGTTTAAAACCAAGAGCCATGGCAAGGAGTGGAATTATGCCCATAACGGGCTGCCAGCCGTGTCCGTATACAGGCTCAAGTACCGTGATGATGAGATCGTGGCAGCAACGCATGGACGAGGCGTATGGACGGTTCCGTGGTCACAGATTGACGTGTCCATAGATGAGGACGACCCCACCGAGCTGCCGACCGCCTTCAGCTTGGAGCCAAACTACCCGAACCCGTTCAATCCTGCTACTACGATCACGTTTTCCGTGCCGGAAGAAGTACAGGTCAGACTGACCGTGTTTGACGTTATTGGGCGAAAAGTCGCGGTACTGACCGACCAGGCTTACTCCGCGGGCGTACATGAGCTGGTGTGGGATGCCAGTGCTTATGCCAGCGGCACCTACTTCTATCGCATGGAAGCTGGTGGAAAGCTGATCCAGACGCAGAAGATGTTGCTGCTGAAATAGCACTGACGCGCTGCGGAACAGCTGTATTGCCCCTGAGCTGGCGTCTATCTGTTTCTGCGCTGGCAGTGGGCACTCCCGGTCGCCCGATAGGCCGACTTGAATCGGTCTATCGGGCGACCGTTTTGAATGCATGGCCGCGTACCAGTGCCGATTGGATGGCAGGCCAGCTTCTTGCAATCTGTACAGAATCTGGGCCAGCGCAGCCCCTGCCCTGATCGCCCCAAAGGGATGCGTCATGCAAGGGCGCTCCCTCTGCTTGCCTCACTCCTACCTGCACAGGCATCTTACGCTCTGCGGGGACACAGGCATGCGTCGTTGTGACCAAGCCTCTGCGTATCGATGTCAACGTGCGCTCTCATACCCGAATGCTCGTCGTTGAGATCACACTAACCTCCTGCCTGCCCTGTTCCTGGATCCACGGTGGAACCTCCCGCACACACAGGCGGGCTGGGCTGTGTTCAGATCATGCTTCGCCAGAGAATCCCGGCTTCTGTCAGGGGCGATGCCAGCGCAACACCCGAATATCGTACTTCGAAGCAGGTTTGCAGTGGGATCGTGCACCACCAAGAGAGCTTCAGCTTTTTCCGGGCAACGCGGCGCAAACACCCAAGCCGGAGGGTGCATTCTGTGACGGCTCCCGCATCCGGGCGAAGCCCGGCGATATCCCCTTGAGTCAAGGGGATATCATGCAGGCACCACCTGGGCGGTCTTCAGGGGGGTGATGCTGAATCCTGTGAAACCGTAGACTGCTGAAATAACCGGGCTCACGTAGTTGAACACCGCATAGGGCAGATACGCCAGTGTGGGTACGCCAAGCGTGGCCGCCATAAATGCGCCGCAGGTGTTCCATGGGACAATGGCGGAGGTCAGCGTTCCGGAGTCTTCCAGTGCACGAGACAGGTTCTTGGGGTGAAGGCTACGCCGCTCAAACTCCGCGCGAAACATCCGCCCTGGCACCACTATGGCAATATACTGGTCCGACGCTATGACGTTCATGGAGATGCTCGTGGCCAGCGTAGTGGCTATCATGCTCCCTGTGGTTCTGGCTGCGCTCATAATACGCGCAGCAAAGACTTTCAGGAAGCCTGGCTTCTCCATCGAAGCACCGAACATCATCGCAGCGACGACCAGCCAGATCGTGTTGAGCATGCTGGACATGCCGCCGCGCGTAAGGAGATCGTCAAGCGCCTCATTGCCTGTGTTTGCCTCAAACCCTGCAAACAGTGCTGTCCAGAAACCTTTGGCCAAGACCAGCGCCCGCGGATGCATCGTTTCACCCATGTAGGTCAGCACTGCTTCCTGCTGGAACGTGATCGCGAAAACACCTCCCAGCAGGGCGCCAATCAGCAGGGCTGGAAACGCAGGCACCTTCTTGTAGATGACAAACAGTACCACACCCAAAGGAATCAGCATATACCATCCGATATCGAAGGTCTGCGTCAGCGAGTACATCATGTCATTCATGCCAGCTGCGCCATCCTGTGCAGGGCCACGCACAAAACCCAGTACCGCGAAAGCCACCAGCGCGATGCTGATGCTGGGTACCGTAGTCCACAGCATGTGCCGGATATGCGTGAACAGGCCCGTCCCCACCATAGCCGGCGCCAGGTTGGTAGTGTCCGACAACGGCGAAAGCTTGTCGCCAAAGTAAGCGCCAGAGATGATGGCGCCTGCAGCAATGCCAAGGTTCAGATCGAATGCTGCAGCCACACCAACCAGCGCTACGCCCACCGTGCTCGCGGTGGTCCACGAGCTGCCGGTCGCGACAGCTACCAGCGCGCAGATGATACAGCAGGCTACATAAAAGATGCTTGGATTCAGAAGCTTGAGCCCGTAGTAGATCATAGTCGGCACAATCCCGCCCATAATCCATGTGCCAATCAGTGCACCCACAACAAGCAGAATGAAGACAGCGCCCATGGCCAAGGAGACGCCGTTGACCATGGCATCCTGAAGCTCCTTCCACGTGTATCCCAGCCGCATGCCTGTGACAGCAGCAACGATACCCGCCAGCATCAGCGCAATCTGGTTGGGCCCGAACGAAGAATCCGAACCAAACAGCATAACGGACGCTGCAAGGAGCACAATCAAGACGGCTATGGGGATCAGCGCCTGCCAGAGCCTTGGCTCCTGGCGGTCCTGGTTATGAGCAGGATCCATGCTGGTGATTGGCACAGTTAAGGATGAGGGGTGCTACGCTTCGCGCTCAGCTTTGCGTGCACGCTGACGCTCTGCGGTGATGCGAAGGTAGTCTTCCCGGGAGACCCCCGGTCCGAACGAGCTGAAGTAATCGTCTGTAAGCTTTTTTGCAATACCAGACAGC
Source organism: Rhodothermales bacterium (assembly GCA_012271185.1). Classification (GTDB taxonomy): domain Bacteria; phylum Bacteroidota; class Rhodothermia; order Rhodothermales; family Bin80; genus JAAXGV01. The sequence goes on from JAAXGV010000083.1 coordinate 6,211, forward strand.
AGCAGCAGCGCCAGCACGTTTGGTATCGTGAGCAACGCCAGCGCAGTATCACCCAGACCCCAGATCACGTTCAGAGACACATTCGCTCCGATAAAATGCACCGCAACAAAGAGCAGCTTGTAGGGCAGAATCGCCGGGCGGCCAAAGATGTACATCGCACTGCGGTCACCATAATAGCTCCATGAAATCGCAGTAGAGATGCCAAACAACAGGACACTGATGACAACGATCAGGTTGCCGATGCGCCCCAGGCCCGTCGTAAAGGCAAGCGCCGTCAGTGGCGCACCATTTTCCACTGCGCGACCGTAAAGCGTCTCATAGCTCTGCCCGTTCATCGCCACGGCAACATTGTTGGCGGGTCGTATCTCTCCCGTAAACGGCCTTGTCAGGTCTTCGTCCACAAACAGCTCTCCGACCGGCACCTCATGCCATGCAAAGTACACGCCGCCCATCTGCTGCCCTTCCAGAACTTCAATAGTATCCGGAACATCCCCGTTCTCAATCGCCACATATCCCTTATCTGTCTCCTCCACATAGGAGTAATCGCCCTCTGCCAACGTGAGCACCGTGTCGGTGGGTAACTTCCAGACGCCCGTAGACAACACCACAAGCGCCGTGATCGTGCAAATCACGATCGTATCAATGAAGGGCTCCAGAAGCGCAACAACCCCTTCGGAGACAGGCTCTTCTGTCTTGGCGGCGGAGTGCGCTATCGGCGCGGAGCCCTGGCCGGCCTCGTTGGAAAAGAGCCCGCGGCGAACCCCCCACAACAGCGTCTGCAGCAGGATTCCGACACCGGTGCCTGCAACGCCAGCCGTCGGATTAAATGCCTCCGTGAAGATGAGACCCAGAGACGGAAGAACGGAGTCATAGTTGATGCACAGGATCAACAACCCCCCAACCACGTAGATGGCCGCCATGGAAGGGGCAAGGATCCCCGTAACTTTACCTATGCGCGTGATGCCGCCCAGAATAACCATGGCAACCACACCCGCAGTGATCAGGCCGGTCACCCAGGTTGCCATCCCGAACTCAGCATTCATGAGGTCCGAAACCGTATTGGCCTGAATCGCATTGCCACTCAGAAGAGCGGCAAAGATTATACCGGTGGCCACAAAAACAGCAAGCGGTTTGAATCCAGCACCAAGCCCGCGCTCGATGTAGTACATGGGGCCACCAGAGACCGTCCCGACCATTTTGCCTGCGCCCTTCTCCACATGCCGGAAACGCAACGCCAGCGTGACCTCGGTGTACTTGGTAGCCATGCCTAGGAGCGCGGTCATCCACATCCAGAAAATGGCTCCTGGCCCGCCCCAGTGGATAGCAATGGCTACCCCGGCGATGTTGCCAATACCGACCGTAGCAGACAGGGCCGTAGTTAGGGCCTGGAAATGTGTGACGTCTCCCGTGTCATTGGGGTCATCGTACCTGCCCAAGGCAACCTTAATACCATGTCCCATGCGCCGGAACTGGATAAAACCCAACCGCAGCGTGAGAAACACCCCCGTTCCCAGCAGCATGACCAGGAGCGGGTACTTGAGGAGCTGATCAACAAAGCTCTGTATCTGAACAATCGTTTCCATAGGAGAGGCCCTGATGGTTTCGGATTAAGGACGCAATATACAACACAGCAGCAATACCACGCCGCTGTTCCCTGTACGCTTTAAGGAATGTTCATACCGCCCCGGCAAGCTGCCTACGGCGCTGCCGCACAATATCTGCTGCAAGAAGCGCCGCCTGACGAAGGCTGCGCGGCGACGCTACACCTTTGCCTGCGATGGAGAACGCAGTCCCATGGTCAGGTGACGTGCGGACTATAGGCAGCCCCGCCGTGAAGTTGACGCCTTCCTCAAACGCCAGCGTCTTGAACGGGATAAGCCCCTGGTCGTGGTACATCGCAAGCACCGCATCGTACTTTCGGTAGGATGCGGCACCAAAGAACCCGTCCGCGGGAAAGGGCCCAAACACCATCCAGTCTTTGGGACTGCTGCTCTGAATGGCAGGCATGATCGCATCCTCCTCTTCTTGACCCAGCACACCGCCTTCGCCTGCATGCGGGTTCAGCCCTAGCACCGCGATCCTGGGCCGGCCTATGCCAAAATCTCGCACAAGACTTTTGCCGAGCCTTGTGATAGACGAGCTAATCAGGCCTTGTGTGATCTCTGCGGCAACCTGATGGATCGGGATATGGACAGTGGCCAGACCTATGCGGAGTCCGCCGGCCACCATCACCATCATATGATCTTTCGACCGGGTGCGCTGAGCCAGAAACTCCGTGTGTCCGGGATACTCGTAGCCCGCCTTTGCTACTGCGTGTTTGGAGATGGGCGCCGTCACAACCGCATCAACCGTCCCTTCCATCGCCATATCCACAGCTGCACCTACAGCCTCCATGGCAAGAGCGCCAGCCTGTGGCGTGGTTTGCCCCGCCGCGATGCGGGCTTTCCTGCCCGGCAAGGTGTCAATGACCCTTGTATGTCCGGCCGGAACCTGTGCTGACGGCTCCTTGACAATCCGCAGCCTTAGCGCTCCCAAGCCAAGCTGGTGCACATTGTGCCGGAGTACATGCGCAGAGCCGACCAGCACGGGCTCAAAAAATCGCGTCACCCGCTGATCAGCCAGGGCCTTAAGCGCAACCTCGGGGCCAATGCCGTTTGGGTCGCCATGCGTGATCGCCACACGTGGCCTGCTTTGCTGCGCAGACTCGTTCGACTCTGGGGAAGCCGGTGACACTAGCGCTTCCTGGTTCCAGACAAGCGGGCCAAAAACTCGATCAGCAGCCGCACACCAAAACCGGTTCCTCCCTTGGGGCGGTAGGGTGCCGCCTTCTGCAGAAAGGCCGGACCCGCGAGGTCAACATGCAGCCAGTCGTAGTCTACAAAATGCTCCAGGAACTTTGCTGCCGTGATGGCGCCTGCTTCGCGGTTGCCGATGTTCTTGATGTCCGCCACGCTGCTCTCGAGTGCTTCTCCGTAGTGCGCATGCATCGGCATAGGGTGCACCAGGTCGCCGCTTGCGCGGCCTGCTTGACACAGGTCGTCAACAGGTCCCTGATTTGTCATAACCGCCGCAACCCTGCTTCCAAGTGCCACGACTTGCGCACCTGTGAGCGTTGCAAGGTCAATGACCAGCTCTGGACGGTAAATCCTTGCGTACGAAAGCGCATCGGCAAGGATAAGGCGGCCTTCCGCATCGGTGTTAAGAACCTCTACGGTCATGCCGGAGTGCATTGTGAGCACGTCCCCGGGCACGTAGGCCCACTCTCCGGGGCGATTGTCCGTCACCGGCACCAGCGCCACCACATAGAGCGGTACGCCCAAGCGTGCAAGGCCCTCCATTATGCCGATCACTGCTGCACCTCCCGCCATGTCCGCCTTCATGTGGTCCATGGAGTTTCTGGTAGGCTTCAGGGAAAGGCCACCCGTGTCAAAGACGATTCCTTTCCCGACCAGCACGATTGGCCGGCTGTTGACCGCATTCGTGGGCTGCCACGTCATCTCAATGAACACCGGAGGTTCTGGGCTCCCCCGGTTGACCGCAAGCAGGCCACCCATCTTTTCTTCCACAATAGCTGCCTTGTCCCACACCGTTACGTCAAAGCCGTACTTCTTGCCGTGCCGCTCCGCGGCCCTGCCGAACAGCGTAGGAGTCTTCTCATGGGGGGACATGTTTACCAGATCACGCGCGGTGCAGGTTGCCTCCGCCAGGACCCGCCCGCGCTCAGCTCCTTTCCGCACAGCCTTTCCATTCTGTCGTTCTGCATGAAGCACCAGCCGCTCTGTTCGGCCATGCGTGCCTTCATCTTCGCTCTTGTAGCGTAAAAACTCGTACGACGCCAGCACAAACCCCTCCACCAGGACCTGGCCCATCAGCTCACTGTCAAGGGCTACATCAGGGATACGCAGCGCGGCCGTAGTGCCTTCCGTCTTCCGCGATACCGCAACGCCCGCAGCGGCTGCCTCACGCAGGGCCTCCGCATCCAGGTCGTCTTCCGGGCCAAGGCCCACAAAAGCGGCACGGTGAGATCGGGCGTTGTCCAGATAGATCAGCGCAGTCTCCCCCAGCTTGCCGGTGAAGTCGTCCAGCACCAGACTCAGTGCCTCGCCAACCGGACTGCCAAGGTCATCAGTTGTGCTGCCAGCTGCCCCTTCGACCACCGGCACGAGCAACAGGTCCACATCCAGTTTTGGCAGGGGAAGCGTCGTTACAGAAACCTTCATCAGGAACTCTTTAGCATAGAGAGATACACCCTGTCTTCGGGTGACAGCACGCCTGCTTGCAGCAAGCCGGTGTGCTTTGGTGCAGACGTGACCACCAGCTCAATCACATCATGCAATGGACGGCTGAAAAAGGCGCCCGACGCGTTCCGGTGCCCCCCGCCCCCGAATGAGCGGGCCCATGAATCGACGCGGTGTGAACCCTTGGACCGGAAACTGACCTTGATGCCCTTGCTCGTTTCCAGGAACACGAGCGCAACCTCGACGCCGTCCACAGCCATGGCAAAGTCCACAAAACCCTCGGTGTCCTCGCTGGTGGCAGACAAGGCCTCAAGCACGCGCTGCCTGATCACGATGTAGGCCAGCTTATCGCCATAACGCAGCACCAGCGTTTTCATGACATGCCCCAGGAGGCGGGGCCATCTGCGGTCTCGTGTCTCATAGATTGCAGCATACACCTGATTTGGCGATCGCGAACCGCGCTCCAGGAGGTCTGCCACCATCCGGTGAACCGACGGAGTGACAGTATCGTAGCGGAACATGCCGGTATCAGTCAGGATAGCCACATACAGTGCTGTTGCTATGGGGCCTCTGAGCAGACCGGAATCCCAAGCCTGGATAAGCTCATAAACCAGTTCGCCGCTCGCAGCGGCACTGTCTCGTATCAGCGCGACATCATGCCACGGCTCAGGACGGCAGTGGTGGTCAATCAGCACCTTTACCGCTTCTGATTCCCGTACCAGATCTGACAAGACAGGACCCAGCCTGTGCAGCGCATTGAGATCTACGACGATGATGGTCTCCGCGTGAGCCAGCGCATAACGCTGCTCAAAGGTGCCTTCAAACACTGCAATGGTCTCCGCGCCTTCCATCCACTCGAGGGTGTCAGGCACTCCATCAGTGTTGATCATCTCGACCTGCTTGCCGAGCTTCCTCAGAAACAGCGCCAGGGCCAGCTGAGAACCAATGGCGTCTCCATCAGGCCGGATGTGCGTTGTAATGACAATTCGTTGACAGCCATGCAGGGCTTGAATAACGTCTGTGACCATAGGTGCCGCCAAAGCAATGAGCCATTTAACGCCACTGCCTGTGTCTCGTTCGCCTGCGCGCCGCTCATGGAGTTCGCCAAGCTGCCGGTCAGATCTGCCGCCAGCTTTCAGTCTGCCTGCAGAGGACCGACTCCGGCGCAATGCTGTCATGCAGCAACACGCGACTGACGTGCTCCATGCGCATTCCTTGCGAGCCCTTTACCAGGACCGCGTCACCCTCTCCGGGGCTGACCGGGTCACCCGCCCTGAGGGCGTCAGCAGCTTCGGTGGAACTGGCAAACACCACGATGGCCCTCTGATCCGCATCGGGCAATGATGCCCGGGCCGCAGCCATGTGCTTGCCCACAACGACGATGATGTCCGCCACTCCCACAGCATCCCGGAGGACCTTTTTATGCTCCGCCAGAGAAGCCTCGCCAAGTTCCAGCATGTCCCCCAGGTAAGCAATGCGGCGATCCGCTGGCTGGCGCTGCAGCACGCCAAGCGCCGTGCGCATAGCCACAGGCGAGGCATTGTAGGAATCGTCAATCAGTGTGCAGCCGCATATGCCTTCAAGCCTGCTGAGGCGACCTTTCTCCGGCCTCATCATGGCAAGGCGCTCGTTGATCTCGTCGCGCGGCATGCCTTGCGTGTACCCTGCCGCAAAAGCCGCAAGGACCAGATAGATCACGTGGTCTCCCAGCAGCGGAATATCCTGCGTAATCAGGCCTGGCACGACATCGCAGTGCGCACCTGTCCCATAGCGTACCGTCTGGCCGGCGTTCAGGGACTCCATGGCACGCACACGCGGATCGTCTCCATTGAGGCACGCCGTTCCGTCAGCGCCCAGGGCCCGAACGATTTCCGATTTGGTTCGGGCCACGCCTTCAATCGTTCCAAAGGTTTCCAGGTGCACGCCACAGACATTGGTGACAACAGCAACCTTCGGCGGAAAATATCCACAGAGTCCGGCTATGTCGCCCGGCCTGCAGGCGCCCATCTCCAGGACCACCTTGGTCTCCCGGTCGAATTTTCCATTCAGAAGCGTAAGTGAGATACCCAGCACCGTGTTGAGATTGCCTGTGGTAGACAGCACATCAAACCGTCCGCGAAGCACGGTGGCAATCGCGTTCCGCGTGCTTGTCTTGCCGACAGAGCCCGTGATCGCGATAACGCAGGGATTGGCAGCCAGGAGCTTTTTTCGCGCCATTCCGGCCAGGAACTGCTCGGAATCTGGGACCTGTGTCACCTCCACATGAGCAGGCGCAACAACCGGACGCTCGGCCACTACGCCGTGCGCCCCCTTCCTGATGGCCTCATCAATGAAGGTGTGCCCATCATGTCGTTCGCCCTGAACAGCCACAAAAGTGTCGCCAGGGCATATGGTTCGCGTGTCTGTGGAATACCGCACTTATCGGTTGCGTCGCAGCCGGACAGCCTGCCGGTGCCTTTCAAGCGCATCGGTGATCAGAACGTCAATAAGGTCCGGAAAGCTCAATCCCGAGTGTGCCCAAAGAAGCGGAAACATCGACTGTCGAGTAAAGCCTGGTATCGTGTTGATTTCGTTAATCCAAAGCGCCCCTGCCTTATCGAGGAAAAAGTCCATGCGCGCCATACCCGTGCAGCACAGCACACGATAGCCCCGAATGGCCAGCTCCCTGATTCTGGCATCTGCAGCAGCAGAGATATCGGCAGGAATAATCAGCGATGTGGCAGATTCGTCCTCGTACTTGGCTTGGTATGAGTAGAACTCGTGCGTGGTCACGATCTCTCCCGCTACCGAGACGCGTGGCGGGTCACCGCCAATGACTGCACATTCGATCTCGCGCCCGTCTATGAACTCTTCCACCACGACTTTATTGTCGTACGCAAACGCCCGATCAAGCGCCGCCAGAAAGCTTTCGCGCCGGGTCACTTTGGAAATCCCCACGGATGACCCCGTGTTTGCCGGCTTCAGGAACAGCGGGCTTCCCAGGGCTTGTGTACACTGATCGTAAGCATCATCCGCAACCGCTCCCTTATGCAGCACCAGCCCTTTTGCTGCAGGCAGTCCTGCCTGCAGCAGCAGCCGCTTCATCACATCCTTGTCCATGCCTATGGCTGATCCCAGGACGCCTGCCCCTACAAAGGCAATGCCATACATCTGGAGAAGCCCCTGCACCGCTCCGTCCTCCCCATTGGAGCCATGGAGCACTGGAAACGCCACATCGAACATGCAGGCAGCTTCGTACGGAGGCGTCGCAGTGATCAGAGCACCCCGCCCCGCTCCGGGCACCAGGCGCACCTGACGGCCAGCATCACTTTCCGACCATGTGCCGCCAGGCGGAAGGTTGTGTAGCATCCAGGCGCCGTTCTGCGTGATGCGTATCAGCGTAACGTCGTACAGGGCCTTGTCGATGGCCCGGTATATTGCACGTGCGGATGCTATGGATACCTCGTGCTCGGCAGACTGGCCTCCAAACAGCAAGCCAATATGTGTCTTTCCTGCCATTCGAAAAGCGGCTGGCAATCATGAAGCCAGAACCTGCCAGGGGGGTCTGCCCAGAACAGGTCCGGATCAGGCATTGGACACGAGCTGCCCGTTATTGTAGACAGCCCACGCCTTGCCTGTCATGGCAGTGCCAATAAATGGCGTGTTGCTGCTTTTTGAGCGGATGTGCCTGGTACCAAAAATCCACTCCGTGGTAGCGTCGAAGACTGTGAGATTCGCGGGCGCTCCTTCCCGAATCTCCGGCACTGGAATACGCAGGATCCGCCTGGGTGCAACACACAGCTTGAACACTGCTGCGGCCACGCTGAGCACGCCTTCGGCCACTATGTGGCGGCCTGTCAAGCCCCATGCTGTTTCCAGGCCAGTGATTCCAAACGGAGCCCGGGTGAACTCCACGTCTTTTTCGAACGAGGCATGGGGTGCATGGTCTGTGCAGATAGCGTCAATAGTGCCGTCCCGGAGCCCTCGCTTGATACCCTCCACGTCCGATGCGGTGCGGAGTGGCGGGTGCATCTTCGTTGCCGTAGAAAAGCCACTCTCCTCCACAGCCTCATCTGTCAGCGCGAAGTGATGCGTGCACACCTCCGCAGTCACGTTGATGCCCTTGGCCTTTGCCTGGCGCACAAGGTCCACGCTTGCGGCCGTAGAGATGTGCGGAACATGCAGGCAGCCTCCGGCATGCTCTGTGAGTAGCAGGTCCCGCGCAAGCATGGACTCTTCAGACAGCGCAGGCACTGGAACGATGCCCAGACGCGTGGATACTGTTCCCTCGTTCATATGCCCCTTCGTCCCCATCGTCATATCCTCGAGATGGTTGATGATCGGCCGGTCCAGCATGGCGGCGTACTCGAGCGCACGGCGCATCAGGGAGCCGTTTTGCACTGGTGACCCGTCATCGCTGAAGGCTACGGCACCGCTTGCTGCAAGCTCCGCGAAAGGCGCCAGCTCGGCGCCTGCCCGCCCTTTCGAGACACAGGCAATGGGATACACGTCAACCGGGAGCCCGGCAGCACGCTTTCGGATTGCCTGAACCACCTCGATGGAATCGACTGGCGGCTTCGTGTTGGGCTGGCAGGCCACGGCGGTAAACCCGCCAAAAGCCGCAGCACGACACCCCGTTTCTATCGTTTCCTTGTGCTCAAACCCCGGTTCACGCAAGTGCACATGCATATCCATCCAGCCAGGCGAAACAAACCGCTTTCGTGCATCGAGCTCCTGCACGCCTGCGACTTCCAGGTTCCTGCCTATCGCCGCGATGCGGCCACGCTCGATGTAAATGTCTGCACACCTGGAAGAGCCAGATACCGGTTCCAGCAGCGTACCTCCACGGATAAGCCAGTCCTGCATCGTGTGCTGCCTGCTTAAACGCTGGTCAATATACTTCATGGCAGCCAAACGGTCTTGGGCGCTGCAACCGTCAGCGCAATATCCGGTATAACCCTGCCGGCATGTCGGCTGCTCCGCGCGCCGTCCTGCCGATGGTCGTCACAACCGAACCTGCACTACAACCTCCTGACTTTGGGACGAGAAGTCAGCCTAATCACCCGTACCATGGCAGTCCGTACCCTGGAGCCCACAGAGATCAACGTCCTTGTTGTAGACGATGAGGAAGACGTTGCCGAAGTTATTCAGCACTTCTTTGAGCAGGTGGGCTACAATGTCACGGTGGCCTGCGATGGATACGAAGCCCTGAGAATGGCCACTCCTGAGATTGACCTGATCCTGCTGGACATCATGCTTCCCGGGTTTGATGGATTTGAGGTCTGCAGGCGGCTGCGATCCCGCATAGAGACTGAGAGGATTCCGATCATTTTTTTCAGTGCAAAGTCCGAAGACGAGGACCAGATTCGCGGCCTTATGGCAGGGGGGGACGACTACCTCACCAAGCCGGTCTCACCAAAGGTGATCCTGGCTCACGCCCGCGCTGTGCTGCGCCGCAGTGGCGTTGAGGAAAGCAAGACCCTGATAGTGGACGATCTTACGATCTACGAGGAAGAGTATCGCGTCTCGTGCGATGGTGAAGATCTTGGAGTGACCCTTACGGAGTTTGAGCTGCTGCAGTACCTCGTCCGGCACCCGCGCAAGGCTTTCAAGCGGCAACACCTCCTGCAGGCCATCTGGGAGGACGCCATGATGGTCACCGAGCGGACCGTTGATGCGCATATCAAGAACCTGCGGGAAAAGCTGGGGCCGTATGCCAGCCATATACAGACGGTTAGAGGCGTCGGATACCGCTTTGTGTACGATGCCAGCGACACAACGCCTCTGGAGCCTGCTCAGGCCTGAGATCGCACCCCTGTTTGTAGTATGCACCGGCTTCGAAGACTCTGGGAGCTGGTTTTTCCCCAGCGCGCCTCCACGCAGGCGTGGATGTTTCTGACACTTGCGCTTCTTGTAGCTGTATCTACTGCGGGTGTTGCACTCTATGTGCTTTTTATTCACGGTTCACAGGTGCAAGATGCGGCGCGCGCAACGTATGTCACGCAGGCTGCCCAGATAGCGGGAATCATTGACAGGCTTACGACAGACGCTTCACGCGCTCAGGTAGCCGCGGCCCTGTCAGACGCGATGCAGGTGCATATTGTGTTGGCACGCGGGGACACCGTCGCATGGAACAGCAGACCCGATGAGTTTGAGAGCGCCATAGTATCGCCGGGGTCGTGGCAGGTCCCGCCAGATGGCGGCTATACGTATGAAAACCGGAGGACGGTCACTGGTGAGCGCAGGGTGCTCGTAGCCATAGACAGGACGGACAGCTTTATCGGCGTGGAGCAGCCAGAGGGGCCGCTTCACGCCATAGCCCGGCGGATGCAATGGACCCTGCTGATTGGCATGATTATGGCACTGCTCATGGCCATGGTCAGCAGCTGGGTCGCGGCGGACAAGGTTACTACTCCGCTGCTGGCCATCAGCCAGAGCGCCAAGGACATAACCGCAGGAAAGCTGGATACGCCTATCAGGGTCAGGACACGCTCAGCTGAGATACAGGACCTTGCTGCACACCTGGACCGGATGACCATCAGCTACCGTGAGAAAATCAACGAGCTTGAGCGGCTGACGCGCGTTCAGGGTGAGTTCATTGGTAATGTATCACACGAAGTGCGTAACCCGGTTTTTGCAATCAGCGGATACCTGGAGGCACTCGGGTCTTCGGACCTTTCCAGGACCAAGCGGAAGCACTTTGCTGCCAGCGGGCTCATGAATCTGCAACGGCTCGGGAATCTCTTTGAAAGTCTCATAGAAATAGCGCGCCTCGAGTACAGGGAAGATTGGATCAAGCCCAGCACATTCAATGTGACCGAGCTCGCTGATGAGGTCACGGACATGCTGCGGCCAAAAGCCAAAGACAAGGGCATCAGGCTCAATGTTGACAGCATGCCCTTGTATGTGCGGGCGGACAGGAGCAGGATCCGGCGGGTATTCGTCAACCTCATCGAAAACGCTGTCGTATACAGCGATAAGGGTGCGGTGCAATGCAGCCTTGTTCGCCGGGGCAGCAAGGTGCGGATAGAGGTCTCTGACAACGGCCGTGGCATCAGCCCAAAGCACCAGGAACGGATCTTCGAGCGCTTCTTCAGGGTGGAACCGGACCGCTCGCGCAAGAGTGGTGGCGTTGGCTTGGGCCTCTCCATAGTAAAGCAGATTCTGCAGGCACACAAAGAACCTGTTCACGTGGAGAGCGAGCTTGGCCGCGGCACACGCTTCTGGTTTGAGCTGCCATATGTGGAAGGACCCGCCAGCATGCCTGATCGGAACACTTTTCATTCAGATCGTGTATCCTGACCGCAGGTACCTGCTCTTGCCTGCTTCCACAACTCACTGCACCAGGTGCGCATGGCGGCCCTCCTTGTCAACAAGAGTCAGGCAGAGCACCTTCGGCCCGGCAACGGCCAAAACGGTGTCGACCTCCTGCACCGTACTTCTTCGCGCAGTGGCATCACTGGGGAGGGGCTGGACCTGCACCCTGTGGGGCCTGCGGATTTCGACAGAGCAACGCTTCTTCGGGTCTTTCGGGTGATGCTCTCCGCCCGGCGTCTTGACAACAAGATGCTGGCACTGCTGAAACAGGGGAAAGGGTTCTTCCACATCGGCTGTTCGGGTCACGAGGCGGCTCAGGCGGCCGTAGCGCTGCTTTCCCGTCCCGGGCATGACTGGTTCGCCCCATACTACAGAGACCTGACCTTGGCGATGATGCTGGGACAGTCCATAGAAGAGACGCTCCTGGACCATCTGTCCAAGGCCAACAGCCCCAACTCTGGCGGACGACAGATGCCGGAGCACTTCAGCTCCCGGAAACGGAACGTCTTCTCGGTCGGCTCATCCGTTGGTTCGCAGTTCCTGCCGGCCCTTGGGATGGGCCTTGCCCTGATGCGGCAAGCGACGGATGCCTATGTGCTCTGCTCCAGCGGAGATGGAGCGACCTCCCAGGGGGATTTTCACGAAGCATTGAACTGGGCCACCCGGAGCCGTGCACCGGTACTGTTCCTCGTTCAGGACAACAAGTACGCTATTTCAGTTCATATCAGCGATCAGACCGCAGGCGGAACGCCTTACAAGCTTGCTGCAGGCTATGAAGGGCTGGCGCGCTGCCGGGTTGACGGCACGGACTTCTTCAGCGTATACGCTGCCGCCAAGGCGGCCATAACACATATTCGACAGAGTAAAGGTCCGGCCTGCCTGGTTGCTGATGTGGTGCGTCTTTTGCCGCACTCGTCCTCGGATAACCACCTCAAGTATCGCACAAAGAAAGAGCTCGAAGAAGACCGGGAGTTCGACCCTATCTCGCGGATGGAGGCCGCGCTCATAGAGGCTGGTGTATTCACTGCGGCGGAATCCGAGTCCATACGCATGGACATTCACCGTCACGTGGACGAAGCAGCAGCCTGGGCTGTGAGACAGGCCGACCCGCTGCCTGCAACCGCCACCCGGCACGTATACTTTGAGGGGGCGCCCCCCGTGACAGAAGAGCAGGAGTACATTGCCGGCAAGCCGATTGTCATGGTCGATGCCATCAACCATGCGCTGCATGAGGAGATGGAGCAGAATGACAAGGTGCTCGTGTACGGCGAAGATGTTGCCGGCCCGAAAGGGGGCGTGTTTACAGCCACACGCAACCTTACGGCCCGCTTCGGCGAAGACCGCTGCTTTAACTCACAGCTGGCAGAGGCCTCTATCGTTGGCACTGCCGTTGGATTTGCCGCAGCGGGCTACAAGCCTGTCGTTGAGATCCAGTTTGCGGACTACATCTGGCCAGCGATGCAGCAGCTTCGCAGTCAGGTGTCATCACTGCGTTACCGGTCCAACAACGCATGGAGCTGCCCCATGGTGATCCGTGTACCCGTAGGCGGGTACATTCACGGAGGGCTGTGCCATTCCCAGAACGTTGAGAGCATCTTTGGCCATATGCCAGGGTTCCGCGTCGTGCTGCCATCCAATGCCGCTGACGCCAAGGGGCTTTTAAAGACCGCGATCAGATGTGAGGACCCAGTGCTTTTTCTTGAGCACAAGGCGCTGTATCGCTCTGCTGCCGCCCGGAGCCCGGAACCCGATGCAAGCTACCTGCTACCCTTTGGCAGGGCCCGTATCTGCCGCGAAGGTTCGGATCTGACAATAGTCACCTACGGCTACACAGTCCACAAATGCCTGGGTGTCGCACAAGCGCTCGCGCGAGAGGGTGGCGCTTCGATTGAGGTGATTGACCTCAGGACGATAGTACCCGTGGATATGGACACGGTCATCAGGTCTCTGAGACGAACAAGCCGCGCCCTGGTAGTCCATGAGGATCACGAGTTCATCGGGTTTGGAGCAGAGATCTGCGCACAGATTGCCGACACCGCATTTGAATACCTTGATGCTCCGGTGCGCCGCGTGGCAAGCAAGCTTTCCTATGTGGCGTTTGCAGATCCCTTGGAGCGCGCGATTCTTCCCCAGGAAGACGATATCGCTGCCGCAGTCCGCGCCCTCCTTGCTTACTGAGCTGACTACGCCAGGGACAGGGCCCCGGCCAGGTCCGCTTCCAGGTCCACTGCCTCTTCTATACCTACAGACAGCCTTATGAGGCTGTCGCTCAGTCCCATGGCGATACGCTCATCGCGTGGGATGGAAGCATGTGTCATCGACGCCGGATGACCGATCAGGCTTTCCACACCCCCCAGACTCTCGGCCAGCGTAAAGATACGCGTGGTGGACAGGACGCGCATCGCGGCCTCCATGCTGTTGTTGTGTAGGCAGAATGATATCATTCCCCCAAAGTCTGACATCTGCCGCCTTGCCAACATGTAACCCGGATCAGACCTAATTCCCGGATAGTAGACACGTGCGACCTTCGCATGCGCATCAAGGTATGCAGCCAGGTGGCGGGCATTGGCACAGTGACGCTCCATCCGGACATGAAGTGTCCTGGCACCGCGGAGAAGTAGGAAGCAGTCCATGGGCCCCGGGACGGCCCCAATGCATTTTATCTGGAAACGGAGCCGCTCCGCCCAGTCATCCCGGCTGGTGCATACCGCGCCCCCAATGACATCCGAATGCCCGCCAAGGTACTTGGTAGTGGAATGCAGCACCAGGTCTGCACCGATGGCCAAAGGGTTCTGGAGAAATGGTGTTGCGAAGGTGTTGTCGACGACAACATCGGCGCCGTGCGCTTGGGCCAGTGATGCGACAGCCGGGATATCTATCACATACATCAGGGGGTTGCCCGGGGATTCCAGCCACAGGAGCTTGGTACTCGGAAGCACTGCCTGCCTCACCGCATCCAGATTCCGCATATCAACAAAGGATGCGGCGACCCCCAGCGGTTCGTACACCTGTGTCAGGAGACGGTAGCAGCCACCGTACAGGTCCTGGGAGCACAGCACATGATCACCGGGCCTAAGGCACTTCAGGATCGCGTCGGCGGCCGCCATGCCGGATGCAAACGCTATGCCATGATTCGCGCCCTCCAGAGCGGCCAGGCCGGCTTCCAAGGCTGCTCGTGTCGGGTTAGAAACACGGCCATACTCATGCCCCCTGTGCTCGCCTGGACGTGTTTGGGCATAGGTAGAACTCTGGTATATCGGAGGCATAACGGCGCCGAAAACATCGTCGGCAATATGCCCTGCGTGTACAGCCCTTGTGCCAAAGCCCCGCGAGTTATCCATAGCAGTGCGCACCCTCCGTCGCCACTAGGGCCCGTCAAATGCCGCACACTGTGCTACCGCGTCTGCCTTGGAACGCTGGTTGGTATGGCCATATGCGCGGTATAGCGCCCGGCAGATGTCTCGCGGCGGCTCAAGTGCAGCCTCAGCCAAGCCGCGCGCCACTTCAAGGTGCTCTATGGCTTGCTGAAACAGCGCACCTCGGCGCGTGTCGAGCGCCTGCAGCCGGGATTCCACCCGGGAAATACTACTGGCCGTCATCACGCTCCGCTGGCTGTCCAGCGAATCACTGAGTGCGTTGAAAGTCGCTGACATACCTACGCCTTTATTGATCAGTGCTGCGCCAAGGTTGAACCGCGCCTTCGTATAGTCTCCGTCCAGCGCGATGACCTCTGTGAGCTTCTCAATGGCCCCCGCGTAGTTTTGGGCCCTCAGCAGCAAGGTGCCGTAATTGTAAAGATAGACCCTGTCATCACGCTTGAATTCGTACTGCGACTCAAAGTAAGCAAGCGCCTCCTCGGGCTTGCCGGACAGCGCATAGTAGTTCAGGAGCAGGTTGCGCAGCTCCAAGTCCTCTGCATGGTTTGTAAGTCCCTGCTCCAGTACCCGTACAATGCGCTGGTGCAGCCGGGCCCGGAGAACGTTGTCAGCAGTCTGCTGTGCCATCAGGTCCATTGTTCGCGCCAGATAAACGTATACCTCCCGCGCCGTATGACCCAGGCCCAGGGCGGCTTCATACGCCTCAACCGCCTGGCTGAGTATGCCGCCGCTGTAGTAGGCAGAGGCCTCGTTGATGTATGCATCAGCAGAATCCGGAAAAATCACTGACGCATTGCGAAACCTCTGTGCTGCCGCCTGAAATGCGTTTCTTGTCTCCTCGACGCTTTCACTCTGCGCTGCGCTGTATGCCTCTACACCCGCGTTGAACTCCACCTGGTATGCCTCGCGCATGCGCCTGAGCACGCTCCGGGATCTGGCAGTGTCGAGCTCAACACTGCGTCGGTATGCAGAAGCCATCTCTGCCACCAGTGCGGCGCGCTCCTCTGGAGCCCTGGTGTCCAAGACCACCTCCTGCAGAATCTCTCCCTTCAGCTGGAGCGCCTCACTGTTATGGGGGTCCCTTTCGACCGCTCTGGCGATATTCTCCAGTGCACGATCATAATCCTTGTTTTCGAGGTCAAGCTTTGCGCCTTCCAGGTTCGGATCGCTGCCGCACCGGGCGATACCCAGCCCCAGAAATGCTATGAAAAGAAGAAGACGCGCTTGTGGCGAACGGGTCATAGCAGTGGTCTGAAAGGTTGTCTGGCTCTGATCTGAGCCAGCTGCTAATAAAAAGGCCGCCGCGGGCTGTGCTCGCGGCGGCCACATTTACGTTATACGCCTGCTGGCAGTTGTACCTGCCGGAGCCTGGCCTTATGCTCGCCAGATGAGCGAGGCCACCTCCGCCCGCAGCGTCGCTAAAGCGTAGCTGACACTGTCAGGAACTGGACATCATTGAAGTAGTCGGTAGGCGCCATCGCATAGTCGATGCTCACTTGCGTACCGCTAATGTCGACATTAAGGCCAGCGCCAAATGTATACCCTTTCCACACAGACACCTCCGAGTTTCCAACGTATTCGTAGCCTCCACGCACAAACAGGATGTCGCGCAGCCCAAGCTCCACGCCACTACTGAACTGGTCCTGCTCAAAGCTGTTCGATCGGAAGTTCCCCAGTATCGTGAGGCTGGCACTGCCAGCGAGCTGCCGTGAGTAGGCCATCCCGAAGTTAAGCAGTGCGGGATACTCCATGGCTTCAGACTCGATGTTGACAGCATTCACCGAGGCGTTGCCTGCCTGCGTCGGCAGCTGTACACGGCGGGTCAGGCCAGTACCCTCATATTTCAGCTCGTTGCCGATGTTCTTGACCGCCACACCAAACCGCAATCCGGTTTCACCAACCACGTAGGTCATGCCGGCATCAAAGACAACCCCGGAAGCGGACACATCGTCAATCGACTCGTTGACGACCTTTATCGTGCCACCCGCCGAGATGCGGTCCGTAAGCACACGGGCATACGTGAAGCCAACCGACACGAAGGCCACGTTGAATGTAACCTCAGACTTCTCCGGGGCCGATTCGCTCTGCCTGGGTATGTCGCCTAAGTTCCAGGACGACACCGTCAAGGCCAGGTGGTTGTCGTTACCGATACGCTGGCCAAAGCCGAAGTAGCTCACGCCAATGTCATCGACCAGGTAGTTCATGCGGCTGAACAGGGCAGTTGACCCGGTGTTGTGCGTCAGGCCAGCGGGGTTGGCATAGAGCGCTTCAAGTCCGTTCATGTTGGGCAGGCCACCAGTAGTTGTGGCCCCCAGCGACACGTACCGGGCGGTGACCGGGATCAGCAGCTCGACGGCGCCAACGGTGCCAACGCGGTTCTGGTCTGGCTTGTCTGTCCCGCCTCCTTCCTGAGCCCACGCATAATGCGCAGCGGCAAAGGTCAACAGCGCAAAGCACACGCTTGCTTGGCGGGCTATGGATGTAAGAGTTTTCATTACGTTGTTCCCTCTTTACTGAAAAGGAAGTTGTTTGTGTGTAGCTGCGGGCGGGTCCCTGAGGACCCGCCCGTTTGCGCTGGCTAGTACGTGTTGAGCTGAATACGCTTCTTGACCACAGCGAATTTCAGCACGGTTTCACCAACATCCGGTACCGTGATGTGGATCAGATAGAGACCGCTGGCAATGGGCAGGTTGTATTCCGTGACCATGTCCCACGAAATCGTCGCTATGCCAGGCGAATTTTTCTCGATCGTCTTGATCAGCGTGCCATTGAGGGTGAATACCCTGATGGTAGCAACGTCCGGCATGTTCGTGAACCGCACCTCGTTCGTGAGCTGACTGACTTCGTAGTCGGAGGCGCCTTTGTAGGGATTCGGTACGATACCAATGTCCTTCAGGCGCTCGCGCGCGCGATCACCCTCAGGTTGCATGGCGCCATAGCCTTCCGTGGAGAACGTGAAAATGTCTCCTGGCTGGCTCTGCTTGTTGGTGATGATGCGGAGAACAGTCCCCGATTCCATCATCTCAACAGCGTAGGGCGCCGCGGTGCCTCCATTCCACTGCACCAGCACGGTACGTGCAATTACCTGCGTGACCACAAGGTTGTCGCCCCGCATGAACGCTTTGTAGCCACTGGAGCCCGGGCTGGCATCGGCTGGAAGGTTCCAGTAGATCCAGTCCGTGAAAGGATCGTTACTCAGGCTTGAGGCAGGATGGTCACCGCCTATGTCGTAGATCCCGTGTTCCAGTCCGCCACCACAGGTGTCAGTGTCGCAGATAAACGGCACCATCTGTATGTCGTCGCTGCGATCGTTGGGCGTGTCTATACCGGCTCGCCACAATGTGAACGGCACCTCCATCAGTGCCCCGTCGGAGTATGCACGGATGGCAAGGCAGTCATTCTCCGGATCAATGGTTTCATCCATCTGGTCTACGCACTCCTGTGTGAACCGCTGCTCATAATCGTATGAGCCCACATACGGGTACAAGGCGCCGCCCCGGGTAGCACGACCCAGGAACGTGCTTCCGTCAGTGACAGGCCCAAAGGGTTGTGCAGCCCCGCCAGCATGGTATCCCCATACGGAGTTGTTCGTTGCCTGCTGATAGCCGCGGAAGCCAACCACAAAGCCGGCAGGGTCAGGAAATCCTGCCCAGCCCCAGCCTGCATAATCTGGCGGGTCCAGCGGGCCAGCGTTGTTAGCCGTAACCCGGAAGTCCTTGAATCCTGGCGGAGGGCCCAAAACATCAAACGCCAAACCATCTGCACTGAACACCGAAGTTCTCAAAGGTGCCGGCCCGCTCAGTGCGCGGCCATCGAACAGCGTCTCGCCATCGCGTAAGATGTCGTAGGTGGTGCCCACTGCGGAGACCGCTGCGGTCTTGGCCGAGGCCTCTGCCCCAAACGGGTCAACCACATCACCCTCGTCAACGATCGCAGTGCTCCCCTGCTTGCCGAAGTCATGCTCATAAAATTCCACCGAGTAGCTGGCATCCACCATCCTGATGGGGTTCGTGACGTGCGCAAAGACTGTACCTTCACCCAGCGCTATGGCCTCGGCAACAAAGTCCGGCGGACCATCACCCGCCAGTGCGATCGCAGCATCTGAAACATCCTTCGTGGGTTTGGTCGGAATAACCGTCAGCCGTGTTATCGGACCACGGTAGACCTTGGGAAAGGATGGCTCATTGTAGGCATATGCCTGAACTCCAAAGTAATAAGTCTTGTAGTTGGTGAGCCCCAAAACCGTGTGTGAGTTCGAGACACCTGCGTCGGTGCCTGTAGCTGTCACCTCTGACGGCTCACCAGGGAATCCGTCAATTACCCGTGTGACACCGTTGGGCACGTCGTATGTCGCAATTACACGGCCAACGGCGTCCAGCGCATTGTCATACTGAATGACATCATATCCCTCGAACCTGTAGTCGTTGTCTTCATCGGGCGTGAAGGGATCCTCCGACACATAGCTCTCCAGAAAATTGTTTGAGCGTGCCGAGTTTGACCATTCCAGGATCACAGACTGATCATCAGGAGTGGCTATGAGGTTAGGGGCAGATGGCGGCGGCGGAACGATGAAGTTTACGTCAAAAGCACTCTGTGCCAGCTCGTCTGCCTGCTTCAGTTTTGTCACCGAGTTGAAATTGTTATCCCCGCGAGCATAGACGATACCAAACACGATCTGCTGGTAATCTCCCGGATTGATTGTGAACGGACCGGTCGAAAGCACAAATCTGCGGTCCGCTGCAACAATATCCGTTCCAGCATCGTCGGCGTTGCATTCTGACCAGTATTCGCAGGTTTCATCGCTTTCGCCCGTGTATCCGGGAAACATGAAATCGATGGGAGTTTGCGAAAAATCGCGCCCGTTGCCGCCTTCGGTGACACGGACGCCATCCCGCCAGCGACCACGCAGGTAGTTGTAGTAGTCCTCACCTGTCTGCGGGTCGCCCAGAACGGTACCGGTATTGTTGTAGTAGACAAAGTGCGTCATATCCAGGTTTCTGAAGTCCGGCACCCTTACTCCGCTCACGTAGGCTGTGTCACCTACGCTGGGTATGATAGGTCCCTGGAAGAAGTCGTAACCTGCAGCCGGCGCCGGGGTACCGTAGCCACCTCCCCCTTCATCTTCATCGTCAGAGTTCCACACAAACCCGACGCCGCGGGAGGTGTCCGATCCAACCCAGTCATCCTGGAAATTTCCCAGGTCGGGGTCAGAGAACACCCCCAGGTACGCATCCGTAAGTGGTGTCTGCCCTTTGTAAAACAGGTCATACTTGTAAAACGTCGCGTCGCCAATGGGTCCGGCCGCATTGAATGCAAAGGCCAGAACGTGCACCTCCAGCCCCAGCGGGGGCGTATCAGTCTGAAAGTGCACGTTACCACGGTCATTCATCACCCACCAGATGGACTGATCACCCAGTATGGCGGGACGTTCTCCGCTTGCCAGATCTATGATTCTGTCTACACGCGTGGCCAACGGCTGATCAAGGATAGTGATCATTTCGCCCTCTTCATCGATCTCACCATCACCGTCGTCATCGAGTCCGTTGCCAGGAGCTGCAAACGTTGGCGCCCCAAGGCCCGTCGGCCAGTCCCGCAAATCAGGCGCCGCCGAACCAGTGGCTTCATAGTCATCTACATCCGAACGGTTGACCTTGTACAGGTGATCAAAGACAGAGCAGTCAGCAGGCGGGTTGCCGTCATCATCCAGCGGGCCTGCCCAGAACTCGTACTGTCCGTAGCGTGCAGCGGCGGCCCGCAGCTGCCCGCTAATCAATCCGCCAACCCAGATGCCTGAGGTAAAGATCGCAGACGCGCCCCCTCCCTTCGGCACCTCATAGACGTGCGGTGATCCACGCCAGAAGAGGTTGCCATTGTTGAAGATGCGCGCCCGCACGTTGCCAATGTCCAAGTACGCCTCAGCCAAGGGTGAGGTGCAGGACCCGACCTGCTGCGCCTCTGCAACTCCAATCAGGAGCAGCGGAACAGCCGCCAGTGCAAATGCTTTTCGTATGTATTGCATTGTCTTGCCTTTTGGTTAAGAAAGTGCAGCGAAAGTAGGCAGGGGTACCTAGAAGTCAAACCTCACTCCCAAGCGGGTGAGACGCGACATACCATAGTTTCCCAAGCTGCGGTTGCGGTGGCGATATGCCACCTCCGTTAGCGGGACTGCATCGTTCAGATACTGTTGTCCTTCCGCAGTCGCGAGAAAGCCATCATCTCCCGGAAGCCCCGTATAGCGCCATACGTTCTGGATATTAGCCGTGTTGAGCAGATTCTGAATCCAGAGAAAAGCGGTGATGCGGCTCCCGTCAGCGACACGGAACCGGCGCTGAACGCGAAGATCAATTCTGTTTGACCACGGCATACGGTCATTGTTGATGGCACCGCTGGGAAGGGGCGCACGGGATACTGTGACCGGAATCGGATTCAGAATTCCGGTGTACGGAAATCCGCTGCCGGTTGTCGCCAGCACGTTGAAGCCCATGTTCTGCAGAAGCTTCGTGCCAATCAGCGTTGGGCCTTCACCGTGGCCCAGCGAGTAGCTCAGCGATAGGTTGAACTTGTGGCGCTGGTCAAAGCTAAGCGGGCTGATGAAGTTGGGGGGTGTCTCATCGATCCACACGATAGCTCCAGTAGTGAAGCTGCCAGAGCCCGTCCCTTTCGCAATCGACAGTGTATAATTGGCGTTAATGGCCACACCGGCGGTGCGCCGCAGGTCATACCCGAACTCGAGGCCCTTTACCGTACCAAAGTCCACATTTTCGTACCGGGAGTAAGCGCTCGGGCTTGCGAAACGAATATCCCGTATCTGTATGAGGTTGTTGATCTGGTGGAAAAACCCGTTGATTGTTATAGCCGAGCGCGGGCCAACGCGCTGACGGAACCCAATTTCATACTTGGTCGTGTTTGTCGGTCTGAGGCTCGGGTTACTGCTGCATCCGGTGGCTGCCAAGCAACCTATATCGGCATTGGCGCCGCCGGGCCGCTGCGTCACTACGCCGTAGCTCGCAAAGAACAGGGACTGGTCCGAGATCGGGAAACTGACACCCACGCGCGGCATCAGAGTCCAGATCGGCTTGAAGTCCTCAAACATGTCCCGATCAACAATGTTGTCCGTTGTCTCGACAAGCCCGTTCAGAAGAACCTCTGCCGCCTGGACAGGCTGGCCGTTAACGTCATAGAAGTTGCCATTCAGGTCCCTGTACCCGACGATTTCATCGGAGCTGAAGTACACGGCGTAGTTGGCTTCAATACCTGGTGGCAGTGGAGTGTTTGTATCTCCTGCACGGAGAATCGGGCGCCTGGCATACTTGTCTTTCCAGACAAGCCGGTTATTGTCGTACACGTCCAGCCGGAGACCCAGGTTCAGTACGATGTCCCTGAATTCAATCTTGTCCTGAACATAGCCACCGAAGAGAACCGGCTTGTGCGGTGCCCTGAGATAACTTTCCTCAGGCTTGTCCTTCGA
>JAAXGV010000082.1:0-8763 GCA_012271185.1 Rhodothermales bacterium
CGAACCCCGGCTTAATCAGGAGTTCCCTAACATGATCTGTGACTGATTCACAAGTGCTCTGCCGTGATTGATAATGACGTTCTAAACATCTCAGTTTATACATGCTTGTACGGAACATCATGGTCCGTATCCGTACCAGAAATCAACACCAGACAGCGGATACAATGGCGCTCAACGCACTAGGAAAACACTACCGCGAAGGCATCGGAATCGTGGAGATCGTGCGCATGTTCTCCACCGGGAAGAAGGCCTGCGACTGGCTGGCCGGTCCCCTCTGGCCGGAGGGCCCGGTATGCCCATCCTGTGGTTCGCACAACGTGCAGTCAAACATCAGGCACCCGCAGGCGCCGCACGTGTCCGAAGCGGAGAATGCTCACGCTCGAGACGGACACGATCACTCTCCACTGGACTACCGTAATTGCGGCCTGCCTGATGATAACCAGCATCAAGGGTACCAGCAGCATGAAGCTGCACCGCGAGCTGGGCATTGTGCGATCAGCATGGCATCTGCTGAACCGCTTGCGCAAGGTGTATGAACCGGGCGCCTTTGTCTTTCAAGGTCCTGTGGAAGCGGATGAAACCTATATGGGAGGCAAGGAAGCCTCCAAGCATGTCCACAAGAAGCTCCATGCCAGTGGCGGGCATCAGGGACCGTGCAACCGGAAAGATCAACGTCGCGGTCGTGCAGGACACGACCGCGGGCACGTTGCAGCAGTTTGTCTGTGACAGCATCCTGGCGCCAGGGTCCACACGGACCTGCAGGGGCATGCCGAGCGTACAGCACGAAGCCGTGAGCGAGTACGTCAACGGCATGATTCACATGGTCTGGAGTCCTTCTGGTCCATGCTCAAGCGTGGACACTATGGCGTGTACCATAGAGCGAAAAGATATCATGGCATGGCAGTCCGGGTTGGAGGATGTGTACCTTAATCCGACCCGTATTCACTCAAGCAGACTGACTGTCATGCAACCTGCTTCTTCACCGGTCGCGATGTGCACCGCGACCAAGGGCAGCATCGTATCTGTTACCGCACGTAGCGCCAGCGATGCGAGTGTTCAGATTCACTGGGCATGTGCGTGCCATGCTTGGGGAGCCCCGGTGCTGCTATGAAGCGTCCCCCTCCGGCTATATACTGTATCACTCGTTACAGGGCCTGAAGGTGGACTGTGCCGTGATCGCCCCCGGATCGATGTCCCGACGTTCGGATCAAGACGTTCGCGACGCGAAAAACTTGGCCGAGTACTTGCGGCTGTGGCCTCCTAGTCCAGAAAGGAAGTGAGGGTGATCACTGCGCTGATGAGAATAACGCCCATACTGACAACCCACAACAGGATCCGAATCTTGCAACAGGATCCGAATCTTACTGTTCTGCGCATCCAGCTTGCTGTCTAGTGTAGCGTTCTGCGCGTCCAACCTGCTGTTTAGAGAAGCGCTCTGTGTGTCCAGTCGGGCGTTGGTGGCATCCAGCTTGGACTCCATCGCACCTTGGAATTGAGCGATAAGATTTGCACTGGCCATGGTTTGAAGTTCTTGTACGAAGGAATAGGCCTCCTCCTCATTCAGGCCCAGTTTCAGAAGCAGCAGAAACAGGCGCTTGTCGTCCGGAGAAGGCGGTGTTCCGGCCATAAGTGAAGATACGTGGCGAAAGCTGCTGGTACCACCAGTCGGGCACAAGGGTTGCAGGCGCTTCCCTGCAGTACGGCATGGGCATCGCCAGGGCCCTGGGCGGCCTTCCGCAGCAGCCTGCACAATAACAGTGTTGCTTCCTATCCATACTGCTACTGGGGCCGCATCTCAGCACGAATGGATACACCGCCACCAATGAACGCCGCAACCCGGAACATGCCATGCTGCATCAGCATCTGAATCGTTATGTGGCGGCAGGGAATCAGCTACGGTATAGCGACTTGACAGGGAGACGACCAAATGCAGCATCATGCGCCTGGCACACCATTCTGTGCCGTATCTGCAATCGTACCTGCGCGGCCATCATCAACCAGATGGGCGGCATGCGTTTGTGCAATTACATGTCATTCCGAACAGCTGTGCGCCTGACAGCGCAGCGTGCTGCTGTCAGACACCGAGAAAAGGAGCCTCCCGTCAACCGTGCTGCGGATCAGGAGCTGGCCGCTATAAGCCGTTCAATGAGGTCAACACGTGTAACCTCGTCCGCTTCCGCATTGAAGTTTGGGATGATCCGGTGCCGAAGAATCGGTATGGCCATTGCGCGCACATCGCTGATCAGGGGCGTCAGCCGGCCATCCAGGGCTGCAAGCGCCTTGGCGCCCAGGATGAGGTACTGCGAAGCGCGCGGTCCCGCTCCGTAGGATACGTACCTGTCTACGAACTCCGGTGCGGCTTCGCTGCCAGGACGGGTCATGGAAACCAGTGATACGGCATACCTGATCACGTTGTCCGCCACAGGGAGCTGCCGTATCAGCGACTGAAGCGACAGCAGCTCATCCCGGCTGAGCACCGGACGCACGTCTGCGGACTGATAGCTGGTAGTGCTTCGCACGATATCGATCTCCTGCTCGTAAGACGGATAGTCCAGCCACAGGTTGAGCATGAAGCGGTCCAGCTGTGCCTCGGGCAAGGGATACGTGCCCTCCTGTTCAATAGGATTCTGCGTGGCTAGCACAAAAAAAGGCTCTTCCAGAACCAGCGTCTGCCCGGCAGCGGTCACATGGTGCTCCTGCATGGCTTCGAGAAGCGCAGCCTGCGTTTTGGGAGGTGTGCGGTTGATTTCGTCCGCCAAGATGACATTGGCAAAGATAGGGCCACGCACAAACCGGAAGCCTCGACGGCCTGTCGCATGATCCTCTTCAATGATGTCAGTGCCTGTGATGTCACTGGGCATGAGGTCCGGCGTGAACTGGATGCGGCTGAATGCCAGATCGAGCGCATCCGCCAGCGTGCGGACCAGGAGGGTTTTCGCAAGCCCGGGTACACCGACAAGAAGCACGTGCCCCCTTGCGAGGAAGCACACCAGCACCTGCGTGATGATGTCATCCTGGCCGATGATGACTTTTGCGACTTCTTTGCGGAGACGTGCCTGGGCTTTTGTCAGGACTTGGATTGCTGATGGATCAGCATCAGGAAACAATGCGGACATAAGTCGGGGTTAGCTGCCGGCTGACTGTCAGTTGGAAGCGCTGTGCTGAGGCACATCCAGCAGCTGCTTGCCCTTGCCCCGAAGCTCGACATAGACCTCCTCGCGCAGTAAGTCAAGCCACCTGCGCATCTCGCGGTTGCGCTTGTCATCCTGTGCGAGCTTTTCAATCCGGGCATAGTCCGTTTCAATGTCCACGCGATGCTCAGGAACAATGCGCTGAAGCTGTACGATATGATATGCTAAGGTGCCGTCAAGGAGGGTCACGGGTCCGGGAAGGCTGATCTCACCGATCTCGAGGGTATCAGCCAGCTCTTGCCATTCCTCGCCCAGAGCTTCCAGGAACAGGTCACGCTCACCAGTCTGAGGGTCGATAACGCGGCCGCCAATCTCCGCCGTGGCACTCTCCTCTGAATGCCGCCGCGCAAGGAGTGCGAAAGGAGCGCCAGTGGTCAGCAGTGAGTCACGCAGCGTATTCAGGAACTTGATGGCTTCGGACGGGTCGGCTTTCGTCTTGTCGATATTGATTAGGACATGGCTAAAGTCCACCTGTTCGCCCACCCGTGAGTTGACGCGCAGGATGTGGTAGCCAAACGGTGACTTGAACGGCGCCGACAGTTCACCTGGCTCAGCGCGTGCCGCAACTGCCGCAAACTCCGGCACCAGATCGCCCAGCACCATCTCCTCGTAACGGCCACCCGCGGCGGCCGACCCGACATCTTCAGAAAATCGGCGCGCCATATTTTCCAGCGTGCTGCGCCCGGTTATGATGGAGTCCCGGATGGCTGTGATAATCTCCAGGGCCTCGTTCTCGGCAGCCGCTGATACTTTCGGGTACCGGACGATGTGTGATGTACGAATCATTGTGGGCAGAGTGGGCAGAGAGTCTGCTGGAAACTGCGCAAACCATTCCCGGACCTCGGACGGTGTGACCGTTATGGTCTGGAGCTTGGCACTCTGAAACTGATCCGCCATCAGCTGCTCCCGATACGTTTTGCGAAGGGTTTCGCGAAGCTCCTCAACGCTCTGCCCGTAAAGCTCCTCCAGGCGGGATATGCTTCCGACCTGTTGCGTCAGTGCGGCAATACGCTGATCAATAGACTGATCGACCTGGACATCTGTGACGCTGATGTTGGTGTCGCGTCGGGCGTGTTCCACAAGAACGCCCTGATCAACAAGCTGGTTGAGTGCCTGTGCCCAGATCTCGTCGGAATAGGGTATCTGTTGCTGCTGCAGAACGCCCAGCACCAGCGCGTCAACGTCTGACCGCAGGATGATGTCGTCTGCCACGACGGCAACAATCTCATCAATGACCTGCTCTTGCGCCTTGGCTTCGCAGACACACAGTGCCGCCAGAAGGGTGGATACAAAAAAGAAATACCGCATAAAGAAACGCAGAGGCATGTGCTTGCGGCTTGCTATCCTAAAACGTCAGCAGCCCCCGGATTATTGGATCTACCCACACGACTTCCTACTGCTTGACCGCGAGCGTTCCACGCGTTACCGCCTCTGCTCTCAGGCGTTGTACCAGACGGTCATAAAGCTGTTTCCTGAGGTCAATGGCACAATGCATGCGCACCTGCTCTTCCACCCATGCCAGTTCAGGAACAGTGCCGGTGGGCAGGCGATCCGCAACCCGGAGGTAGAAATGCAAACTGTCTGCAGCAAATACCCTGCCATCGCCAGACGGTGTAAGTGCCTGCATGGCCTGGCGTACACGCGGCCGGCCAGTGAAGAGTCGGCTTTCGGGCCAGTAGTTGGACGCCAGCGACCGGGAAAGCTCCGGGTCGATGGCGTACCGGAGGAGGAGGCTGTCAAACAGTGTCATTGCGTCCTCGTCCGCAGCACCACGCATCAGGCGCTGTACTGTCAGCGCAGAGTCGCGACGGACAGCTTCGATGAACTGCACAAGGACATAGGGCTCCAGTGTGCTCAGGCGCTCCTTGTACGTTTCGTAGTATGCCGCGAGATCCTGTTCAGTGAGGTTGTTGCAGGATTCTGCATAGAGGGGTGCTACCAGCGCATCGATGAGCACGGCACGCTCGGCATCCCTGAGTTGCTGGCGGACCGGTTCTGAAAGCCCCAGCTTGAGGCGCAGGGCCTCCTGGTACAGCAGCTCATTCTCAACCCACTGATTGATGACCTGTGCCTTTGCGTAGGCAGTGTCAAGCCCGGCGTGGATGCCTTCGAGAGCCGTGTCCAGGTCGGACTGCAGGAGCATGGCATTGCCGACGCGTGCCACGAAATCTGCGGACTGGCTTTGCGGCCGGCACCCCGAAAGCAGTGCGGCAGCCAGGAGCAACCATGCTGTTGGGCGCATGACAGGCTACCGGTCGGGGAAGGCCCGTCTAGCCCGCCCAGGGTAAGTTTTGACGTTGTACATGGCACGCAGCCGTGCAACCAGGCGTTCCTCCAAGAGCGCCTGGTATTCGCTTACAACCTCGGCACGGGCCTCCTCAAAGGTCTTTTGGCGGGCCGGGGCTATGCCATCATAGAAGAGCGCGAGAAACCCCTGGCGGTATGGGATTATCTCCGACCGTGATCCGGGTTCCAGCCCAAGGGCGCGGTCATAGACGCTGCGCGTAGGACCCTCCACCAGAACCGTGTCAAACCGGACTTTAATGACAGAGTCCTTGCGCACATAGTCATAGAAATCCGCCCATGACATGCCGCCATCCAACTGCAGAATCGCGGCTTTGTGCAGAGAGTCGTCATATGCAAACACCTCCATGATACGGTGGCGGTCCCCAAACCAGTACCGGTCGCTGTTGGCATCATAGTGTGCCATTAGTGCCGCAGTGTCTTCAGAAGCGGCGGTCCACACAGCGTTTTCCATCAGTTTGAAAAGCAGAAGACCATCCCTGAAGTTCTGCATGATCCGCGCAAACTCCTCATCAGTCTGCTCCAGATCCAGGGCTGCATGCGTTACAGCGGCGTAGTCCAGAAATGCATCTCCGATGCGGATGGCTTGTGCTTCGGTGATCTGCTCGTTCAGGATGCGATTGCTTCGGTCAGCCGTGAACCTACCTAGGTGTCGCAGGGTGTATGTGGAATCCGCCACGTGCCCGATCACGATGCGGCCCAGAGAGTCGTCGGAAGCTGCCGCACTGAAATATGCCCGGACTGAGTCGCGCCGCATGCCGCCAACCAGCGAGGTCAGGGCCAGCGTGTCCAGTGATGCGGCATACCTGGACCTTGCGCTTTGTGTAAGCTCCTCTTCGGCCTTGAACATGCGCGGAAGGTTCCGGGCCTCGCGGCGCAGATCTTCAAACTCATCCTCGTATGTGCCAAGCGTGTCACGTCCGGTGAGCTTCAGAATCTGAAACCCGTATCCCGTATGCACGATGTCCGTTACGTCGCCGACATTGTGGATGTTGAAGGCAATCTCCTTGAAAGCGGAGTCGAGGCCTCGCGTCAGGTAGCGGATAAGCCCGACATCACCTCCTCGGTGTCTGCTGTTGGCCTCTTCCGACAGCTCGCTCGCGACAAAGGCAAAGTTCTGCCCGGCGTCGAGGCGGTCTCTGGCCTCCTCAATCTTTTTGCGTGCGACAGCGGTGCTCTCCGGGGCGGTGCCGTTGATACGCACCAGGATCTGCGACAGCCGGATGGAGGGGATCGCAGGTCTGCGGTCGTGCACCTTGATCACATGGTACCCGTATTGTGACCGGAACACCTCCGACACTGCCCCAACGGGTTCGGTGTAGGCGCGATCCTCAAAGTCCTTGATCATCATGCCTGCTGTAAACCACCCCAGGTCGCCACGGTAGCCCTGCCGTGCATCAGGGCTGGATGCTGCGGCGTCTTCTGAATACAGCTCAGCAACGTCGGCAAAAGCCATGCCCTGAAGCACAGAGTCACGGAGCGCCAGCGCACGGTTATAAGCACGCAGGGTATCGGTCGGGGACATTTCCGGCTGCAGCCTCGTAAAGAGGTGGCTCGCATGCACGATCTGCTTCTTTTTCTCGTAGAAGTCAAGCAGTATGGGTGCCAGTACCACGCGATCAACCAGGTAGGGTCGGGCAAAAGCCGCGCGGTATGAATGGATCTCGTCAACAACAGCGGGCTCCTCGTGGTATCCGGCTGCCTCGGCCTCCAGCACCTTCAGGCGGTAGTTGATGAGACGGTCCAGAAACTCCTCGGGGGTGTCCTTTGCGCCGGATGCTGAAAGGATTGCGTTGCGCTCATATTCCAGCAGGAATTCGTCCGGATACAGAGCATGATTTCCGTATGTGGCTACAGCAGTCGTGTCGCTTGACGTAATCAGCGCCGTGCCTCCTCCGCAGCCGGCCAGAAAAAGCACGGCCAGCCCTGGCCATCCCAGTCGCAGCATCGTCATAAAGGTGAAACCAGTGGTTTTTGTGCAACCTCGGGTAACCCCGGTAGCCCATTGCTGTTCCGTGTGCAGGCGCAGCAACCATCTGGCGCCACCGGTGTCTGTAAAACGGCAACCTCTCTTACTGCGCGGCGCCAATGATACAAGAACGCTCTTTGATCAGGGCTTTTCAGCACGGTGATGACTTTGCTTTCGTGTCCTTGTACAACCGCTACAAGGGGCCCATCTACACATTCTGCGTGCGTATGCTGCTGGATCGGGATGCTGCACAGGATGCCATGCAGGAGACCTTCCTGCGCATCTACGAGAACCGGGACCGTCTGCTGAAGACTGCTGCGTTCAAGCCTTGGCTGTTTTCCGTGGCGCGCAACCAGTGTCTGAACATGCTGCGCAAGCGCAAGCGGTGCATACGCCTTGATGAGAGTCTGGCGCAGCGCATGCAGGCTCCTGCAAGCCGGGCTTTGGAAAAGAGTGAACAGAGGGCGCTGGTGACACACTTTCTGGGTCAGCTCAAGCCAGAGTACCGGGAGGTGATCGTGCTGCGCGAATACCAGAACATGTCGTACGCTGAGATTGCTGCGGTAACGAAGAGCACGCTCTCTGCGGTCAAGTCCCGCCTGTTCAAGGCGCGCCGCAAGCTGGCTGAGAGCATGAAACCGTTCATGCAGCATGAAGCGCAGCGGCTGGCTGCAATAGAATCATGAACGAGTCGTGCATACAGGAAGAATCGGTTCACCTGTACCTGGATGGTGAGCTGTCAGCCGGTGCGCAGCCGGGCCTTTTCGTGCATCTGGCTGACTGCGAAGCATGCCGGAGCATCATGAATGCGATGATGGGGTTTCGGCGCATGAGCCGCCGGGAGGCGATCCAGGTGCCTCCGGTGGCGGATGAACGCGTGCTGGCCCGGCTCGAAAAATCGAAAAAAGGTCGGATCAGCCGTGACCGCTACTATGAGCGCCGTCCTTTGTGGCAGTCGCGTGCAACGGTATCGTTCAGGGTGGGGGCTGCGCTGGCGGCGTTGTTCTTTGCACTGGGTGCGATGATCCAGCACCACTCCGGCGCAGGGAAGGAGCCGGAGCCTTTGAGGCTGGAGCAGCAGGCTGACCTGCGACTATCAGGCGCACACACGAAGCTGGTTTACGTCCTGTATCCGGGACTGCTCGTGGAAGCCCGGCGCCCTTCCGAACCAGCAGAACATCCTTAGCAGCCCGCTTCTCCCATTTACTGCTGGAAGTGGTTTGACAATAAGGAAGCCACAATAGCGGTGCGCATCAGTAGGGCACACCGGCATAGCGCTACTTCGCAATGGAGGAATAC
>JAAXGV010000082.1:8880-12806 GCA_012271185.1 Rhodothermales bacterium
TTACAGCACGATTGGGACTTGACTCCTTGTTTACAGCTTCCCTTTCGCGTATCGCTAACGTTACCTCGTGAACAGACCCGCCCGTCCGAAACAAACGCACCCGTTGGGGCTGGTAGTACACACTGTACTCGGCCACGGTCACATAACGGCCCAGGAAAACGCCATCCCAGTAGCTGCGAACATAGCGGGCCAGCGAAGAACGATGAATCGGGTCGGGGGATAAAAACGCCAGAATCTTTCCGGAGGCCACGGTGCCATCGGAACGCAGGGAAAACACGATGGTGCGCATGATCGCCAGGCGATCACCGTGCGTCCTGGCCACGCCACTGCCGAGCAGCTCGACAATGGCCTGACTCCCCCGGGGTCGCGTCATTACTTGCGCGGTAGACCAGTCCGGTGCGTAGCGCCGCACCAGGCGCCCGGTGTTATGCGTGTTATTGTTCGGGGTGGGCGATGGGGATTTCAGGGCGGCGGCATACCAGGCCTGGGCGGCCGCCACCAGCTTGCCGTCGTCTGGCACACCCACTTCATGGCTGTCACAGCCCCCAAGGGAAAGGAGCAAGAGGACGATCGTAAGCACGCTCACGATTGTGCCCGCTGGCATCTTGGGGGACAGGGCTGTGGAGAACCTGCTCATGCTCTTCGTTGCGGCGCCTGAGCCCCGCACTGTGACAACGGTCACGCCGCATCACCACTGCCAACACGCGCGAGGGGTGTATTGCTTCGTTTCATGAAGAATCGGTGAACACAGTTGTTTTAAGCGGTGCTGCGGGGATAAGCTTGCTGTGTGCAAAAGGCAGGGGCGGAGAGACGCCGCCAGAGATGATCCATGCAGGCAGCCCATGGATATAGAGTCATTCTCGGCAGGATCCGTGAGGATGAATTAAATTACAGGCAAGCACCAGTCTCAACGAGGGAGGATAGCGATGGCAATGGGCGGGCGGTCTAAGGGGCAGCAGCAAGAAATGTTTGCGGCAGCCAGCGAGATTCGCGTGCCAGGCAACCTGTTTTGCCGGGCGCTGGAGAAGCACGGGTTTGACGCCTTTGTGGAGGATACGTGCCGCGCGTTCCATGTGGAAAACAGGGGCGTCCGGGGGTGTGTTTCCGGATGATGGTGGGATATCTGAAGGGGATCGGTATTCCGCGGAGTCTCGCGGTGGCTCAATCTGCACTCGCAAGGCATGTCAGCCTTGCTTATGTTGCGTATTTCTCTCAATTTTTACCCTTCGGGCTCTTCTGGTCTGATCGCCGGCTTTGCAAGTTGCAGGACCCGTCTCGGGCCCGAGCTCTTCTCACCTCGGTGCTCGCATCTCTTTTTCACCCGGCACCCTGACTCTTTCACGGGCTGCCAGCTTAAGGCTGCACCTGGAGCGACCACCCTTCCGACATGTCTGTTCGCGTCCGCTTTGCCCCAAGTCCGACCGGCTACCTTCATATCGGTGGCCTGCGCACCGCGCTCTTCTGCTACCTCTTTGCGCGCTCGCAAGGCGGGACGTTTTTGCTCCGCCTGGAGGACACGGACCGCTCGCGTTTTGTGGCTGATGCTGAAGAGGACATCACCACCTGCCTTGAATGGGCTGGTCTCGTCATTGATGAGGGGCCGCACCTTGGTGCCGATTACAGGCAGAGCGCGCGTACGGCGTTGTACAGACAGTATGCGAAGCAGCTTCTGGATGTGGGGCGTGCCTACTATGCCTTTGACACGCCGGAGGCGCTCAGGGAGATGCGGGGCAAGGGCCGGACGTACGACAGGGAAACGCGCCATAAGATGCGCAACGCTTTTACGCTGCCGGAGCATGCGGTGCAGGCCTGGATCGTTGCGGGCAGGCCGCATGTGGTGCGGATGCGTATACCTGAACGTAACACGGTCAGGTTCACAGATGCAGTCAAAGGGCCGGTGGCGTTTCCCGTGCATGGCCTTGATGATCAAGTCATCATCAAGTCGGACGGCCAGCCCACGTACCATCTGGCCAACGTTGTTGACGACCACCTGATGGGAATCACGCATGTGATCCGCGGTGAGGAGTGGCTGTCCTCAACACCAAAGCATATCCTGCTTTATAATGCTCTGGGGTGGGAACCGCCTGTGATGGCGCACCTGCCGCTTATCCTGAGCCCGCATGGGGGCAAGCTGTCCAAGCGGAGCGCTGCACGTCTCGGCATACCGGTCAATGTGCGTGACTACAGGCAGCAGGGCTATGAGCCAGAGGCGCTGGTGAACTTCCTGGCTCTTCTGGGCTGGCATCCGGACACAGCACAGGAGGTCTTTTCCAGGGAAGCGCTCGAGCAGGCCTTTACGCTGGATCGCGTGGCGCCGTCTCCAGCCAGGTTTGATCTGGACAAGCTGCGCTGGTTCAATCAGCAGCATCTGCGCCTGCTGGGGCCGGACGAGGTGAGCAGGCGCATCCGGGCACAAGTGCAGGCGTCGTTCGGCGCTGTGGACCCGGCGTACCTGCTGCGCGTCCTGGCTGTGGTTGGCGCCCGCATGGTGCTGCGCAAAGAGATCATCACCACGTATGCCTACTTCTTCCGAGATCCGGAGGAGTATGAGCCGCGGGGCGTGAAGAAGCGCTGGAAAGCGGACTCCGCAGGCCTTGTTCGTGCCTATGCCGACACGCTGGAGCAGGTGGAGGCGTTCGATGCCGGCGTGCTGGAGACTGCACTCCGGGACCTGGCTGCCGCGCGCAACGTCGGAGCAGGCCGGGTAATCCACCCGGTTCGGCTGGCAGCCAGCGGAACCACCGCAGGTCCCAGCCTCTTTGAGATGCTGGAGGTGCTTGGACGCGAGTGCTGTGCCCAGCGCCTGCGCCGTGCTGCACAGGTGCTGGGGACATGACATTCCGGCTTACGGTGCACAAGGGTGTCTTTGCGGTGTGTCAGCTGCCGGCAGATGCGGGTATACCCTCATGGGCCACTGGCGGGTTGATCTGGCAGGTGCTGCGCACGCCGCGCGGTCTTACGGTGATCTGTGAGACAGAACGTGTGCCGACCGGCCAGGCCCGTGAAAATCACTGGCATGCGCTGGAGGTGGCGGGACCGCTGAGCTTTGACCTGGCTGGTGTGCTGCACGCGCTTCTGACACCACTCGCGAAGCGCGGCGTGCCGGTGCTTGCTGTTTCAGGATACAGCACAGACTATATCCTGGTGCGGGACCTGGCGTCAGCCACAAAGGCGCTCCGCGAAGCAAGGCACGAGGTCTACTGATCAAGTTGCTCAGCCACGAGCTGTCGCACGGTCCGGGGCGGCGCGCTGCCACGGGCAGCCTTCATCACCTGGCCGACAAAGAAGCCCAGGAGGCCCTGCTTGCCTGCGCGGTAAGCACTGACCTTGTCCGGGTAAGCCGCCACCACATCAGCCACCATCGTGCGCAGCACGGCGACATCATCCAGCATGGATGCCTTTCTGGCTGCCAGGAGTTTTTCCGGATCCCCACCGCCGCGCAGCATCGCAGCCAGAACTGTACGCCCCTGGTGTGCGGACGCTTGCCCTGTGGCGACCAGGTTTACCAGCTTTTCAAAGGTGCGTGCGCTAAACGGCAGGTCCCCAAAAGACCGGTCTTTCATGGCTGGCAGCAGCTGGTTCACTATCCAGCTGGCTGTGGCTGGCGCAGAGGCGGCCGGCATCGTCGCTTCAAAAAACGCTCGGGCGCCTGGCGCGCCGAGCAGTGGCCGCCCGGCAGCTTCAGGGATGCCATGCTGCGTCAGCCACGCTCTGTCGGCCTTGCAGAGATCTGGCGGACCGGCAGGCGGAACCACGACGCGCGCAGGCTGTGGCCTCGCTTCCGGCTCCGGCTTGCTCCAGGTGTTTTTCAGCTGTGCGATACGGTTGAATACCAGAGGCCCGCCGGGCTGGAGGAGATCCGGGTCCCGCCAGAAGTATCCCAGCCGGGTAAACTGGTAACGGGTCTCAGGCGGATCATTCAGCAC
>JAAXGV010000062.1 GCA_012271185.1 Rhodothermales bacterium
GCGCTACTTCGCAATGGAGGAATACCACGAAGTGCTTCAAGCCCGCCGCGCTGCTCCAGTCGACCTCCGGTCTCCTTCCGCAGCGCGGCGGGCTCCTGCTGTTCCCCCACACCAACAAAAACCAATTTACAGCACGATTGGGACTTGACTCGGACCGCCCAGCGTCTGGGGCGGGCCACCGCCCTCTATTGTGTGATCTCCTGGCGCCTCGTGGTGCTGACCCTGTTGGGGGATGGCCCACCCGGACACCAGATCCTGTGGAAAGGCCTGGAACGCCTGACCACCGCGACGTTTGTGATGGACATGCTGGAGCATGAAGACGACTAAGGGCGTCCCCCACTGCCCGGGATGCGGACCGCGTGCGCCCTGCTCACAGACCTCGTATGCGGACAGGCTCCGAGCCAAGTCTGCCCCGGTGCCAGCGCACGGCGTGTTGTAAGAACGTCTGATCCATTCATTACAGTATGCCAATTCCCCCCAGGTGCCCCACCAAACAGTAGACTCGTGAATGCGTCAAAACACAGACCTGTGGACAAAGGGTAGGCCTTGGCTGACTTTCCGGCATCCGCACTGTCACGTGTAGCTGGCACCTCTTTTGCGGTCATTGTGGTACTGCTGTCCCGTCAGGCTGAGCGGGTGCTGCACGATCCCGGACTGACAGCGAGGAGTCTGCGTCAAAACGGGTATGGCAGCCCGCACGCGGGCATCTCTGGGAGAAAAAAGTCGTGAAGGCCGCCGCACTTGTACGGCCTCAGGCAGTGTCCGGAAGGCCCAGAGCGCCCAGTTACGCCGGTTGCGATGCCGCTATCGCCGCATCAGCCGTGTCATAGATGGCGATGACCTGGTCAAAACCGCTGATGTGTATAATTTCCGCAATATTGCCGGAAATTGATGACATTGCGAACCGTTTTGGTGACCGAAAGTGCTTTGCCAGCTTCAGTGCGACACGAAGGCCCGCGCTGCTGATGTATCTGAGGCTGTGGCAATCCAGGACGAGCACCTTGTCTGTGCCTTTGAGAGCCTGCTGAAGTTCGCGGTCAAAGTCCCACGCGTTGGTGCTGTCGATCCGCCCTCCAGCGTGCACTGTCACGGTGCCACCATTGCGGGCGAATGCCAGTGTGTAAGTCTTTTTGCTGGTCATGGTAGGTGCACTCTCTTTTTCTCAGTGTAAGCACCAGGCCAGGCTCGCTTTAGCAGTCTGCTGCTACAGCGCCACTGTCGCAACAAGCCGCTGCTTGCCATGCCGGATAGCGATAATCAGGAGGGTCTTAGCTGTACAGACGGAATTAACAGAGCATTCGTGTAATTGTTGCTGGTGGGCCAGCTGTTCAAATTGTTCCAACGGCATCAGCGGGAAGGTAGCCCTCGATGCCGTTGGGCAGCTTGACCTTGAAGTGCGTGCCCTCGTGACTGCTGATTCTCACTAGGACACCTTCCGGTACATCCAGTGTGCCGGCACCTCCCAGCGTCTCCGAAAGCTTTGCCGAACGGTCGATCACGACGCCCTCAGCGATGCTCGTGTCGCTGGCTGAGACGCCAAAGGCGAGGACCAGCAGCACCAGACTCAGCGTCGCGGACCCCACACGTGCTCTGCGCTGCCAGTGGCTGCGTGTTCCGGCCCAGATGCGTACCCCGAAGAGTGCGGATGCAGCAAGGTACAGCAACAGGCCCATCGCAAGAAAGGGAACAACGCCGAGAGGTATTACCGCACGCTCCCACCAGGTGACCCAGAATGGCGGCGGCACCGACGAAAACGGTTTTCCGATACGTGCATGCACGATCTCTATGTTGTGAAGCAGTGCAGGGTCATCGTCCATCAGGCGCCGGGCTTTCTCCCAATACCGAAGAGCTTGTCCGTATTCATCAACGCGGAAGTATGCGATGCCTGCGTTGTAATACAGCGCTCCCGAGGCGTATCCCATGCCCGGGATTTCTTCATATGCCGCAATGGCATCACGGTAGTTGCCTGCGGTGTAGAGCTGCGTTGCTTCGTCAAAGCGCTGGACAGCCTCAGGCAGCTGCCCGCGAGCCGCGGTTGTGCCTATCCATGCTGTGGAGACACAGGCGAGTGTTGCATGCAGAATCAGGCGGGAGCTCATGTGTGCATGCTCTGATCGATGAGCGCAATGAGCTCACCGGCCGTTCTCATCGCGCTGTCCATTTGCGCCCAGTCCGGTCTGTCAGGCGCAAAGCGTGCTGCATCGCAGGTCGCGAGAAAATTCTGCAGCTTGGTCCGGGTGGTTTCGGGCACTCTGGCATCAGCCAGCCGGGCATCCAGCCGGGTACGCGTCATACCCATCTCTGCCACATTCAGGCGGTTGCCCACAAAGCCTACCACGGCGCGTTCCAGCTCCACGAACAGTGCGATCGGCTCATCTTTTTTGTAAAGCTGCCGGGCCTTTTTGAGGTGGCGTCGTGCCAGCGGGTGTGCACTGCGGTTTCGGGCCCATGCTACATCTGTTTCCAGGCGTGTGGCCCGCCGGCGCCATGCTGTGAGGGTTGCCAGTGCTGCCAGGGGAACCGCCAGTACCACATAGATCCACCACCGGCTATGCAGCGGCACCGCCGGATATGCCTCCCACCGCCGTACAGGTCGGGGTCCCGCGATATCGTCTACCGGGAACCCTGTCGCCAGAGTGCTGGCGGCCACAGCCGCAGGGGCCACACCGACTACGCGTATTGCCGGAAGGACACGCTCGACAGTCTGGTACGTGGCTGCAGACGGGTCCAGATAGCTGAACCGCAGCGGGGGAATGGTAAACGATCCGTTGGCCCGGGGCACCATGAGATAGGAAAATGTTTTGGTACCACGCACAAGGTCACTGGGTGTCTGGTTCCGTGTGGTGACCTCCGGGTCGTACGACTCGAAAGCTCCGGGCACACGTACCTCGGGTCCTTCCAGTGTGGAGATATTGCCCACGCCCGAGATGCGTATCACCAGCTCAACGGGCTCCCCGACATCAACCTGCGTACGGCTCAGCTGCGCTGTCATCTGGTAGTTTCCGACGGCACCTCTGTAGCCGTCCGGCGCGTTGGGCGGCAGGGGCTTTACTTCCATGCTGATGGGCGGCGAGCTGCGCTGGATCTCTTGGTATGCGCTGCTGCCGGAAAGCAGCGAGCTCCCAAACCCGAACGCGCCAAGGGAAAACACCTCCGTCGCTATGCGGAGCGGGTCTACCGTAAGCGATCCCGACCGCGTAGGAAAGACTGCTACATGCTTTACGAGAATAGAGCTGTATCGCAGCCCGTTCTCGATGCTTGTGCGCGGCATGGGGCGCCCTTCAATGGGAAGATCTTCCCGCCAGAACCCCTCGGCATCCCACGAGTCAGCCAGCCTGCTGTTGCGAGGTTGCATGCCTTCCCGGAAGAACAGCTCATAGCTGATGGTAACCTGTTCATTGACGAAGGGTGAGGTGCTGCTGGGGGTAGCGCGGATGAACACGTCACGCTCAGTGATTTCTTCCACCGGCCTGTCCACGACAGGGTCAAAGAACGGGTTAAAGATGCTGCGCCTGCGGCGCGCCGGTGCCGGTCTCTGCTCCTGGGGCACGACAGTGACAGTGATGCTCCGGGTCGAGTAGGGTACTCCCGCGATGACGACCTCTGCGGGCTCTATGTGTGCCCGGCCTGTCTGCAGCGGGCGGTATCGCCACGAAAAACTTGCCATCCTCGTCACGTTGCCGTTGACCCAGGATACGTTGGTGCTTTTGGAGGGGATTCGTGAGACAATCTCCAGGCCGGTTGCCGGTGGTGCTTCAGGTGCAGAGACCTGGCCAAAGTCGGTGCCGCTGATCTCAATAGTGTACGTGACCGCCTCCTGGCTGCCGATCGTGGATTCATTGACCAGTGCGTGTACGGTCTGTGCATGCGCGAACCGGCCACAGACCAGGAGTGCAAGGGCAAGGGATATGATTCGCAGTCGGTACATGGCGCCTTACCAGTCCCTCGTTACGCGGCGTGGACGGCCTTCGGCTTTTTGAACCTCGCGCAGCAGCTGCCTTTCTTCGTTTTCCAGCGCCTGCAGAATCCGCTCCGCTTCTGCACGGCTCATAGGAGCTTCTTGTGGCTGCTGCTCCTCACCTTGCTCCTCTTGTTCCTGCTGCTGTTCGCTGCTCTGGTCCTCCTGTTCCTGCTGCTGTTCGTTACTCTGGTCCTCCTGTTCCTGCTGCTGTTCGTTGCTCTGGTCCCCCTGTTCCTGCTGCTGTTCGTTGTCTTGTTCCTGCTCGTTGTTCTGGCCCTGCTGCAGCCGCTTCACGTACTCGTAGTTGAACCGGGCATCCTCATTTTGCGGGTCTGCCAGCAGCGCACTGCGGTAGTGCTCAAGCGCAGCATCAAGTGCCTGGGTGGCAAACGCGTTGTTGCCGGCATTGTATAAAGACCGGGTCTCGTCGGTGGCAACA
The DNA here is from genome assembly GCA_012271185.1 of Rhodothermales bacterium. Taxonomy (GTDB): domain Bacteria; phylum Bacteroidota; class Rhodothermia; order Rhodothermales; family Bin80; genus JAAXGV01. The sequence continues at coordinate 4,401 of JAAXGV010000062.1, forward strand.
GGTGCGCTGGATACGGCATCACGAAACGCCGCCTGCGCACTCTTGAAATCTCCCTGACCATGCAGTGCGAGGCCGAGGTTGTTGAGCAGACCGTAATAGATGTCACCCGCAGAACCGCCTTCCTGATAGAGGTCCAGCCCGCGCTCATAGGCACCTTGGGCTTCTTCAAGCTGGTGGTTCTGCAGGTAAAGGTTTCCCTGCCACCCGTGACCTGCTGCGCTGGTGTCGGTACCGGGGGAGACCTGAAATATGACCAGAAGTAGTGAGAGCACCGCCATCTAGCTGCGTTGTGGTTTTTTTCGTGCCGAAACCAGCCCTTCAACAAGGAAAAGCACTAGCGCCAAGAGCAAAGGCGTCTGGTACTTTATGTCGTACTCTTCAAACTGTTCGGTAGCGAACTCAGTTCGCTCCAGCCGCTCCAGCGCAGGAATGATCTGCATAACGCTGCTGGACGTGCGTGCGATACGAAAGTATGCGCCATCCTGGGCCAACCGCTTCAGCTCTGCTTCCTCGAGCTTCGTCTGGACAATGTTGCCGGCGAGGTCGCGATGAAAAGTCCTGCGCCGGCCTTCATACACCGGAATGGGTGCGCCGTCGGTTTCGCCCACGCCGACCGTGTAGATGACTATGTTCAGCTCTCGGGCGCGGCTCAGGATATTGTCCAGGTTTGCCACGTGATTTTCTCCGTCGGACACGATCACCAGCGCGCGTGAGCGGCCTCCCGTGCCGGGGTCTGCTGAAGCGCCTTCCAAGGCCCTGACCGCTTCCGTAAGCGCCCTTTCATAGTCGGTACCCGGCGTTGGAAGAAGATCCCGGCTCGCCACATCCAGGAACAGGCGCAGCGCGCTGTAATCGGTGGTAAGCGGGCACTGCAGAAAAGCGTCCCCGGCAAAGATCACCAGACCCACACGGTCGCCGCGAAGCCCGCTGAGCAGCTTCTTGACCTCATTCTTGGCCCGGCTCAGCCGGCTGGGTGCCACGTCTTCGGCTTCCATGGACAGCGATACATCCAGAGCAATCACCATGTCCACGCCTTCCCGCTTGACCTCTTTCAGTTTGGTGCCCACCTGGGGGCCCGCCAGCGCGGTACAGAAGAAGACCAGAGCGGCCACGGAGAGTGCTGATTTCCACCGGCGCCGCCTGCCGCTGACCAGACTGGAGAGCCGCCTGACCATCGTCTCATCACCAAACCGGCGCCGAATAACGCTGCGCCGCCACCATGCGTAGACGAACAGGAGGACAGCGCCCGGAACGGCCGCAAAAGCCCACAGATATTCGGGATGAAGCCAAGCCATGCGTCAGGGAAAACGGCGCAGTATGGTGGAGGAGAGCAGCAACTCCAAAAGAATCAGCAGCAGCGCTGGCCAGAGGTAGCGGGTGTACCGATCCTCATAGTTGGTATAGGTGAGGGTCTCGATCTCGGACGTTTCAAGCTCGCCGATCTCAGTGTATATGTTCCGCAGCGCGTCTTTGTTGGTGGCCCGGAAGTACTGGCCTCCAGTGTTCTCTGAGACGCTCCGGAGCATATCCTCGTCGATTTCCACAGGGATCATCTGGCGGCGCGTACCACCAAAGGGAGTGTTAACGACATAGGGTGCCTCGCCGTAGGCTCCAACACCAACAGCGTAGATCCTGACGCCGAGTGTTGCGGCCACTTCGGATGCCGTAACAGGATCAACCTCGCCGCGATTGTTCTGCCCGTCGGTCAGCAGGATGATCACCTTGCTTTTGGCATCAGTATCCTTGATCCGGTTGACCGCTGTGGCGAGAGCGGTGCCTATGGCCGTGCCGTCTTCAATCTCTCCCACGCTGACCTCGCTCAGCATGCTGAGCAGAAAGGCGTAGTCCAGCGTCAGAGGCGTTTGCGTGTAGGCTTTGCCTGCAAAGACGATGAGCCCGATCCGGTCTGACACGCGTCCGCGCACGAATTCCGCTGCCACAGACCGTGCGGCCTCGAATCGGTTGGGACGGAAATCCTCCGCGCGCATGGAAGTAGATATGTCCAGCACCAGCACGATATCCACCCCTTCTGCGTAGTGCTCCTGCGTGACATCGCGAATCTGAGGGCGTGCCAGTGCGAGTATGCCAAGGGTCATGGCCGCCATGCGTATCACCACCGGCATGCCGGCGATGTATGGACGCCAGCCGCGGGGCGCCGCAAAAGCTGCACCGCTGTTGCTGTACCGGAGTCCGCCGGAGCGTCTCATACGCCACCACCGCCAGACACCCCAAAAGGGTATGACGGCCAGCAGCAGCAGCCACCATGGTGCAGCAAACTCCATTGCTCAGCTCTGATTTTCCGCCTGACGGGCAGCGTCAAGCGCCAGCTGACGCTGCTTTGCCTCGAGCTGTTCGATGACGTGCCGCGCTTCTGTCAGCGTTGTTCTGCTTTCGTGACCGGGGGGTGTGAACTCAGCGAATTTCACCAGATCACTCAGCCCCAGAACACGCTGGACCTCATCCGGCACGCCTCCAGGTATCTTGTAGCGGATAAGCGCAAACTCGCGCAGCACCTCACCGGTGGTCATCTCCAGTGCCGGCACGCCAATCCGCTGCTCCAGGTACATCCTGAGTGTTTCGGACAATTCCACGAAGTAGGGTTCCTCGCTGCCCTTGGCGGTGAGATCAGCCTGCTCCAGTGCGCCGAGCCGGTCCATGGCCAGCTCATACGGTGAGCGCACCGGACCTTCCTGTGCCTCACCTAGGACGACCTGGGTCCTTCGCCTTGTGTACCAGTACCACAGTCCTCCCGTTGTCGCCAGCACAGCGATTCCCAGGAGCACCCAGGGCCACGGGGGCATGCTCTTCATACGAGGCTCTTCAAAGAAGACTGCCTCCGCCATGCCGCGGATGGTGTCCGCGTCAGCAGGTACCACAGAGGCTACAGGTATGACCAAGCGGGGCGTGCTGTCCCGCCTGGTACCGCCGTGCAGCGTGACGCCAAGGGGCAGTACCACGGCGCTGTCAAGAGAAAAGGTTGTCACATCGAAGACGATGCTGTCAAACCTGGCGGACATGCCTGTGATCACGTGTCCCTGGGAGACAGTCCGGACATCTTCCAAGTCGCCGAAATCCGCGCCCTGATCCGGAAACTGCGGCTCTTCACTGAAGCCGTGCAGGGCCGACACAGTCAGCAGAAACCGTTCACCTATCCGGGCGCTATCCACGGATACCGCCACATCCAGGCGCTGAGCAGGAGCCTGCCCGGCGCCCAGCAAAATCGCTGCGAACAGTATCCGGTGCATTATGCCGCGCTTGCACGATGGCGGAAGAACCGCACGAGAGGCTCTATATAGTCTTCTCCGCAGATGACGGAGACCCGATCAACACCTGCGCGGCTGAGGTTGCGCTGAGTTCGTTCCCGCAGCGCGCGCGCCCGCGCCTCGAATGCCCGCCGCACGCGACGGCTGCCAGTGTCAATCGCCCGGGTACGCCCGGTTTCGGGGTCGGTCAGGTCAACAAGGCCCATGGCGGGCAAGGCATGCTCCCGTGCGTCCTGCAGATGTATGGCGACCGTGTCGTGCTTGCGCGACACCAGTCGCAAAGGACGCTCGTATCCCTCGTCAAAGAAGTCACTCACAATCAGCACGATGGATCGGCGGCGCAGCATGTGCAAGACGAATTCAAGGGCGTGGCCAATGTCAGTCCCGGCAGAGGAAGGCTCATGCGCAAAGAGGTCCCGGATAAGTCGGAGGACATGACGCCGCCCGCTCTTGGGCGGAACAAAGAGCTCCGCCTCGTCAGAGAAAAGCACCAGACCCACCTTATCATTATTCTTGATGGCGCTGAACCCGAGGATGGCGCAGATCTCCGCTGCGATCTCCCGCTTGAACTTGTGCCGGGAGGCGAAGTCGCCAGAGCCGGAGATGTCAACCAGCAGCACGACGGTCTGCTCACGCTCCTCTTCAAAGATTTTGACGTATGCATCACCCGTACGCGCGGTCACGTTCCAGTCAATGGACCGGATATCATCACCAACCTGATAGGGCCGGACCTCGGAAAACGAGATGCCCCGACCTTTGAAGGCCGAGTTGTACTCGCCCCCAAAAACGTTGTTGACGAGCCCTTTAGTGCGTATCTCTATCCGGCGGATCTTGGCAAAAAGCTCTTTGGGAATCATGCACGTGCAGCTGAAAACGGATAGGCTACTAACGAGAAACCCGCAGGAAAGTTGAGCGGACGATGATGTCATACCAGCCTTTTCAGTCAAGGGCTGCGGCTCATGAACAGTATACCCGCTAACGGGTATATCTGGCCTCTCAACAGCTCCCCTGATGACATGAGCCCGCTCTTCAACTTCTCCTGGATTATCGTCCTGCTCCTTGCGGGTACTGCTGAAAAGCCCGCCTCGTGGTCTATCGATGCGACGCACTCCAAGATCGGTTTCAAGGTCCGGCACCTGGGTATCTCCAGCGTACGCGGTGAATTTGCCGCATATGATGCCGCCATCACCATGGATCCGGAGAACCTGGAGTCAATACAGGCATCGGTCACTATTGAGATTGCCAGCATTGACACCAAAAACGACCGGCGCGACAACCACCTGAGGTCCGATGACTTCTTTTCGGCCGAGACGTTTCCGACCATGACTTTTGAGAGCACGGGTGTCACCAGTGTGGACGGTGCCTCTTTTGCTCTTGCAGGCAACCTGACTATCCGGGATGTGACAAAGGAGGTGGTGCTCCATGGAGAGTTCCTTGGAACAGCAGCGATGGGCGACTCGGAGCGTGCCGGCTTCGAGGCGCGCACCAAAGTCAACCGCCTGGAGTACGGGCTTATGTGGAACCGTCTCACAGAGGCGGGCGGCGCGGTCGTGGGTCACGACGTGGAGATCATCCTCGATCTTGAGCTTATCAAAGACGACTAATCCGATGAACATAGGGGTCATCGTCTTTCCAGGCTCAAACTGCGACCATGATGCTTATCACGTAACCCGGCACGTCTTCGGGCTCAACACGCGCTTTGTCTGGCATAAGGAAGCGCAGCTCGGGGACCTGGACCTGGTTATTGTGCCAGGCGGGTTTTCATACGGTGACTACCTGCGGGCGGGGGCCGTAGCGCGATTTTCTCCGATCACAGAGCGCATCGTGGCGTTTGCCAGGCGCGGCGGTCTCGTGCTTGGGATATGCAACGGGTTTCAGGTGTTGTGTGAATCCGGCCTGCTACCCGGCGTGCTGACGCGCAACACGAGCCTGCGCTTTGTATGCAAATGGGTTCATCTGCGTGTGGAGCACACCACCGCGTTCACAAGTGCGATGACCCCGGGACAGGTGATCCGCATGCCTGTGGCGCACGGGGAGGGCAACTACTATGCTTCACAGCCTGTGCTTGACGGGCTCGAAGCAGCGGGCCAGGTGGCATTCCGTTACTGCGAGGCCGATGGATCAGTCACCGATCCCGCCAACCCCAATGGTTCCGCGCGCAATATCGCCGGTATAACCAACCCTGAGGGCAATGTGCTGGGTATGATGCCGCACCCGGAGCGATGCGCAGAGCAGGTGCTTGGGGGGGCTGATGGCGCGCTCATCTTTCAAAGTCTGCTGGCGCATGTGACGCGCAGGCTCGTGACCAGCGGCGCATGATTGACTTCGCTGTCGCCCCCATCACGCTGATCATTATCGTCACCATCGCGCTGGTCAGCGTCAGCGCATTATGGGTGGACCGTTCACTGGTGGACCGGCTCAAGCTTGTCCCGTCTCTGAGGGCACAGCCGTATCGGTGGGTCTCCAGCGCATTCGTGCATACGGGGTTCTGGCACCTGTTCGTGAATGTCTTTACGCTGTACTTTTTTGGTCCTCCCCTCGAATACTGGATGGGGTCTGTCAACTACCTGCTCTTGTATGCTGGCTCCATGCTGGCCTGCAGTGCGGTAACCTGTGTGCTGTACCGCCGCGATCCCGGATACTCGGCCGTTGGAGCGTCAGGTGCTGTCGTGGGCGTCGTCTTCGGGTTCTGCCTGTTCCGTCCCTTCGAGGTGCTCTACTTCTTCGGCCTGCTTCCCATACCTGCAATCGCCTTTGCCGTGCTCTTTGTTGCCGGTTCACTGTGGGCCGTCAGAACGCGCCGGCTGCCGGGCATAGCCCACGAAGGACACCTGGGTGGTGCCGCTGGCGGTGTGATCCTGACAGCGGTTCTGGAACCGCAGGTCGTGGCCAGCTTTTTGCGGCAGCTGGGGCTTTAGCGATCCGTGAAAAAAGTCGCTTTCCGCAAGGATCTTGCAAAAAGATATCACAACCTGGCAGCCAGGGTTCATGGATCTGCGGTTCTGGGCAACCTGCCTGCAGGCGAAGGCCCGCTGCTGCGTTTTCACAGCAAGATAGGGCCGCCTCGAGCATCGGCCGGCTCTTGTCGCGGTGTGCAGCCACCGTCGCCGGCATGACACTGCGGAGCGTTGTCGGATCCCGCGCCGCGCTTGCATACCGCAAATCAGTCGGCGCGGGCGTTTAAGCTCTGTTTGTGGTTAAAGGGCAGTGCCAAGTCACGCTGCGCCCGGCGTGGAGATGTCCTTCTCCAGCAACACGTACTCCTTGTCCACGGCTGTGCCAATGGCGGTGAGAAGGTTCTTCAGGACATGGTTGGAATCCAGTACCCAGCTCGTTTCGCACGCTGCATAGCCGTGGGACGGACACTGGATCATGGTTTCAAGTACCGGCAGCACGTCAAAGGCACGGCCATGGTAGGCCTTCTTGACACCCATCAGCGGCATGCGTACCTCATTGAATCCGCCGAATTTGTCGTGCAGAAGAATCTTTGCGAGGCCAAACGGAAACAGGCGTCCATCCGGTACTTTCTTCAGAGCCGGATTGATGTTGGGCAGTGACACCGAGAACGCCACGGGCTCGCCATCGTTTTCAAGGATGAAGCAGATGCGGGGATCCACCACATCTTTGAATTCCTTTGCCAGCTGCCTGAACTCGTTCCGTGTAATCGGGACGAAGCCCCAGTTCCGCTCCCATCCGTCATTCCAGATATCCCGCATAATTTCAACATCCTCGTAGTACCGGGACATGTCCAAGGTGCGAAGGCTCAGCCCGGGATTGCGGCGCCTCACGATCTTGGCACCCCGTTTCATGCGCTCAAAGTTGGCATGCTTGTAGTGGATGTAGTAGGCCCAGATCTTCATGACGCGCCGGAAGCCCCACCGTGTCAGGTACTCCTCGTAGTACGGGTGGTTGTAGGGCATCAGTATGGCTGGCATCCGGTCAAATCCGCTCACGAGTAAAGCCGAGAGGTCGTTGAGCGTAGGATTGGTCGGACCTCGCAGTGCGCGCAGCCCTCTGGCACGGGCCCAGGCAGCTGCTGCCTCAAAGAGCGCCTCCGCGGTCTCATAGCGTTCTTCAACCTCGAAAAAGCCAAAGAAGCCCGTCCCGTCCTGATGTGTCTTCAGGTGCATTCCGTTGAGGATGCTGGCAATGCGCCCGACGACTGTGCCAGAGTCATCCAGCGCCAGGAAGAGGGCCATATCGCCGTGCTCAAAGAATGCGTTCTTTTTGCGGCTCAGCGTGTGGCGGATCTCCTTCCGGAGTTGCGGCACCCAGTACGGGTGGTCCTTGTAGAAGGAATACGGAAAGTCTATGAAGCGTCGCAGGTCGCGACGGCTCCTGACCTCAACGATGCGTGCCATTGTGCGGTCAGGCAGGATTACATCGCACCGTTGCCGAGCAATCCGTGATGCCTCCCGACATGACGGAAGGCTTCCAGGATGTGATCCAGATCCTCGTCGGTATGCGTAGCCATGTACGAGGTGCGCATGATGGAAAGCCCGCCGGCGACAGCGCCGCGCCACGGTACAACAGGATTCACAAAGATGCCTTTCTCCAGGAGGTCACTCCAGAACTGAAATGCGGTGTTCATGTTGCTGCCAATGACCACCGGGATTATTGGCGCCTGGCTGGTCCAGACGTTGAATCCAGCGCTCTTGAAGCCTTCCCGCATGTAGTGGGAGATCTCCCACAGCCGCTCCAGGCGCCACGTTTCTTCCTGCAGAATATCCAGGCACTTCAGGACGGTGGCTACACAGGATGGCGGCATGGATGCGCTGAAGATGTGCACACTCGCCATATGGCGGATGTACTCAATGATGTCGCGGTCTCCCACGACGAAACCACCCAGCGATGAGAAGCTTTTGGAGAAGGTGCCCGTCGTCAGAGATACCTTGTCCGCGAGATCGAAGTAGGCCGCGGAGCCACACCCGCCCGGTCCGATCACCCCCACCGCATGCGCATCGTCCAGCATCAGGGCCGCATTGAACTCTTCCGCCACCGCAACGAGCTCAGGCACACGTGCAATGCGGCCGCTCATGGAAAAGACGCCGTCCGTAACGATCAGCTTGTCTGCTTCAGGACGCTCCTGCCCAGCCTTCTCCAAGAGCCGTCGCAGGTGGTTGATATCATTATGGCGGAAACGCCACGTATCCGCGGGGCTTACCTGCGTGCCTGCAACAATACACGCGTGGTTGTCTTTGTCGGAAAAGATGATGTCGTTCTTGGACGTGATCGCCTGAATCACACCCATGTTGGTCATGTATCCGGTAGAGAAAAGCACGCAGGCCTGCTTATCCATGAACGTGGCCAGGCGCTCTTCCAGCTCAAGGTGGATATCCAGTGTGCCGTTGAGGAAGCGGCTGCCTGTGCATCCCGTGCCGTACTGCTGGATCGCCAGCTCCGCAGCTTCTTTGACGCGAGGATCGGATGCCAGCCCGAGGTAGTTGTTGGAACCGGCCATGATAACCTCACGGCTGTCCACGATGGCGCGAGTGCCCTCATTGCGCTCGATAGCACGGAAATACGGATACAGCCCCGACGCAATGACATCAGGGACAAATGCGCCTGGCGCCATAAAGGCGTGTGTCTTTGAGAAAATCGACGGCTCCCGGGGTGCGAGAGCTTCATCCGGCATGATCGAGGCCGCCTCCTGGGAGCGTAACATCAAATGCGGTCGAGCTGTAACGGGGAGATTAGCCAATTTCCCGCTAAGAAACAAGGCCGGTCTTGGTGAGCTCTCAAAGAAAGCGGCTGGTTATCTGGCCGGCATCACTGCGCGTATTCTGTTCGTCACGGCAAGCCGAGGGCATGAACCGAGGGGCCTGTGCTGGAAAGAACCGCTTCAATTGCAGAGACTGCTTCTTTGTTTCCGCTGTCCCGTCGTGACTGCAGCCTTCCCGCATAGCGATCCATGTTCTTGTGGAAGGCATCAAGGTCGGCAGCAGTGAGCGAACGCCCGATAACGGACATGCCCAGATCCTCACGTTGCAGGAACAGTGCGTTGATGGTCTGCTCAAATATGCCGCGGTTCGGGACCGCCAGGAGTGGCTTGCCCAGGTACAACGCTTCGCTGATAAGCGTAAACCCTGCCGTGCACAGTATGGCGCGGCTAGAGGCCAGATCCTCCAGGAAACCCGCCACGCTGGCGCGCTTGAAGACTACATTGGGGTGCTGTGCGGGTTCGGTGGGCAAAGGAAAGTTGTAGACGGTATAGCTGCGCCCGTCCCTGCGCAGCAGGTCCAGGAACGCCTTGCTGCCTTCAGGCTGGTTGTAGTAGACCAGGATATGATCGCCGCTGTAAGGCACAAGCTCCTCAACCGCGGTCCGTATGATCGGGGGCACCAGCTGCGTGCGGGAGGGGTTTTTCACCTCGGGGTAAAAGAACGATGTCAGCAGCAGCTTGACCGGGTTCTTTGGCGCAATGATGCTGATGACAGCTTTGGCGACCTGCGCATCCAGCCAGTGCTCGGATGGCAGCTCATAGACGGTGTCGGTGACCACCTGCTGATGATTGAACGAGATAACCGGCACCCGCAGCCGGTCTGCTGCACGCCACGAGAAGGCTTCAAAGTCGGTGATGACGAGGTCGGGACGAAAGACGCTCAGTGTGTCCGCCAGCTTCGCAACGATGCGGTTCAGGTTGGTTATGGAGGGCCAGTTGGCGATTAGCGTAGGCGCTGGCAGGACAGTGTTGTCTCTGACGACTGTCTTGAGCTGCGGGACGGACACCACAGGCTCACCCTTCTCCTTCAGGATCGCCTCGGCCGTGCCGCCGCAGCAGAACAGCACCTCATGCCCCCTGTCACGCAGTACTGTGGCGATAGCGAGGCTGCGCGATGAGTGACCGCGCCCCTGACCGCTTAGCGCATAGGCGATACGTGCCATGTCATCTTGCTCCCTCAGAAAGTCCAGCGCACTCCGAAAGAGCCTGGTACAGATTGCAAGGATAGTGCCAGGTCTTCCCCCACATCGAAATCAAGCAGATGCGCACTGACGAACGCATCCAGAATGGACAGCCCGTACCAGAGGGCGACACCGAAATACAGCAGATCACGGTTGCGCCGAAGGTTGTCCCGCTGGTTGCGGATCTGCGGCTCCAGCCGGGCCCGGCGGGACACGATTTCCTGTTCGGTGAGGTTGGACTCTGGCTCCAGGTTGAGGTCACTGAGCAGTCTTGCGTAATCACCCGCATACTCGGGAAAGGCCGGCGCTCCATCGTCGTTCATGCGCGCGGTGTAAAGGTACGCATGCCGGTACAGCAGGTAGCGCTGATTCACCAGCAAAGCGCCGCCTGCGAAGGCGCCCAAGCCTGCATAAACGAGCGGGACCTTCAGGTACTGCCCGTTATAGAGCTGTCCCATCCCCGGCACCAGCGCACGTCGCAGGGATGCTGCAGGATGGTGGGCGGCAGTGGAATCCACCTGTGCCGGACTGCATGGAGCAATCAGCCCAATGGTCATGCACAACAATACGCAATGCCTGAAGTCAACGTTGCCGCCCCAGAAGAAGCTCCAGCATCCGCTCGAGATCTTCGGTTGAATAATAGTGGAGTTCAATTTTGCCCTTGCCAGATGCGTCGCATGTCAGCCTGACCTTTGTGCCATACCGGGACCGTAAAGAGTTCTCAAACTCCTGTATAAGTAGCGTCTTGCGGGCGGGCAGTGCAGGCGGCGGACCCTTTCTGGCCTGCTGGGTCAGCCGCCTTACGTGGGCCTCAACCTGCCGTACCGACAAGTTCTTGCGCAGGATAAGCTCAAAGAGCTGTATCTGAGCGTCGGGGTCGTTTATGCCCAGAAGCGCGCGCGCATGGCCCATGGACAGAGCACGCTCGCGCAGTGCGATCTGGACACGTGGCGGCAGGCGCAGTAGCCTCAGAAAGTTGGTCACCGTTGACCGGGTTTTCCCGACCCGCTGGGCCACCTGTTCCTGGTGCAGGCCGCATTCTTTTACCAGCCTCCGATATCCCAGGGCCACCTCGATGGGGTTAAGTGCCTCACGCTGAACGTTTTCCACGATTGCCATCTCGAGCATCTCCTCCATGTCTGCTGTGCGCACGAAGGCTGGAACAGACTCCAGCCCAGCACGACGCGCAGCACGGAGGCGGCGCTCCCCGGCGATTGTTTCGTAGCGTCCTCCGCCGAGAGCCCGGACCGTGACAGGCTGGATAATGCCGAGCTGCCTGATGGACTGCGCCAGTGCCGCCAGCGCATCATCGTCAAAGTCCTGGCGCGGCTGGTACGGATTCGGGGCGATGCTGTCCAACCGGATCTCAAAGACACCCCCGGCGAGCTGGCCGGAGGTAGCGTGCTCACCAAGCGGGTCGCCTGAGGGGAGCAGCGCTTCCAGGCCGCGGCCGAGAACAATGTTTCTTTTTGCCATTGCGTGCTACTTCACTGCCACACCGGTGGCTACGCGCTGTAAGCCGTGCTGTCGCTGATTGACGAAGAGGAGAACGAGTGCGTTGGGCCGCTGCTCGAGAATGAAGCCGACGCGGGTTTGCGCCGGCGGAGTGGACGCGACTGAAAGGAGGCGTTCTTGGTCAGCACCTCTTGGGCCAGCGCAAGATAGTTCCTGGCTCCCGCACACGTGCTGTCAAACATCAGCACGGGCTTGCCAAAGCTTGGCGCCTCAGCGATCCGCACGTTCCGCTGCGAGACGGTCTTGAACAGGTAAGGAGAGAAGTAACGCTTAATGTCTGCTGCCACCTGCCGGGACAGCCGCAGACGCGCATCATATAAAGTCAGCAGCACGCCCTCAATCTCCAGATTCGGATTGTGGTGTCGTCGTAGCTTCTTGATGGTGTTGAGAAGCTGTCCAAGCCCTTCGAGTGCAAAGTATTCCGCCTGCACAGGGATCAGGACAGAGTTCGCGGCGGTCATGGCATTGACTGTCAGCAGCCCCAGGGAAGGCGGACAGTCAATGAGGATGAAGTTGTACTGATCTCTCACAGCAGCCAGTGCGCGAGCGAGTCTGCGCTCCCGGGCGTCCAGATTCAAGAGTTCGATCTCGGCGCCAACCAGGTGTATGTTGCTGGGTACCAGGTCAAGGTTCGGGACCTCGGTCGGGCGGATTGCTTCCTCAAGCTCCGCCTTGGAGATGAGGACCTCATAGCTTGACAGCACAACCGTACGCGGATCAAAGCCCAGCCCTGAGGTGCCGTTGGCCTGAGGGTCCATGTCCACCACCAGCGTAGGGTGTTCCATCACGGCAAGCGAAGCAGCCAGGTTGATCGCCGTCGTTGTCTTGCCTACACCGCCCTTCTGGTTCGCTATGGCGATAATCTTACCCATCGGGTTGACCGCCTGGGAGTACGCTGTATCGATGCACAACCATACCGGATGCCTAAAACAATGCGTAGATAAACGGCGCCAGTGCCGATCCCTGCACCGTGACGATGATCAGGCTCAGCAGCACAAGAACTAGGGCGATTGGGAGCAGCCAGTACTTCTTCCTGACCAGCAGGAAGCGCCAGAACTCAATCAGGATGTCGGCCTTACCCACAGCACCCGAGGATTTGTAGCTGATACGCCTGAGGGGCGGCAATTGTCCCGGCGGGATGTGGCGCGTCTGCTGTAACACGGAGGGCATCTTTGCGTAGCACCACCGAGAACACCGTTTGCGCATCTGGTACAGGGCAAGTGGCCAGTATTCTGATAGAACTCTGGGAAGGGCTCCTCATTGCGGGCCGATCGTTGTTTGCGCACAAGCTGCGCAGCTCTCTGACAATGCTTGGCATCGTCATTGGCATCGTGACCATTTCGGGCATGTTCATGATCATCAACGGGCTCGAGCGCAGCTTTGAAAACTCACTCTCCATGCTGGGCACAAACGTGCTCTACGTTCAGAAATTTGACTGGTTCATGGGGGCGACGGAATATACCAAGCAGCGCAACCGTCCCAACGTCAGTAAAGACCTTGCGGACAACATACGGGCGCAAGCCAAGTATGTGCGTGCCGTTGCGCCTACGGTGCGTTCCAGCCGTCCGGTCCGGTATCGCGATCGGGCGCTGTATGGTGTGCACATCGAGGGATCCACGCCTGAAATAACCAGGATCAGCGACATTGACCTGGATGCCGGGCGCTGGTATTCCGATGCGGACCTGCAGACAGCACGGCCCGTAGCGGTCATCGGCTCTGAGGTTGCCGAAGCGCTGTTTCCTTCCGAGCAGCCGATGGGCAAGCATATCCGGATCGGCAGTAACCGTTTCGAGGTGATTGGTGTGCTTAAGCGGCAGGGCAAGTTCATGGGCCAGTTCTCCTTTGACGAACAGGTCCAGATACCTCTGAGCACCTTCGAGCGTCTGTTTGGGCGGTTCCGCAGCTATACCATAGAAGCGAAGGCCGCATCCGCAGAGGTGATGCACATGGCGGAGGATGAGATCACCGGTATCGTGCGGGTGGCGCGCGGTGTGGACGCCGCAGAGGAGGATAACTTCGCCATCAACAAATCCCAGGCTTTCAGAGATCAGATCGGCCAGGTTAAGACCACGATCTATGCCATTGGGATATTCCTGACAGGGCTTGCGCTGGTAGTGGGTGGTATTGGCGTGATGAATATCATGTTTGTCTCGGTGAAGGAGCGGACAAGGGAGATTGGCGTGCGCAAGGCGGTTGGCGCATCGCGGCGCGCCGTTCTGGTACAGTTCCTGATTGAGGCGGTAGGGGTTTGCGTGGGCGCCGGTGTGATCGGCATAGCCGTCGCTGGCGGTTTCTCGCTGGTTATCCGCCAGTTTATTCCGGCCTATCTGGCACCGGGAACGGTGATGCTGGCCTTCAGCATCTGCGTGGGTGTGGGCATCATCTTTGGCATTTCGCCTGCATGGAATGCCGCTCGCATGAATCCTATCGATGCGCTGCGACACAGCTAGGCCATGATCAACTTGGAGTATGTCCGACTGGCCTGGGAGGCTGTGCGCGACCACAAGCTGCGCAGCGCGCTTACGCTCCTCGGGATGGTTATTGGCGTGTTTGCCATCATCGTGGCAGTCACAGCGGTGGAGGTTATCCGGTCCAGCGCTACGGGCACGATAGAGTCGTTCGGTGCGACGACCTTCACCATCAGGAGCACTGGAGGATTCAGACAGGAGGGAGGGCAGTGGCGCCCGCGACAGAGCATCACGTATGCCGAGGCCGAGCAGCTGGCTGAGCTGGCGACGCTTCCAACAGGTATCAGCCCGGAAATGACACGGGGTCCTAGGATTGAAGCTCGCGCCGGTGCTGTGGAGACCGACCCGTCTGTGTTCTTCTTCGGTTCCAACGAACACTGGCTTAACAACAACGGGTTCGAAATGTCCAAGGGGCGCTTTCTTGGTGAACAGGATGTGCAGTTGTCCCGACCTGTGGCCGTTATCGGCTTCGATCTTGAAGAGAAGCTGTTTCCGAGCGAGCAGGCGCTAGGCAAAGAGGTCGTGCTGGATGGCTACCGGTACGATGTCATCGGCGTGATGGCTGAAAAAGGTGATACCTTCGGTCAGAATGTGGACATGATTGCCATTGTTCCCATCACGCGCATGATCAGCCTGTACAGTGCGGCTAGGCGCGACGTCACCATCACCGTGCGTGCACCGAGCATGCAGGACCTGCACGCCACGATGGACGAAGCCATTGGCATCATGCGTGTGATCCGCCGCGTAGCCCCCGGCGAGAGGAACAATTTCGAGGCTGAAAGCAACGAAAGCCTCGTTGAGGAGGTCAGCCGATTTACGGGGAAGATTACGCTGGGCGGGGCGGCGATCGGACTCATCACGCTCTTTGCCGCCGGTATTGGCATTATGAACATCATGCTGGTTTCGGTGACCGAGCGCACGCGCGAGATCGGGGTGCGCAAAGCGGTAGGCGCGCGTCGCCGTGACGTGCTGCGTCAGTTCCTGTATGAAGCCATATTCCTTTGCCAGATCGGCGGAATCATCGGCATACTGACCGGAGCCTTGGGCGGCAACATGCTGGGCTTCGTGTTCGATACCGCGTTCGTTTTTCCTTGGGCCTGGGCGGTTGGTGCCACACTGGCCGTTACTGCTGTCGCTGTAGTCTTTGGCGTTTACCCAGCCGTAAAAGCGGCGCGTCTGGACCCTATTGAGGCGCTTCGTTACGAGTAGTCCGGCCAGCGTGCTGCTTTTGGGCTGCCGCCGCGTATCATGGTAAGCTGCGGCTTCTTACATTTAGGAGTTAGCTATTGGCGTGCGGTACTTGCAGGATCGATCTGCCGCCGTGACACATCATCATCCTGGTTGTGGCCCGATTTCTTATAGAGCTCTGGGAAGCGTTCCGGATAGCCTCCCGCTCTCTGATGGCGCAGAAGCTGCGCAGTCTGCTGACGATGCTTGGTATCATCATCGGCATCGTAACAGTTACGGCGATGTTTACGATCATCACCGGCCTGGAGCGGGAGTTTGAAGACTCGCTGGCAATGCTGGGTACCAATGTCCTCTATGTGGAGAGGTACGCATGGTTCACGTCGCCCAGTGAGTTCATGAAGCAGCGGAGCCGCCCCCGGATTGATATATCTCTGGCAGACGAGATCAGGCGCCAGGCCAGGTATGTCACAGCGGTGGCACCCACGCAGCAGACAGTCCGGCCCGTCAAGTTCGAAGGCCGGGCGCTCTATGGCGTCTACACGCAGGGATCCACCACGGACATCACGCGCGTCATGGATGTCAATCTCGAGTCTGGCCGGTGGTACACGGAGTTCGAAGTGCAGAACGGCGCACCCGTTGCGATTATCGGGGCGAATGTGGCCGAAGAGCTGTTTCCAAGTGAGCAGCCGCTGGGCAAGCACATTCGTATTGGTGGCTACCGCTTTGATGTGATCGGTGTCATGGCGAGGCAGGGCAAGTTTATGGGGATGTTCTCCTTTGACGATCAGGTTCAGATGCCGCTGACAACCTTCAGAAGTTGCTACGGCCGTTTTCGCGATGCTAGGATAGAGATCAGGGCGGCCACCGCAGAGGTTTTGGACGATGCTGAGGACGAGATCACAGGCATCGTGCGCGCGGCGCGCGGCGTGGACGCTATGGCCGAGAACAACTTCTCCATCAACCGCACGGAGATGTTTGAAGAGGTTGTTGGGCGGGTCAAGGGCATCACCTATGCTATCGGTATCTTTCTCACAAGCCTCGCCCTGGTGGTTGGGGGCATCGGCGTGATGAATATCATGTTTGTTTCGGTAAAGGAACGCACGAAGGAGATTGGCATCCGCAAGGCTGTTGGCGCCAAGCGGCGCGCGATACTTTCCCAGTTCCTTATCGAGGCCGTTGCCGTGTGTCTGATTGCCGGGCTCCTGGGTGTTTCAGCTTCTGCGGGGATTACTGAGATTGTTGCCCGCTTTATTCCGGCGGCTCTGGCCGTTGACACTATTGCACTGGCTTTTGGCATCTGCGTGGGAGTAGGGATTGTCTTTGGTCTGGTGCCTGCATGGAACGCGGCTCACCAGGATCCCATTGATGCACTCCGGTACGGTTAAGCGCGATGATCAACTTCGAGTTCATCCGGCTGGCATGGGAAGCGGTACGCAGCCACAAGCTGCGCTCGGCGCTCACTCTGCTGGGCATGGTGATTGGCGTCTTCTCAATCATTGTGGCAGTAACCGCAGTCAAGGTTATTGAATCCAGCGCCACCAGCGCAGTTGAGTCGTTCGGGTCGACAACGTTCACCATTGAGCGCGCGGATGCTTTCTCGAGCAGTGGCGTGCGCGTTCGGGGTCGGCAGCCGCTTACGTACGACCAGATGCAGGAGCTCGCAGAGCGCGCGGTGCTGCCCGCGGCCGTGAGTGTGGCAATGGGAGGGTGGCATGTCGAGGCGCGGTACAGTGACAAGAAAACAGAGGACGTGGCGATGTTCATTGGGACGAACGAACACTTCCTAGGCAACAACGGCTTTGAGATGTCACGGGGCAGGTTTCTTACAGAACAGGATGTGCACCTGTCACGGCCGGTGACCGTGATAGGCCATGACCTTGCAGACGAGCTGTTTCCCACCGTATCTCCCATCGGCAAAGACGTGATCCTGGGAAGCGATCGTTTCCAGGTTGCGGGTGTGCTTGACGAAAAAGGAGAGATGTTTGGTCAGAACCTTGACATGATCGCTCTGGTGCCTGTCACGCGTATGATCATGCTCTATGGTGGTGCCAACTGGGATGTGGAGATCAAGGTACGTGCCGCCGACTTGCGGGTGCTGGATGCGACCATGGAGGAAGCCATTGGCGTGATGCGCGTGATCCGCCGAGTCAAGCCGGGTGAGGACAACAACTTTGAGATCGTAAGCAATGAGGGCATTGTCAGCGAAATCACAAACTTCACTGGCGCCATAGCCACGGGCGGGGCGGCAATAGGTTTGATCACGCTGCTGGCCGCCGGCATAGGCATCATGAACATTATGCTGGTGTCTGTGACCGAGCGCACCAGAGAGATTGGTGTGCGGAAAGCTGTAGGCGCCCGCAGGCGCGACATTTTGCGTCAGTTTCTCTATGAGGCGATGTTTCTGTGTCAGATTGGCGGAATTGTTGGCATCCTGCTCGGCGCTGGCGGCGGCAACCTTGTAGGATTCTTTGCCAAGACCCCTTTTGTCTTTCCATGGATATGGGCTTTTGGTGCCGTGGCAGGTGTTACGGCTATCGCACTGGTCTTCGGTGTGTATCCGGCTTACAAAGCGGCTGGGCTTGACCCTATCGAGGCTCTCCGGCACGAGTAGAGCGCTATGAATACAGACGCCGCCAAGAAGGTCGCAGGGGAGGCTGCGGCGTATCTGGCCATACAGGGACAGCATGTTGGGTTGGGAACCGGGTCGACAACAGCCTACACGCTTGCGGCGCTGGGGCGGCGCATCAAGGAAGAGGGACTGCATATCACAGGCGTTCCCACATCCAGTGCCTCGGAGCGCCTGGCGCGGCAGCATCGCATCCCGCTGACGACACTGGACACCCTTCAGCACCTCGATGTTGCGTTCGATGGAGCTGACGAGGTGGATCCTGCGGGAAACCTCATCAAGGGCCGTGGTGCAGCGCATACGCGCGAGAAGGTCGTTGCCGCGCTGGCCAGGCGCTTCGTGGTGCTTGTTGATGAATCCAAGCATGTAGCACAGCTCGGTACGCGTACGCCTGTGCCTGTGGAGGTGCTCCCGATGGCGGCCGGCCCGGTCATGCGGATGCTGAACGGGCTGGGCGGGGAGCCGGCGCTCAGGGTGGCCGTGCGCAAAGACGGACCGGTCGTAACGGATCAGGGATTCTGGATCGTTGATGTGCATTTCAACGGGATCAGTGACCCGGTGGCACTGGCATTAGCCCTGGACAGGATCCCGGGCGTATTGGATCATGGCCTCTTCATCAGCATGGCGACCGATCTCATAACGGGCAGGAAGGATGGCAGCTGGGATCACCACATCTGTCAGGCCGTGCCAGACGCACGGTGAAGAGTCAATCAAAGCAGAGGCCGGCATGCTTGCCGGAGACTCCGAAAGATTCATCTGTGACCCGGAAGCAGAGCCTTCACGGCACCAGGCGCGGGCTGGAGAACGCTGTTTTTGGCCGGATCAACCGGGCCTGATCCAAGATGTTGAACCCGTGTGCACGGGCTGGCAGTGGTGGAGCTGAAGTTACCCCCTTTTTGCGTCTGGCGGAGGCACCGGGTGGTGTGAAGAAGCTCCAGGAGGACC
>JAAXGV010000025.1 GCA_012271185.1 Rhodothermales bacterium
AGGAATACCATGAAGTGCTTCAAGCCCGCCGCGCTGCTCCAGTCGACCTCCGGTCTCCTTCCGCAGCGCGGCGGGCTCCTGCTGTTCCCCCACACCAACAAAAACCAATTTACAGCACGATTGGGACTTGACTTTCCACTTCCGTTTCTCCGGTCGTGATTCAGACTGCTGCGAGGACAGATATGCTGCAATACCCGGAGGTTTGCGGCAACAAGGGTTCAGGCTAACTGTTATCCGCTGCCTGCTCCTTGGCTGCAAGGCGCGCAACCAGCTCATCCATACCCCACAAGCCGCGACCGGACTTGTTAAGCTGATCCTTCTGATGAAGATCGTAGACGACGGCATCCAGCACACCATTGATAAAGTTACCGCTGCGCGCAGTGCTGTACCGCTTGGCGATATCTATCGCCTCATTGATGGTGACTTTCGGCGGAATGTCGTGGAAGTGAAAAAACTCGCAAATGGCCATGCGCAGGATGTGCCGGTCCACGAGCGCCATCCGCATCATTTCCCAGTTGTTCGTGTGTGCCCGGATAAGCTCGTCAGCACGAGCGGCAGTATCGAAGCTGGCCTTGAAAAGCCGCTCCGCAAACTCCGTGATAGACCCGTTGCCTCGGAGGACGGGCCTGATAACCGTGCTTATGACGTGGTCCCGGTTGCCTCCACCCATCGTATGCGCATAGAGTGCCTTTACGACACACTCTCTTGCTGTGCGCCGATTGACCACGGTGTTCTGCCTCGAATCCATAAGGGCGCTGCGCGGCAGCCGTCCTAGTTTTCAAGCCATAGCGGCACCGTCGCCTTGGCTAAAAGTGAGGCGGTCGTAGAGCCAAAGAGCCGGGCAAGCTTCGATACCACGTGTGCTCCGGCAACCACAAGGTCCGCGCCGAAGCGCTCAGCAACGCCGGAAATCTCCTCATCCCGGTCCGCGCTGGCGATACTGTGAAAATCCGCATGAAAGCCATGCTTCTGCACGTACCCCTGCGCCTGACGCAGCACAAGTTGAGAGCCCTCCCGCTCACCCCTGCCATGTATGTTGACAATATCCACAGCAACATCCGTACCGAACGGCTTCAGGTACAGGAAGGCCCGAAGCGATCGCACGCACTGCGGAGAGCCGTCAAAGGCCACCAGAACGCGCCTGATTTCCCTGTATCGGTCTGGCACCAGAAGCACCGGACCGACGATGTGCTTGAAGACCTGCTCCAAGGTCATTGAGGTTGCAGCAGGATGGCTGTAATAAAAATGAGGCTCCTTTCCGATCACCAGCAGATCACAGTAGTTCATGTCCTCAACAATGCGTTCAACCGGCACACCCTCCTGGACAAAAGCCTCGTACTGCACTCCTGCATCTGCCATGGCAGCACGGAATTCATCCAGGAGCCTCCTGGCAACCGCACGAGCCGAGGCCGTAAGGGCTGCCTCAACCTTGTCCATCATGTAGATCGCCCCGATGCCGCCACCTTTCGCACTGGTCGCGATGCTCCCCATGTCAACGACGGCAACACCCGTGATCTGCGCATCAAAGCGCTGTGCTATCTCCGCTGCGTAGCGTGTGGCAACGGGCGTATCGGTATCGTCATCCAGTGCGATCAGGATTTGATGTATCATGACAGGTACTGGCAGTTTAGAGCGGCGAAAAGTTAACGGTTAACAGGCAACCGAACAACAGCCCTTTCCACATCCGGGCCACCCTCAATGATAATGAACCATTTTAGATACATTAAAGACAGTTTTAGTAGAGCCTGTGAAAATGTGGATTATGGCGATGAAGCGGCCTTCCGGAACGCAGGTCTCTGGTAACTAACGTTCAATGGTTATCGGCTTCAGCTGGCACATGCATACAGCCGGAAGTACAGCGTGCAGCAGCTGTGGATTACCTTTAAGAGGTTGTGAACAACCTGCGGCTGGGGGCATTCTGTAGCCTCAGTCGACAGTTGCACACGACTGCTGCACGCACAATCCACATGATATCCACGACATGAGGTATCGGGTTTCTGTCAGCGAGGCGCTCCAGCTCGTGCTCGCTGACGTTTCCGGAGTATCGGCTGAACATGTGCCTTTGCCACAAGCGTTGGGACGTACCCTGCGTACAGCCATCTGTTCGGCGGACGACCTTCCACCCTTTGACAACTCAGCGATGGACGGCTTTGCAGTGCGCTCGGCAGACTGCGCGACACTGCCGGTGATGCTTCGCATCGCAGATACGGTTACAGCCGGCCGCATGCCCGGGGTTCCGGTGACGGAGGGCGCCTGCGCAGCCATTATGACAGGTGCGCCTTTGCCGGCGGGCGCGGACACGGTGGTCCCGGTAGAATGGACAGAGCTGGTAGAGCCGGGACTTGTGCGTATCAGACGCGCACCAGCCAAAGGGGTGTACGTTCGCAGGGCTGGCCAGGAAGCCAGACGGGGCGACACGATGTTGGAAGCGGGCTTGGTGATATCCCCGCAGATTCTTGGCATGGCAGCCGGGGCCGGGATGCATGAGGTGGCAGTCAGCCGCATACCGAAGGTGGGTGTGATTTCAACAGGAGACGAAGTATATGCAGGGCGCGGTCCGCTGCCAGAGGGCAAGATCCGAGACATCAATGGCATAGCACTGGCTGCCTTGGTTACCGCGGCTGGCGGGGAACCGGTGGGGCCGCGTTATGCGCGGGATGATGCAGGCAGCGTGGCACGGATCATAGAGCTGCTGCTGGCACAGAGCAACCTGCTGCTTATCTCTGGGGGCGTCTCGGTAGGACAACATGATCTGGTCAGAACCGTGTTAAAGGATATGGGGCTCGACATGCTGCTCTGGCGTGTGCGCCAGCGCCCCGGCGGGCCGCTGGCTTTCGGGCGGCTGGGAGGACGGGCGGTGTTTGGGTTGCCTGGCAATCCCGTGTCTTCAGCTGTTTGCTTTGATCAGTACGTACGCCCCTTCCTGGCAGCCATGCTGAGGCGCATGCAAGTTCATCGCCCGCGCTTGTGGGCGACTCTCAGCGCACCTACACCGAAAAAGAAAGGGCTCCACGTCTTTGCACGGGGCATTTACCGAAGCAACGCACAAGGGCAGCTCGTGGTGCGTGATACGGGGCCCCAAGCGTCCAGCCGGTACTCTTCCATGACCCGCGCCAACTGCATCATCCACCTTGAAGAGGAGGTGGAGGCTGCGCCGGCGGGCATGCGCGTGGCAATTGAACCGCTGCTTTGACCTACCGACTGACTGCCGGCAGCGCAGCCGCGTCGTCCCAGAGCGTGAGAGCTGCAAGGAAAGTCCGGTCAATCCTGTTGTAGAAAGGGTATGCCGCGCGCGACCCGTAAAGCTGTCGGGCCAACAGCGCCTTCAGGTAGGTGTGTATCACATCCCTGTTGGCGTCCAGGTCCTCTGTTGTGATAACACGGTCTTCAAGCGAGGCCTGGCTGCCTTCCTCAGTGAGCGTGACGGGAACCTGCGCATGAGCCGCGCCGCGCCAGAACTCGTCCCACTGGGTCGCAGAAAAGGCAAAGCTGCTGGCGTACTCCGCTTGGCGGTTCTCCCACTCTGAGCGAAGCTCCTGTTCTTGGCGAGTGAACCAGTCATGGAACGATTCAAAGAGGTCCCCTTCGTACATGATCTGCAGGACCGGTGCCATCGACGTGTCCGGCAACACCAGGTGGTCAGGAAAAATGCCGCCGCCCCCAAAGACTGTACGTCCATGTGTCGTCCTGTACTTGAGCGAATCAGGGATGCTGTCGAGGTATTTGTCCGGATCGAGGGCCGTGTCACGCAGCGACTGGAACTTTTCTTCCAGGTAGCCGCGGTGGTTTCCATCCTCGTAGGGTGTCTGAATCAGCCGGCCCGATGGCGTAAAATACCGCGCCGTAGTCATCTGCAGGCGGCTTTTATCCGGCAGCTCAAACTGACTTTGTACCAGCCCCTTTCCGAAGGTTCGCTGTCCGACAATCAGGGCCCGATCATGGTCCTGCAATGCGCCCGCCACGATCTCACTGCCTGACGCCGAGCTGCCGTTCACAAGAACGATCACCGGCTCCTGCTCAACCAGGCCGGGTCGTCCGGCACTCAGGACCTGGTCGGGCACAGCTCGTCCAAGTGTCTGCACAATGACGCCGTAGCCGGCCAGCAGCTCATCAGTGAGGGCAACTGCAGCCTCCATGATTCCACCGGGGTTGCTCCGAAGGTCTAAGATGAGGCGGTTCATGCCCTGGCTCTTCAGATTCCTGACGCCCTCGACAAACTCGCGATGCGTGGTATGTGCAAACCGGCTGATCTTGATGTAGCCCGTTTGCTCATCCACCATGTAGGTGCTGGTTACGGAGTACAGCGGAATCCGTTCGCGCGTGATAATGAACTCAAGCGGCGGATCCATGCCGAAGCGCTTTACAGTGACACGTACCTTGGTGCCTGTGGGGCCTTTGAGGCGGTTGCGGATTTCGTCGCTGTCGGCTCCGACAATACTCGTGCCGTCTGCAGCAATGAGCCGATCACCCGGGCGCAGGCCCACCTTTTCGCTGGGGCCTCCCTCGATCGGGGACACGACCTGA
Organism: Rhodothermales bacterium; assembly: GCA_012271185.1. Classification (GTDB taxonomy): domain Bacteria; phylum Bacteroidota; class Rhodothermia; order Rhodothermales; family Bin80; genus JAAXGV01. The sequence continues at coordinate 4,525 of JAAXGV010000025.1, forward strand.
GCTGTGTCTCCAACGGAGGGGATCTCGAACCAGATGCCGATGCCGCCAAAGGAGCCCCGATAGCTCTCATCGACCTCTGCAATAGCCTTTGAATCGATGTAAGAAGAGTGCGGGTCAAGCTTCCCGACCATGGTTTGTATGGCCGCCTCAGCGAGCTCAGCAGGTGCAACCTCCTCAACATATCGCTTGTTGATGATGAGGAACGCATCCTCAAGCTTCTTGAGCTGCTCGGCGGTATCTGTACGGTCTGATGACCAGTTCAGGCCAAGCAGCACACCTAAGGTGAACATAACCAGTGCCGGCGCTACGAATCGGGCCTTCAGCATTTCAAACACCGCGCTTTGTGAGTCGCCGGGCCCCGAAGACGCCAGTTGTGCAGGAGGCAGTCCAATGTCTTTCCGTATCAGCACAAGAGGCCGTCCTACAGGTTGTGCCGATCGTGGCAGAAAGCGCTGGTGCAGGACTGCAGTAACCTGCTTTAGTCGCTGCGGGGGCCAGAAGTTCCCCTTTGGCAGGTCCGACACGACGCATATCCCCGGGATATGCTATTATCCGCCCACCACAAAACCAGAAAATCATGCACGAGGCCGAGCAGCTGTTCCTTGACCAGTCCCGGCAGCTTCTCCTGCAGGACTATCTGCCCAAAGTTGAGCACTGTGTATCCATGCTGGGCGACGATGCACTCTGGTGGAGACCTAACGAGAACACCAATGCGGTCGGCAACCTGCTCTTACACCTGACCGGGAACGTGCGCCAGTGGATTCTTCACGGAGTTGGCGGCGCGTCATGCACCCGGCATCGCGCATCGGAGTTCAATGCAACAGGCGGAGCAGACGCGCAGGCGCTGCTGCATGGTCTCCGCAGCACGTGCGCACAAGCCGGTGCAGTCCTCTCAGAAGTGGATGCTGCAAGCCTGACAGAGCGTCGCGTGATCCAAGGCGTGGAAGTCTCCGTGCTGGGCGCGATCTACCATGCGCTGGAGCACTTCTCCGGCCACCTGGGTCAGATCCTCTACATCACGAAGCTTCGCACAGGC
>JAAXGV010000097.1 GCA_012271185.1 Rhodothermales bacterium
ATGAAGTGCTTCAAGCCCGCCGCGCTGCTCCAGTCGACCTCCGGTCTCCTTCCGCAGCGCGGCGGGCTCCTGCTGTTCCCCCACACCAACAAAAACCAATTTACAGCACGATTGGGACTTGACTTGTGCAAAGCCTGCGTTCCCGAAGGAGTGCTGCCTCTGCCCGTACAGTGTATTGTTTTTGTGCGGGCCGCGCTGCACTTGGCCTCTGTGCACTAATCGCCTCCGCGTAATATCATAGAAGGCATAATCCTGAGCGTTGCCCCGGTCCGCGCAGATCCGGGCGTGTACGGTCAACGCATCCGACTCGTCCCTTGGGTTACGTGCGAGTGTGCGACAGCAGTCTGGTGCAAGCGGATGTCGCCCAGCTGTCTTCACCTTACTGCGAGGGTTCGGCCTGGTGTCATCAGGGCGGCGAGCACCGGCACTTTCGCTCTGGTGCGCAGAGTCTCTCGCACTGAAGCTGAGCCCGGAAAGAGTGAGTTGAGAGGCTCACGACCGGTTCTGTGAGGGTCCCGGAAGCTCCTAAAGCTATTGGTCGTGGGTGATGAAGCATAGGTGGCACAGAGTCAGGTGTGCTGTACTTTTGATGTGGGGGCGTAGCAGCAGAAATCAGATCACCGCGCAATTGGGACTTGCCTCGGGCGGTGCCAATTACATGGCACGGACGCTTGGAGGCCCGTATGCGGGCACTGCGTTCATTGCCGCAAACATAGATCAGCACTCGTTGCTGCCCGGCGGATTCACCTGCAGGCACCTCTGGTGGCTTGCTGTGATTCAATCGCCAGCGACATATCCGCAAGGCTGGCACGGAGCGCCAGCGGTCTTCACCAAAGGCGGCCTCACTATGAGACAGAGCATACACCCGGTTTGCGTAGCGCGCGGTGTGGTGTGCCCGTCCGCTCCGCCCCAGCACCTCGCTCAACAGGCTGGGCCTGAAGCTGCTTCCAGCCCTCACCATGGGTAAGCATGTCTTTTTATCTGTTGAGGACCAGCGTTATCTTGCTCATCGAGGCATCGTCCGGGGTTTATGGAATCGGGTTCCTGCCTGCAGGCGGTGGCCCTTGTTCAGCAGTTCCGTTTTACAGCAAAACAGGAACACAGCCCGCCGCAGCACCATGGTAAGACTGCGCTTTGTTTCCACCGCTGTGATTACCGTCCTGGTAGCCTCGGGGCTTATCCTGGCTGCCGCCTGTGCCCTCAGGACGCCAGACGGCGACCGGGTGCTGGCCGCTGCGGCAGGAGAGGTGGTTACGGAGGAGGCGTTCAGGCGCGAGTATACGCGGTTTATCCTATCGAGCGGGGTTCCCGATGACCTGCGCCTGAGACAGGCAATGCTGCACGAGATGATCGGGTCGCGGCTTATGATCAAAGAAGCGCTGGAAGGCGGAATCGATCAGACGCCGGCGTTTGCACACCGGCGTGATGTCGCCGCGCGCAAGCTTCTGGTGGAAGCCTATGTGGATCATGTGGTGCTGGATACGCTGACGGTGGCCGAGGCTGAGGTCCGGGAGATGTTTGTGCGTGCGCAGACACAGGTTACCGCGCGGCACCTCTACGCACGCACGGAGGCCCAAGCGCAAGCGTTGCACGCACGGCTGCTTGCAGGTGAAGCCTTCGAGGCGCTGGCGCGTGAAGTGTTCAGGGACACAGTGCTTAGCGCGAATGGAGGGCTCCTGCCCCTGTTCACCTTTGACGAAATGGATGCGGCTTTTGAAGACGCTGCTTTCTCACTGCCCCTGGGGGCGGTTTCCGGGCCGGTAAAGACGGCGCAGGGCTACTCGATTATCCGTGTGGAGGACCGTTTCACAAAGCCGCTGATCACTGAGCAGGAATTTGCTGAGAAACGCCCGCGCTTTGAAGCCTATGTGCTGGACCGGAAGCGCGAACGCGCCCGCAGCGCACTGGTGCGCCGGATTGCGAGCGACAATGCTGTAACGATGCTGGAGCCCGGCACACAGGCGCTGCTGAATCAGATCACCGGTGCTCATGTGGTGTCAGGGGGCGAGCACCAGGACGCGTTCCTGGCTATGCCGCTTCTGCGGTTTGGACCACAAGGCAGCGTCTGGACGGTTGCAGGCTTTCGGGAACGGGCGGGCTATGCCAGCCAGCGGCAGCGGGCGCAGGTTCAGACACGCGAAGACCTGGAGGCCTTTGCCGCCGGGCTGGTCGTTAATGAGCAGATGGCGGTCCGTGCTGTCGGGCTGGGACTCGACAGGACGGGTCCATATGCGGCAGCGCTGCAGAGTGCCATGGACACGTACATCCTGCAGCAGGTGCGCCAGGCGCTGGATGCAACCGTGCAGGTGCCGGAGGACTCGGCACGTGCTTATTACAATGAGGCGCCGCCCGGTGAGTTCATGCACGAGGCAGCAGTGGAAGTGGCTGCGCTGGTCTTTGCAGTGCTGTCGGACGCGCGGGCCAACCGGCACCATGAGGCGTTCGGAAGTTCGCGCACGGTTTTCTATAATAGGCGGGAGCTGGGCGTGTGGGCCGAGCCGGTCTTTGCTGCGCAGGCTGGCGCTATCCTGGGGCCATACGAATCGGCACAAGGCTTCATTATTCTGCAGGTGGGAAGGCGGCGTGAGCCGGCACCGAAGACCTATGGAGAAAGCAGAGGCGAGATTATGGCTGCATTGCGCAGCCAGGGCATGCGCCGCGCGCGTCGCGCCGCCTATGCTGACCTTGAGAAGCGATACGAGATAACAATCCATGCTGAGCGACTCTTCAGTCTGCTGCTACTTTAGATGCAACGGTTAGGAATACTGGCGTTTATTGCGGTGTGGGCGCCGATAGCTGCGGCTCAGACTACGGGAAAAATCGCCGGGCACATTCTCGATGCCGCCACAGGCGAGCCCCTGCCTGGCGCTAACGTGCTCGTGGAAGGCACGTCTCACGGCACCATAACTGATCAGGATGGCTACTATGTCATTGTAGGCATTCGCCCCGGCACCTTCACGCTGCGTGCCTCCTTTGTTGGGTATGCCACTGAGCGGCAGGAAGGGGCGCGCGTGAACGTGGACCTGACCACGCGAGTGGATTTTGAGCTCCGCGAGGCGGTATTTGAAGGCGAAGAGATTCTGGTTACGGCGGACGCTGTAAGGATCCGCAAGGACGTGACCAGCAGCGAAGCCCGTATCACCGCAGAAACCATAGACCGCCTCCCCGTTCAGGAGCTCGGGCAGATCCTGAGCGTGCAGGCCGGCGTCACCGAACGTGGCGGCTTTCACATCAGGGGCGGGCGCAGCAGTGAAGTTGTGGTGTTGGTTGACGGCGTGCCCGTAACGGACACGTTTGACGGCTCCACTGCACTGCAGCTGGAGAATGACGGTATAGAAGAGCTGCAGGTCATCTCTGGCACGTTCAATGCGGAGCACGGCAATGCCATGAGCGGCGTGATCAATGTGGTTACCAAGGAAGGTCGCAGCGATCGTATCGGAGGCTCCGTGGAAGCCTATGCCGGCTCCTACGTGATCGGTGGTGAGGGAGGGCGTGCACTGCTCCTTGGAACCGATGTCGGTGAACACACCTCTGCTGAAGGCTTTCCGTACGACCAGGCCAATGTCTATTCATACCTGCCGCTGGCTCCGTCGCACTATTCGAACCTCAACGTATCAGCAGAGGGCCCAATAGCCACGGACCGGGTGACCTTTTTTGCCAATGCACGCTACTTCAACAACGACGGGTGGCTGTACGGTGCGCGTATATTCAACATTGATGGCACGTTCAGCGACTCAACACTGTCGCCGATGAACTCGTGGCAGAAAATCAGCTGGCAAAGCAATGTGCGCATGCAGCTCACGGGCAACATGATCCTGAACCTTATTGGGCTCGGATCCGTCAGCGAGGGGCTTTCCGGCAGCTATCAGCACTATCGATGGAATCCCGACGGCCTGGCCACGTATTTTGATGACGGTACTGATCTGAAGCTGAAGTTCACCCATCTGCTGAGTGCCAAGACCTTCTATACGGTCAGCGTGGCAACCTTTACCAAGCAGGTGAAGCGATACCGGTTTACCCAGGTCGGGGACCCGCTCTACAATGATTTTGCACTCAGTCCGCCGGATTCGGTAGAGGTGCTTCCCGGCGTCTGGCGGCAGGTGAACCTGGGTGGCAACCGCTTTGCCCAGGGCGGCGTTGACATGAACCGTTTCATGCGGCAGACGAGCAGCTTTTTCCTGAAAGCCGACCTGACGAGCCAGCTTGCACGGTACCACCTGACCAAGGCGGGTGTGGAGGTGCGTATGGATCGATTGAGCTTTGAGGAATACAACATTGTACCGGCTGTCACCGAAACCGGTCAGATAATAGAACCATTTGTGCCATCGGTGCCCCCGGTACAGTCTTTCCAGTTCCGGAGCTTCGACGGCGTTGAACCGGTCACCATCAGCGCGTATGTGCAGGATAAGGTTGAGTATGATCACTTCATTGTCAATGCGGGCATGCGCCTGGACTACTTTGATGCGCGTGCGCGGGTGCCGGCTGACCCGTCTGACCCCAACATCTACAACCCCTTCAAGAAGGTGAACCTGTTCCATGACACCAATGGAGATGGCATCATCACAGACGACGAAGAGGTGGCGTCTAATCAGCTCACCGTGCAGGACCGGGAGGCCTACTGGTGGGAGGCAACCACGCCCAAGTTTCAGGTTTCACCGCGCTTGGGTGTGGCCTATCCCATCACAGAAGAGGGCGTGATTCACTTTTCGTGGGGACACTTTCTGCAGATTCCGACGCTGAACAGGCTCTTTGACAACTTCGGATACAAAGTTCCGCGCCAGTCCGGTCAGCACGGCCCTTTTGGCAACCCTGACCTGGATGCACAACGTACGGTCATGTACGAGATCGGCATCAAGCAGGCGATCCGGAGCGTGGTTGCGGACCTGACGGCTTACAACCGCGACGTGCGGAGCTGGGTATCCACATCCAGGCTGATCGAGACGGAGCTGCCCGGAGTATCGTATGTCGTGTACGCCAATCGCGACTACGCCAACACCCGTGGCATCACGCTGTCACTACGGCGGGACTACGCGGAGGGCTATGGCTTTGACATGAGCTATACGTTCCAGGTTGTTGACGGCTCAAACTCCAATCCCGACGAAGAATTCTTCGCGGCCGGCAATCAGCAGGAGCCGCGGCTGGCCCTGCTGCCGCTGGCATGGGATCAGCGTCACAAGGTGGCCGGAGCGCTGTTTGTCGGTGGCCGGAACTGGGGCGGATCCGCTTTGGCGGTCTGGGGCACGGGGTTCCCGTACACCCCGAGCTTTGAGGAGGCGGCGCTCGTGGGGTCAGACGTGCAGCCGGAGTTCCCGACGAACGCGCGGCGCCAGCCGGCGACGATACAGATCGATATGGACCTGTTCAGGGAGTTTACACTCGGCCGTGTGCGTCCACGCGTGTTTGTGCATATCTACAACCTGCTGGATACGCGCAATGCGGTTACTGTCTATGGCGATACGGGCCGGCCGGATGTGACCTTTGCCGCGCCGCTGGTGTCAGCGGACACAGGCTATTTCAGCCGTCCCAATTTCTATTCTGAGCCTCGGCGCATCCATGCGGGAATTCGTGTGCAGTACTAGAGCGGACATGCTTGCACGCCTGCTTCTTTGGGTGCTGCCGATGCTGGCCGCCTTGCCGGTTCGCGGCCAGGGCGTGATCGATCGCAACCATGTGCCCAGTACCGAGCGCGTGGATCCGCTCGAGCGCAGACGGGATGATATTGACGGCAACAACATCCGGGCCACCATCACAAACTGGGCGCAGACTGCGGAGTCAGGAAGCCCGACGGATTTCAACTACGAATGGCCCAAGAACACGAATCGCCGCTATGTGGCTCTCACGCAGCTGTGGGTCGGTGCCGAGACAGCAGCCAACATCGGCCCCGATGCCGGCAAGCCCATATACCTGCTTAATGTGGCTGATTTCCGGTCCAACACATCAGGCGGCAGCGCCTCATGGACATGGGAGCCGATTGGCGGCTACGTGAACCCGGCGGGGAGCGAGCTTGGCATCGCGCAGAGCGACGAGCCCGAGAGCTGGCCGCCACACTGGCCGGACAAGGCGAACGATATCGTCGACCCGGGCTGGTCGGGCTCATGGAACGGCTTTTTTGGCAAGGACATCCACAATGCTGATCAGGAGTTCTTTTTCAAAGCCGGTGATGACCAGTATGATCGCAGCAGGGCCTTGTATCAGCCTGATGCCACGGACCCGTCGCGTTACGGGCTGGGACTGATCATAGAAACACGCGTCATGTCCTGGACGCAGATACTGATCGATGACGTGATTTTCCTGGTCTATGGCGTCAAGAATGATGGTACTGTGGATCTTTCCCGGGCCAGCATGGCTGTATGGCTGGCTGACTGTGTGGCTGGAGACTGCGGGGACGACATCATCTTCTTTGATCTTCTGGAGGATGTCGCGCTGATGACGGATGAAGACGGTATCGGCGACCAGAACTTCGGCGCAGATCCTGCAGGTACCGTAGCCATTGCTTTCCTGGAGACGCCTGGTAACGCTACTGATCGCATTGACAATGACGGCGATGGCTCAGTATCAGAAGAATGTCCCGTGAACCATGGCGAATGCAACAGCCCCATCGTGACGGAAGCATTCATTGCAGGGGAGCAGCCGGCCAATGGCATTGACGACAATGGCAACGGTCTCATAGATGAGACCCAGGCGCATGTGCCGTTTGGGGAGCAGGAAGGCGTGGGCTATGCTGACTATATTGATAACGATGAAGACGGCGAGCGCAACGCGCCCCTGATCACGGCAGCCATGGTGGCGGTGGCTGCCGCGGACCCTTGGCTGCGATGGCCGCCGAGCCCCGAGACCGACCCCATGCAGCAGCCGGGCGGGGAACCGCTGGTTCACCTGATTTCTGTGGACGAGCTGAAAGAGGGGCTGCCGTTTCGTGACTTCATAGACAACGATGACTCGCACATACAGGGCACACAGGCCTACCCGTACCTGTCAGAGCAGGATTCGCCCACGATCTCCCAGGAGATGGTGGATGCGGCCGCGCAGGACCCCTACGGCCGCGTGGCGGTGCCAGGAACACGCATCCTGTTATATGCGGTAGGTCCGGAAGATCTGGGCAAGGCCTATGCCGATGGTGTGGACAACGACCTGGATGGTGCCGTTGACGAGGGTATTGACGAGGGTACCGACGAGATGATTGACGAGAGCCGCGCCGACGGCATAGACAACGATAATGACTGGAACCCGCTGCAGAATGACACGGGCCTGGATGGCGTAGGGTTCAATGGTGACCCAGGCGACCAGGATGGCATGCCCACCTCCGGAGCCGGTACAGGCTTTCCCGGCGAAAAGAACATCGATGTCACAGATGTCTCGGAGTCCGATCAGATCGGTATCACGAACGTGCGGCTGTTTGGCGCCTTCTCTTTGAACCTGCAGTCATCATCGGACCGGTTCCTGTTCTTCACCTACCTGTATCCGGGCCTCTTTGACATAGAGAAACCGGACCCGGGCGACAACGACCTGACCGTTTCCAGCGGCCTTTTCCCGCTCAAGGCCGGGCAGACGGAGCGGATCTCTCTGTCTGTTCAGCTCGGCATAGGCGAAGAGGAGGCCCTTGCCGCACGCTACAATGCGCTCGACGCCTATGCAGAGGACTATCAGTTCGCCCAGGCGCCGATCACGCCAGTGGTGACGAGCGTGCCTGGTGATGGCCGCGTGACGCTTTACTGGGATTCTGATGCGGAAGAATCTGACGATGAGTTCCTGCGCAGCCTGGGGCTGCCATCCAGGGACTTTGAGGGATACCGTGTCTACCGGGCGACCGATCCGGCTTTTCTGGATGCGCTCGTCATCACCGACGGCCGCGGTAATCTTACCTTCCGGAAGCCCATTGCACAGTTTGACCTTATTGATGGCATCGGTGGTTTTCACCCTATATCAGTAAACGGGGTCAGCTTCTATATGGGTGACGATCGCGTAAGTGCAGGGGAGGGGGCCGATGGGCTGGCACACGTCTTCGTGGATTCAACGGTGACCAACGGCATACAGTACTTTTATGCCGTGACGGCCTACGATTTTGGAGCAGCGTCGGCGAACATCTCCCCGACAGAGACCCCCGTCCGCATCCGGCGCCGTGCCGACGGATCCATTGAGACGGGGCGTAACGTGGTGACGGTTACGCCAACACCGGCAGTGGGCGGTTATACTGAGGCCACGCTGGAAAGCGTGGACCAGTTCCTGCCTCTGGTGGCGGGTGCCACAACCAGCCGCATCGGGTTTGAGATCGTGGATCCAACGGCGATACGCGACGGCAACCGGTACCGTGTCACGTTTGAGGATACTTTGATTGCGGGAAGCCGTGTTGCGCCTGACACTATTACGACCCGGACTTTCTCGCTGCATGACATGACAGCTGACGAGACGGTGTTGTCGAAGTCTGAGGCCTTCAAGCCAGGCTGGGAGTTTCCTCTGCTGGACCGGTTTGGAGAGGCGCTGGGATTCAGGCTGTTCTTCTTTGCCGAGCAGCTGGTGCGCATGAGCACGGCGCAGACGATGTGGAATAACGAATCGGTGTATCCCGTGGCCTTGGACCCCTACATCTCGCCCGGCTATATTCGCGGCGTGCGCAACCCGGCAGATTACCGCGTCGAGGTTGTGGGGGATGCGGAGGGGCGGTCCGCATCATTCCAGGTATCGTTCTTCACCACGCTGCCTTCCCGTCCCACCAATGTCAAGGTGTTTCGCGTGGAGCCGGATGGCACCGGCGGCACACGTGACGTGGAAGTTGAATATGCGTTCTGGGATCTCACAGGCCCGGACTTTATCAGTGCCACTTCCACGGATCCCGCCCGGTTCAGCACGGACAGAGATCTGAGGGAATCGGACCTGATCATTATCCGCGAGACGCTCGTGGGTGATAATTCCGGCGAGGAAGTGGTGACCTGGCGCATTGGGCTGAACTTCGGCATTGAAGATCGGGTCAACCCGGACGAGGGTGATGTGGCGACAATTGTCACACGCAAGCCTTTTTTGAGTACGGACGTGTTTGAGTTTTCGGCGTATGGGCCGCGCGTGGAGGCGACCAACCCGGACTCTCTTCTGGACCGCATCCGTGTGGTGCCCAATCCTTATGTGGCCACGAACCAGTTCGAGGCGCAGAACGCCTTTTCCACCGGGCGCGGTCCGCGAGCCATCAAGTTCATTAACCTGCCTGCGGAATGCACGCTGCGCATCTTTACGGTTAACGGGCGCCTTGTCCGGACGCTTGTACTGAATGAGGGCGGCAACCTGAGCGCTACAGACATGCTCAATGGCACGCTGACATGGGACCTTTTAAGCAGCGACAACCTCACGGTATCGTACGGGGTGTACCTGTACCACGTCGAGGCCCCGGGCCTGGGGGAAAGGACCGGTACATTCGCGATAATCAAGTAACGGTACCTGCATACGATGCAGCGCATTGTGCTCGCCCTCGTGGCATGTCACGCAGTCGCAGGAAATGCCGCAGCCCAGTTTGCTGCGGAGGTCCGGGAGGTGACGCGCGGGGGCACGACCGCGGCCGAGTTTCTCAGCATTCCTGTGGGAGCGCGAGCCACCGCCATGGGCAGTGCTTTTTCCGCTATTGTGGATGATGCGACGGCGGTATACTGGAATCCGGCGGGCTTGGGAGAGGCCTCCAGTGTTTCGCTCACAGCCGAGTATGCAGAGTGGCTTGCCGGTATCGCGTTTAACTACGTGGCAGTGGCGGTGCCGACCCGATGGGGCACCATTGGTGCGGCAGTCACAGGGTTCAGGACACCGGAAATGCGGGTGACGACGGTCCTTGAGCAGAACGGGACCGGTGAGCAGTTTAACGCGGCGAGCTACGCAATGGCGGTTGCCTATGGTGTGCAGCTGACAGACCGGTTCAGCTTCGGGCTGACGGCCAAGGTCATCTCAGAAAGAATATGGCACTCCACTGCGACGGGGATGGCGATGGACGCGGGAACCATCTTTACCACGCCATTCTGGGGTATTCGGCTGGGGGCGTCTATTGCAAATTTTGGCACTAAGATGAGGATGACCGGAGATGACCTCCTCGTTGTGGCCGACATTGATCCTGCGGTGCGTGGAAACAACGAGAGCAACCGGGCGGTGCTCAATACGGATGCCTTTGATCTGCCCCTGACGATGCGTATCGGGTTGGCAGGTGAGGTTCTGGAAACTGAACGGAGCCGGTTTACGCTGGCAATGGATGTGCAAAGCCCGAACAACAGCAACCAGTATGTAAACGTCGGTGGAGAGATTGGGCTGCTGGGTGATCTGCTGATGATTCGCGGTGGGTTCAGTGAGTTGTTTCTCCGGGACAGCGTACGGTCGTGGTCGTTAGGTGGAGGGCTCCGTTACGACTTTCACTCCGTAGGCTTTGCCATGGACTACGCGTACGAGAGTCAGGAATACTTTAGCGGTGTCAGCCGGCTGACGGTGGCCGCGGCATTCTAGCGGTCCTGGCAGGAGACCATTTTGCGATTAAGCTTCTGACCAGTTATATTCACCGCCGCTGACACGGCATACTCACTGATCGCCTTAAACAGGATACTGATCGCCTTAAACAGGATAGAGATACGAATATGAAGCACCTATACAGAGCGTTGGCGCTGGTTCCGCTCGCACTCCTCTTGGGGAATGCGTACGCGCAGCGAAATGTGACGCTCACCTTGAATGCTTCGACCATTCCCGACACTACCTCCATCACCTCGCTGATGGAGGTTCGCGGGAACCTTAACGGGGTAGCACCCGGCACGCTGGTGGATGGCAACATCATCGACTGGAGCAGCGCGAGTACGCTCGAGGCGGTGAACATCGGCGGTGACTACTGGCAGATCACGTTCCAGATTGAGGAAGACGACACGCTGACGTTCAAGTTCTTCTCGCAGCAGGCGGACGACAATGGCCTCAACGGCTGGGAAGCCGATCCCAACCCGATGCTGTTTCCGGCGGCCGGTGACACGACGCTGCCACTGCACTACTTCGAGTCGCAGTCAGCCTTGCACGGCCACCAGGGTGACCGCGGGGCATACCACGAGAGCCAGATCTTCGAGTCCAAGGCTGACACTGTCGCGGTCTGGTTCCGCGTGGCCATGTTTGGTACGGAAGCCGAACAGGACGGCTATGATCCGGCGCTGGGAGGCGCGGATCAGTCCATTGGCGCGCGCGGTACGCCGCTGGTGGATGCCACAGACATGACGCTCGTTGGACCACTGGGCTGGGGAAACACGTTCACCTTGAACAGAGAGTCTGCCGTAGACACGGACATCGCGTACAATATCTACTCCTGGGTGGGCTACTACCCTGCGGCCCTCGCGGGCCTGGTGCAGGAGTACAAGTTTGTGCAGCATCATGTTGACGCCAACGGTGATCAGACGACAGGCTGGGAGGAAGGCAATCTTGCTGGAAACCGGACCTTTACAGTGCCGGACAGCGATACCACACTGCATTGGGTTTACTATGGCAACACCGCTCCTTCGCCCAACCTGCCGGTAGAGTCGGAGATTGTTTTCGGTGTAAACCTGGAGGTGCTGGAAGATATTGGCCTTTTTGATCCTGCGCGACAGGACACGTTGTGGGTCTATGGTGACTTCAACGGCTGGCAGGACTGCAGCATCAACACGCCAGATGACTGCCTCATGATCAAGGAGCCGGGCGGCACAAGGTATGGTGCTGCTGTGCCGGTCGAACGGCCTCCTGGTGTGCAGCTCGGGTACAAGTACTTCCTGGACTTCAACAACGATGCGTTCCAGGCCGAGTTTGGCGTGCCACCACCCAGTGGCTGGGAAGAGGGGCACCTGACGGGTATCAACCGGTCTTTCATCTTTGAGGGTGTGGAGCAGCAGGTGCTGCCGCTTGCATACTTCAATGATGTTACGCCTAACAACCTGATGCCAAGCGGAGCAACCACGACCATAAAGTTTGCGGTAGACATGGTGGATGCGTTTGACAACACGGCGCAGCCTTTTGACCCGGCCAATGGCGACACGGTGTCGCTCCGCCTGGGCGATCCGATCTGGGCGCACACGCAAGGCATTGACGGCACGGATCATGATATTCCGCTGCTGGACCTCGTACAGCTGACCGATGACAACGCCGATGGGATCTATGATGGCTCCTGGGATGTGCGTGGGCCGTCGTACAACATTCTGACGTTCCGATTCCTCTACGGCCAAGGTGGAACGTACTTTGATGAGCCCGGGAGCGACACCAGGCAGCCAGGCCGTAACCGGGCGCATTTTATCAAAAAGAATGCGGACGGCACATATCCCGCCGAGTACGTGCTGGACACGCTCACCTTCAAGGTGGCTCCTGGACCGCTGCCGCATGAGCGCAACCCTGATATCTACACAGGGATAGAGGAGGTGGATGCCGAGATTCCCGATGGCTTCTGGCTGGGGTCGAACTACCCGAACCCTTTCAATCCGGCTACGACATTTGAATATGCCATAAGCCAGCAGTCACACGTCAAGATTCATGTGTATGATACGCTTGGCCGTCTTGTTGCAACCTTGGTGGATGGCGTTCAGCCGCCTGCCACGTATGCCGTGTCTTTTGATGCGTCACATCTGGCCAGCGGCCTCTACTTCTACAGGCTTGAAACAACCGGTCATATGCTGACCCGTAAGATGCTGCTCATCAAGTAAGCGCGGGCAGTGTGGTAAGGTCTGCCCTTTAACCAAAAACAGGGCTTCACATTTACGGTTGCACCGCTGAGCTTGCGGGTGTGTAAGCGTGGCGCGGGATCCTGACAACGATCCGCAGCGCCGTGCCGCCAACGGTGGCTGTACACCGTGGAAAGAGCCGATGGGCCCTTGGAGTCATTGTGAGCAGTTTGTTTTGATGCGCACGGCCGCAAGCAGCGGGCCAGCTGCGTCTGATTCGAATAGCAGCCCTTGCCGGCCACCACCTTTTGCGTCTCAATCCCAACCTCCGCCTGCTGCGGCTTCCGGTTGCATCGCCTCCCACAGAAAGCC
>JAAXGV010000079.1 GCA_012271185.1 Rhodothermales bacterium
GCTCTGTACACCGCTGTTGAGTCAAGCGCCGCGGAAAGGGCCACAAGACGCTCCTCCCAGGCAATCAGCTCCCGCTCTTTCTCCTGCAACTGGCGATAGCTCTCAGCAATAGCCTCTTCGCGAATCTCGAAAGGCGCCTTCGACACGTATCCCCGTTCCTCGAAGTACCGTTTGAAGAGCCAGTTGTGCTTGCCGGCCTCCATCAGCTCGGCAAGCCGGAAAGCCGCAATAGTGCTCCAGTTGGCGGCATGCTCAGCGTTGCCAATAAGCAGCCTGACCTCCTCGGCAAGCGCCATGAGCGTGTCGGAAACAGACAAAACATCGTAGTACAGACTGGGATCGTTGAGAAGCCGCGCCACAGTACCATCGCCGCTATCAACCTTGTCGAAGATTGACTTAACGCCCTCGGTCGCCTCGCCTGCGAGCCTCACCAGCGCCTCGGCATCCTCCCCCAAGTGCTCCAGGAGCGCTGTCGTTTCGTCAGCGGTAGCCACCATGCTGTTGTACAGCGCCGGATCGTATACAAGCTTGCCCAATGTACCTTTGCCTTCACGAACATCGTCCACAATGAGAAAGAAGGAAGAAGCCGCCTGCTCAAAACGCTGCACGGATGCCAGAGCCTTGTCGGTGATCTCAAACAGATCAAACGGATCTATGCCCTGGATGGCGCCGCCATCCTCAACAGGAGGCGGTGCAGGCTCCCCCTCACCCAAAGGGGGGTTCACCAGCACCACGATCATGCTGCCCAGCAGTCCTTCAGTCTTGATCTGGGCCTGCGTCTTGCTGTGAATAAGGTGCTGGGCCGCCTTGGAGATGCCCATCGTCACCTGAATGGCTCCTCCGGGAGATACCGGCAGCGATACGGCCAGCACGGTCCCTACGCCTACGCCCTGGTATTGGACGTTGGCACCAGCACCAAGGCCCGCAACCTGGTTAAACTCGCTTCTTACCTCGAAGCGGTCACTGAACACAAAAGAGCGGTTCGCCACAATAAAGAGTACCAGGCTGAACAACCCGACGCCCAGAATAACCAGAAAGCCGACGCGCGCTTTACCATGCATAAGCTTGTGGGGCAGACCTGTCTGTTAAGCCTGGACACCAAAGAAGTTGCGCAGCTGGGGATGAGACGAGGCCCGCAGTGAGCTGAGCGTGCCCTCCGCAGCAACGCGACCCTCATGCAAAAAGCACGCCCGATCGGCCGTGATTTCTGCACACAGGAGGTCGTGCGTGATTGACAGAATCGTGATGCCGAGCTCATCACGCAAACGCAGCAGAAGGTTCGACACCATCCGTACAGACACCGGATCGAGGCCGGTTGTTGGCTCGTCACACAGCAGGATATCCGGCTGCAGGATAATAGAACGTGCCAGCGCAATGCGCTTTTTCTGCCCGCCTGACAGCGATGCCGGATAATTCGCGGCCTTTTCCGGAAGGCTCACCCATTCCAGCGCCTCCTGCACGCGCTTCCGCCGCTCTGCAGCATCAAGCGGGGAGTGCCTGGAAAGTATGAAGTCAAGGTTCTCTTCCACCGTCATCGAGTCAAAGAGCGCGCCGCCTTGAAAGAGGAACCCGATCCGCAGCCGCAGCTTATCAAGCGCCGCCGCCTTCAGGCGGTCAACGCGCTGACCGTATACCCAGACAGACCCCTCATCCGGCTCAAGCAGCCCTACCACATGCTTGATGAGCACACTCTTGCCCGTTCCGGAACCGCCCATCACAGCCGTACATGTTCCGCGCGGCACATCCAGCGTGACACCGCGGAGCACCGCGAGCGCACCAAAGGATTTGTGGAGGTTCCGAAAGGTGATAGCAACGTCGGCCTGCGGTGTCTTGCTGTACACAGCCTACCCTCCAAGCAGTATCAGTGAGATGCGAACCAGAACAACGTTGACAATCAGTATGAGCAGCGAAGACAGTACCACCGCCTGCATCGCATTCTGCCCTACATCCCGGGTACCACCGCGTACATTGTAACCCATACTGCAGCCCACGATACCCACAATGAACCCGAAGACACTGGTTTTGGCCGTAGAAAACACAAGATCCGATATGCGTACGCTTTCGAAGGCGCTGTCAACAAAGAGCTTGTAGTGCATGCCGGAAGCGACTGCCGACTCCAGAAATCCGCCCAGTATCGCTACCACGTCGCAGCAGGTTGTCAGGACAGGAAACATCACCATGCAGGCCAAGACCCGGGTCACCACCAGGTAGTTGAACGGCTTAAGTGCCGCCACCTCCAGTGCATCAATCTGCTCGGTTACACGCATGGAGCCGATCTCAGCCGCAATACCGGCGCCAAGACGGCCTGCCAAAACCAGGGACGTGAGCACCGGGCCGATTTCCTTTATCACGGACAAAGCGATCATGCTTGGAAGCACTGACTCAGCCCCAAAGCGCGCCAGCGTGGCGCGGCTCTGCATTGACAGCACGACGCCAATAGAAAGTCCTGTCACCATGACCAGCAGCAGACTCTTCGAGCCAGCTTCGTCCATCTGGCGCACCAGCTCGCGCCCTTCGAACGGCCGGGAGAAGCACTTCCGTGCGAACACCGCCACGAACATGACCAGATCGGCTGTGCGCTCAAGAACACTGATGA
Organism: Rhodothermales bacterium; assembly: GCA_012271185.1. GTDB lineage: Bacteria > Bacteroidota > Rhodothermia > Rhodothermales > Bin80 > JAAXGV01. The sequence goes on from JAAXGV010000079.1 coordinate 2,597, forward strand.
GAAATGAGCGCTTCACAGGCTCAGTAGGCATACTGGAACACCAGGCTGGCTCCCACCGATGACGTGTCCCCACGCAACCGGGCCAGAAGCCATGCAAGCAGCGAGTACTCGATAGTGATCTGCTTAGTGCTTTCCGGCGACGCTCCCGGCCTGGCTGTCGTGCTGGTGGTAACAACAATCGGCCAGCTTACGGAAGCAGACAGATCCTGGGAAATGTGCTTGCCCACTGTCAGCGTGACGCCGCGCGACCCCTCCTGCTCAATCTCTACAACATCCAGACCGAGTCCAGCACCCGCGACACCCGCAATGAGACTCGATAGCCGGCTGATTGCAATGTCCCGCCCGACCTGGAACGTGGACCCCTCGGACATCTGCAGCGCCTCGGATGCCGGGTGTCCGGTTGCGATGTATGAGACGATATCGGATTCGTCGAGCGTAGCCGGATCGCTGCTCAGCTGCAGGCTAAGCGCACCCTCATCCAGAAAGCTGCCTTCAATGTCCAAGTATATCTTTACGGGGTTTTCCTGGTAGGTGCGACTTGGGGGCTCGTAAGACGCCCGCAGATCAACCAGCGGATTCAGCATAGGACCCGCGAAGGTCAGACGCCCCGTTTCTATATCGAACCGTCGCCCAAACTGCCGCACATAAGCCTGCGCAGGCACAACCCGTACCGTTCCCAGCACCTGCTGATCTCCACCGGCCGCCTTTGTGAGGTCCAATACTCCCTGGAAAGGGATGTTCATTTCCGGTGAGGAGCGGGAGCGCAGCCACACGCCGTCGCCTACGACCACGGACAGATCCATCGACAGCGCATCATAGAAAACAAACGTGGTGGTGTCTTGGCCGGTTACACGGATGCTGAAGTACCGTTCCAGCATCCGCACATCATCCTCTGTGAACGCCGTAGGCCCGTATACCGGGCCGACGGCCTCCATAGGACGTATGTCCGTGTTCGTGAGCCGAATGGATCCGGTCAGCTTCGGCATCCTGGTTGTGCCGCTAAGCTGCACGTCGCCCGTGACATGCGCAAGGTAAGCGGCATTCGAAACAATCCTGAACTGATCCACCGTCGCAGCCAGGTCAAATGCGCCCAAAGTCAGGTCCGCCAGCCCGATGACGCCCCGCGCTTCGAATATGCCACCGCTGACAGCGGACAGATGGCTGACAAGCAGCGAGTCGCCGTCAAGTATGACAGCAGCCGCTATGCTGCGCGGCGTGATCCCGAGCTCTGGCAGCTCCAACTGTCCTTCCTGCAGCGTAAGACTACCGGAGAGCTGCGGCCGGGCGATCGTACCACTGACCTGAACGTCTCCGGAAAGGCTTCCCTCGATGTCACCAAAGACCGCCGGATCCAAAAAAGGCTCAACCCAGCCTATGTTGAACTGATCGGCCTCGACTTCAATCATAACATCGTCCGGCAATGGCATTGCGTCCGGCTGCACCAGGCGCAGATCCACAGGGTAATGGCCGGAGAGCATGAGCGTGCTTTGATCCACGTGCACTAGGCTGGCATCGAGGCTCATGCGGCCGTTCGTGTACCCGACTGTGGCATCCAGCGTCCCGACAGGTGTGCCGCCAGCCTCCAGCGCTGCGGTGATGGATCCGTTCAGCTGAGGCGAAGCAGCCTGGCCACTGAATGCGAAGTCGCCATTGATCACACCTCCGAGGCCAGGCTGTCCAAGCAGGTCCGCCACAGATTCCGGACGAAAGTTGAAAAGCGTGAGAGCCAGGCTTTGACGACCATCAAGGTCCAGAAGGCCGTCAAGTGCAATCTCCTGATCCTGCTCCACGAGAAGGAAGTGGCGAATGCGGTATTCATCGCCAAAGGTTATCTCTGATTCCTGGTTCAGGTGCCAGCGCTCCGGGCCCAGGTTCACATCAAGCTGCTGCAGCTTGACCTTCTGGGCCTGCAGGTCCGCCGTTCCCTGCAAGGTGACATCACGCGCCTCATCGATGGCGACCGTGGCTGTAAAGACCAACGTGTCCCCGCCAAGGCTGACGTTGGCTGAAGCACTGCGGGCCGCCAGGCCGGGTATGGAGATGCGTTGCATACCTGCCCAGACACTGTCCAAGCCCAAAGACCGCTCACCCGTGCTGTCGATTGTCACCAGTCCGCTGGCCCCTGCATGCGCATCCAGGACGCGCACCTTGCCGGCAGTGGCTCCTGAAACCTGGACGCGGCTCTGAAAGAAAACCGTGTCGCCGGTACTGGTGAAGACCAGTGAAATCGTATCACCCAGCACAGGGTCGTTAGTTGCACTGTCGTAACCAAAGAGCGCCGCCAGGGCCTGAGCATCCAGCAAAGCACCGCTCACAGTCAAGGTGCGCGGCACATCGGCCCCGCCAAAGAGCGATATGCTGCCACCGCTCTTGAAACGCACGGCGCTGCTGCGCAGCTCCATGGTATCGACGTGCAACATGCCACCGCTCAGTGTCAGCATGGCATGAAAATCTCTTATGGCGACATCCCCGTAGCGGGAATCTGCTGCGCGCACATGTGCACGATCCACGACCATGGTCGCCGGATCGGTCCCTGTACCCCGGATGTCAACAGCACCGGAAAAGATCGCTGGCATCCCGAGCAGCGCGTCCATATCCAGATTCTGCGCGTTACCGCGCACGACGTAGGTTGGTACTGCATCGAACCATCGGCCATGGACGGTATCCAGCCTGAGTCCGCCACCCTCCCAGTCCACCACACCTTTCAGGGCGTAATGTCCGCTGTCGGCTGCGACCTGTATCGACGCATGATCTGTTGCCAGCTGGTTCACAAGAGATGGTTCGAGCGAAACACTGGCCATGAGGCCCCGTGGCGTGACGCGGAACGTGTCAGTAGCTCCGCTCAGTCTTGTTGTCAGACCCTCCAGGTTCAGCAGCGCACCCAGATCCAGGTCGCGGAAAGCGCTGCCCGCCAACAAGACAGTCGAATCTCTCTCGAACGAGGCATCCATGCCGCCTTGCGGCATGTGCAGCACCACCTTTCCGCCCAGTGTCGCACCCAGGAGCAACAGCTCCACGCGACCGGAGTCCACCGGCTGCTCATTGATAACCGACGGGAGCAGCTGAAGCGTCAGCCTGTGACCGTCTCCGCCGGCAAGCTGCATCGTGCCATTGAGATCACTGTGCCACGGCTCTGCCCAGGCTCCAACATCCACGCTGCCGAAGCGCGCCTCTGTGACCGTGTAGAAGGGCACCTCATCAAACAGGCGACCTGAGCCGGCCCATGTCAGCCACCCCTGTGCCAGGTCCACGCGCCCGGCAGCGTGGACCTCAGCCCCATCGATGGCTGCCCACACCTGCATAGTGTCAATCTCATAGACATCGAACCTGGAGTCTGTCAGCTCGATCACGACACCACCGGAATCGGGCGGCCAGGCACCTCGAGCGTGCGCTGTGATGCGGCCGGTAAGCGTGCTCGTCTCCGGACGTGCCAGCATGCCGGCCACATCGAGCCGCGACAGCTGCAGCGTTGCATTCAGCTGCTGCTGCATGGCACCCGTCAGCAGCGAAGCCTCCAGAGCGAGCGACCCCTCGCCCACAACGGAAGACACATTGATATCAAGCACCTTGCCGCTGTGCCGTGCGTTTATGATCATTTCCGTAAGCGGGAGTGCACCCAAAGCGCCGGACGCCATGTGCACGTGCGCCCACACCCCGCCCGCACCGCCTTCAACCTGGATTGTGCCGCCCAGGACACTTGTTGCGGGTGCACCAAGACTCGCAAGGTCCAGTCCGTCAAACCGGCCTTTCAGAGCGTAGTGAGGCTCCGCGCCGAAGCCTCCGGCCAGGCCCGTTAGGCCGATGTCGGTGCCATTGATACGCAGATCTGCTTTGCAGCTGGCTTCGTCTCCGCTCAGTGCTGCCTGTATGTCGCCGCTTTCCAGGACCAGGCCAGCGAGCGTGCTTTCCAGCATCTGTATATCGACTGCGCCCTGCACCTGCCCCGTTTCGTCCTGTCTCACGTACCCCGCAAGGTTTGCCGTGAAGGCTCCTGTAAGGGTGGAATCGATCAGACGCAGGTCCACGTTGCGCAGGGTCACCAGCCGTGCATCCAGAAGGCTGTCCATTGCGGCCCGGACATCCACCGTGACTCGCCCGTCATCAGGCAGTGTCCCCTCCCCTGTAACGTGCAGAAGTCCCTCTTCGTGTGTTACGGTGGCCGCCAGCATAAGCGGGCTGTCGGCTCCCGCCATTCGCGTCAGCAGCCCGATGTCGCCCATCCACAGAGGGGCTGCCGTAACCCGGAGGCCTGCGTCAGCAGGCAGGCCCAGGTACCCCTCAAGCGACACATCGGTACGCCCGTTGAAGAGTCGGAGCGGATCAGTGTACACTCGACCCTCAGCCATCCCAAACCGTCCGGCTATCCTCAGCGGCTCCGCACCAACACGGGCGGCGGCGTCAATCGTGTCAACCCTTAGCATGAAGGCATGGCCCAGCGAGACGGCTGCTTCGAGGCTCCGAATGTCTATCTGCACCGACGTATCTGCAGATAGCGGGAGCGTCAGCCAGGACCGGTAGACACCCGCGCTGGCTATGTCTATTGACATTGACCCAGGCGCTTCCGCCTCCGAGCTGTCAGCTGCCACAGCCTTTACCTCGAGGTCCATGCCTCTTACCTCAAGCTGCCTGAGGTGCACGCTTCCGCGCATCAGCATGTTCATACGATAACGTGCACGAACCGTGTCGGCGCGAAGCCGCAGGCTTTCGTTTTCGAGGTCCACGCCGTACACCGTTACGCCAGTGACCAGGCTGCCACGAGCACCCTCAATGGAGACACCCGTTCCACTTAGCGCCATGCGCAGCGCGGTACGTACCCCCCACGGTGTCGCCAGCAGCACAAGGGGTACCGCCAGGAGCAGCACGACCGGCACGAACCACCAGCGTTTCCGGGGAAGCCGTCCCATCAGAACACCTGCCCGATGCTGACGTGAACACCCAGGCGACTGAGTTGGCTGCGCTCCGCCTCCGCCAGCCCCCTGCTCACCAGAAAAGCGTTGCGGGGCGTCTGCAGATCCAGCGCATCCGGGTTGACTTTCACCGCCAGGTCCACGCTCACAAATCCGATAGGCGTCTCGTAACGCATCCCTATCCCGGTCCCAAGTTTAAAGCCACCCCAGGCCAGCCGGCCAGTATCGCTGAATCCGCACTGGACTACCACCGGCTGCGTAGCCATCGCATCCCGGAACGCCAGCCGTGTACAGCCCGGCTCCTCTACAGACCGGGACGACACCTGGCCGGCATCCAGGAACACTGCCACGCGCCACGGTCCCCCCAAACGGTACCACAGCTCTACGCCTGCTGAAGCGCGCACCAGCCCGCCCACTGGTTCATAGCGTGCAATGCTCGTCTGCGGCTCGTCTCCCACATAGACGACAGCACCGTCTTCGTCGCGCACCAGTGCCCCCCGAACCTCTTTGGGACCCACGAGGCCTGAACTCCACCCGCGAACATCTTCACCACCCACATAGAAGCGCACCGGATCGAAACGGTTCTCCATGGGCGAAAAGAACTGAGGGTCCTTAGCCGCCCCGATACTGTCCCTGTAGAGTATCTCAGCGTCGGCATGTCCCGGCCAAAGATGTCCACCCGCCATCCGCATGCCAATAAAAAGGTCCTGCGTCAGCGGGATAAATCCTGAGGCCTCCACACTCACCTTCGCATACTCCAGGCCTTGCTGTCCCAGCAGGTGCTCCAAAGCGCCTCCCTGCTCTACAAAAGACTGTATGCTGTACCCGCGGCGCGGATTGAGCAAGTTGTCTGTCCATCCCAGCAGACCGCTAAGGGTGACTATACCTTTGCTGTAGGCATCACGCGTCTCCACGGCAGAGCCGTCCGAAAATGCAGCAGCACGTGCCATACTGTACTGCAGACTGAATACGCGTGTCGTCAGGCGCCCGTAGATCAGCGTACCGCTGGCGCCGTACTCGCGCCGATTTATGCCAAAGGGCAGGCTGGTATCCAAGAGCAGCGGGTCCTTCTCGATCTGTACAAAAGGTTCTATTACCGCTGTGAGGTTGTCCGCGAAGATGTTAGGCTGCGTGAGCGCAACGGAAGCGCGTCCCAGGCGGTGCAGGAGTGCGGCTTTGGATGCCAGGACGCCGGTCTGCAGCTCCACCGTGACTGTAAAGATTCTTGCGCCGCCCATGAAGTTTCGATGTGACCAGCGCCCCCGCCCAAGCAAGCCATGGCGCTGCTCGTAACCGGTTTCGGCTGAGAGATAGCGCTGGCGCGCCTCACGCAGGTCCACGCGTACTGTTACCGTGGAATCCCGCTCCTGCGGCGGCACATGGACGCGTGCGATCTGGAACAGATTAAGCTCAAAAAGTGCACGCTGTCCCTTCACGAGATGCCGGTTCGCAAAGGCATCTCCCACCTTGAAGGGCAGCGCACGCTCGACCAGCCGGGTGCTCACCCTGCGGGTTCCTTCCACATCAACCTGCGCTATGATGCCTGCCGGCCCCGGGTCAACGAAAAAGCTGATATCCGCCGTGCTGTGTACGGTATCGATCTCCACCTGCGTATCGAGCGTGGCAAACGCATACGACTGGTCGTACAGCCAGCCGAGCACCTCATCTTCTATCTGGACAGCTCCAAGTGTGGTATAGCGGTCTCCTGTCCGGAAGCTTGTCCGATCACGAAAGCTGATCCACCGTGCACGCACTTCGCCCTCAAAGGCGCTGGCCAAATATCCGCCGTTTGTGTAGAATCCCACATCCTGGATGATAACAGGCGGGCCGTGCCGGATCGTGAAGCGAACACGTATCTCGTCTTTTCCGAGGTCATACCTTGAGGCGGCGTAGTCGACACGGGCATGCAGGAAGCCTATGGACTGCAGGTGGGTGCGCAGCCGCACGACATCGCGCTGAAGCTCTATTGGATCAAGCCGGAACGCATCCCTGTCCCGTTGGAGCAGGCCGGGCAGGCGGTCTTTCAGCCGGGGCGCACGTGTGGCAATAAGCTCCTTAAGCACAGACTCCGGCTCAACTTGCACATCCTCAAACGTGAAGCTGATGCTTTTGACACGCGTGGTGGTGCTGGCGCCCAGGAGGTGGGACTGTGCCACTACGACCCCGTCCGGGGCACCCAGGACCAATAGGAGGATACGAACAGCAGCCTTTAAAACACTATGCCGACGCTCTGCGCTGCTCATATACGGGCGGTGCGCCATGCAGTATCGTGTCTACTGTGACCCGGCATCGTCCAGTGCCCAAGAACTTGTGGGCACTGTACATGACATCTAGCATCCTGCTCTCCATCACGCTGCGCAGCCCGCGTGCGCCGGTGCCGCGCTCCTGGGCTTTCTTTACAATGACATCCAGCGCCGCATCATCAAAAGTGAGCTCAATGTCATCCAGCGCAAACATCTTCTGATACTGTTTGACCAGCGCGTTCTGGGTGTGCGCCAGTATATGCATCATGTCTTCATCGCCTAGCGGAGTCAGCGAGGCTGTCATCGACAAGCGTCCAATAAGCTCCGGTATCATTCCATACTTGACGAGATCATCCGGCTCCACGTACTGCAGGATGCGCGGATCATGATGATCCATATGTTTCTTTTTGCCCGTAGCGAAGCCTATTACGTTGGCGCTTATGCGGCGGGCGATGATTTCGGCCAATCCCACAAAAGCACCCCCGCAGACAAACAGGATATCCTGCGTGTTGATGTTGGTCAGGCTCTGCTCCGGATGCTTGCGTCCGCCTTTGGGAGGCACACGCGCTACCGTACCCTCGAGCACCTTCAGCAGCGCCTGCTGCACACCCTCCCCGGAGACATCCCGTGTCACCGACGCGTTGTCGCCTTTCCGTGCAATCTTGTCTATTTCGTCAATGAAGATGACGCCCCTCTCGGCGCTGCTTACGTCGTAGTCCGCGGCTGCCAGCAGCTGCGTCAGGATTGATTCCACGTCCTCGCCGACGTACCCGGCCTCGGTGAGCGCCGTCGCATCGCAGATGGAAAACGGCACATTCAGTATGCGCGCCAGCGTTCGTGCCAGCAGCGTCTTGCCGGTTCCCGTGGGACCCAAGAGCAGGATGTTGGACTTTTCTATCTCAACACCGGTATACACGCTGATGCCTTCCCGCGCACGTATCCGCTTGTAGTGGTTGTAGACAGCCACCGAAAGCACCCTTTTGGCCTGCTCCTGTCCGACGACATACCTGTCCAGCTTCTCCCTGATTTCGATCGGAAAGAGTTTGTATCGCCTTGTGGGGCATTCGTATTCAGGCAGATCTTCGGGGTAGACCTCCAACTCTTCCTGCACGATACTCGACGCCTCCTGGATGCATCTGGAGCAGATGTAGGCATCCGTCTGCCCGGCCACCATGGATTGAACCTGGCTATGGTACAGGCCACAGAACGAGCATTGGACGCCGGTGTAGTCGCTCATGGTCTTTTCTGGTTCTGAGCGTTACCGAGTTCTTCGTTGCGTGAAGGCATCCGCGCATCAACCTCCGCCAGCCATGCTGACAGACGTGTTTGCAACACTTTAGCAGTGTCCTCGTTCTCCGCTTCGTGGGCCTCAGACACATCCTGCCCCAGATGGTACAGCTCTTCGCGCCCATCTTCGTGGAACCGAATAAGCTTCCACGGTCCACTCCGGACTGCACTCCCCGGCGAACCGCCCTGATTGCCGTAATGGGGATAATGCCAGAAGAGGTCCCTCCGGTCCGCCTTTTCTGACCCGTTCAAAACCGGAACAAAGCTCGTTCCATCGACTGGAGGTGACACCACGCCAGCCAGCTCAAGCAGCGTAGGAAAAAAATCCGTGCTCATTATGAGTGCATCACTTGTCGATCCGCCTGCCGCAAGCTTCGGGTAGCGCACAATCGCTGGTTCGCGGATACCGCCTTCGTAGAGCCAGCCTTTGCCTGCGCGCAGCGGCAGGTTACTGGTTGGATGCCCTTCCGAGGTGCTGAGTCCGCCGTTGTCAGAGGTGAAGATCACCACAGTGTTGTTTGCCAGACCCAGGGAGTCCAGGGTCCTGAGCACCACACCAATCGCGGTGTCCATGGATTCCACCATTCCGGCGTAGACGGCATGGTTCTGGACCTGGCGCACCTTGCGGGCGCCTTCGGTGCCCCAGGTGGTTTCCGGAGCAGGCTTGGCGCTGTACTTTGCTTCCAGAGCTGGCAGGGTCATCAGTGGCGTATGCACGGAATAGAACGACAGGAACGCAAGGAACTTCTCATTTTTTGCACCGGCGATAAAGGACGCAGTTTCCTTCGCCAGGCGTGCAGGCAGGTGCTCGCCCGGTGGCCCGTCCTCGAGCCGGGGGTTGCCGTACGGCACAAAATAGCGGCCCGGCCCATAGGGTCCGCCACTGCGATGTCCGCCCCTGTTGATTTCATAGCCGTGATCTTCCGGCCACGACCCTTCAGGACCCAGGTGCCATTTGCCGGCAAAAAATGTACGATATCCGGTGGTCTGGAGCACTTCCGCGATGGTTTCCGTGTCGTGGGGAAGCGCACTGACATAGGACGCGGGCAGCAGCGCACGGGTCGCGCGCCACCGCTCGCCGACCTCGTCCGGCTGCGGAGCACCAAAATAGTCGGTGGTGTTGATCCGTGCCGGGTACAGTCCGGTCTGGATGCTGGCCCGTGTGGGACTGCAGACGGGTGCCGCTGCATAGGCCTGCGTGAAACGCATCCCTTCGCGGGCCAGCCGGTCCAGGTTGGGCGTTTCGTAGAACGTGTCCGGATTATAGGCACCTGTATCCATGTAGCCAAGGTCATCTGCCAGGATGAACACGAAGTTCGGCGGCTCCTGCTGACAGCCGACTGCCAGCGCTGCCATGACAAACCAGTATGCTGCGTACCTGTGCATCACCGGAGGAAAGGATACGATTCCAGCAGGCGCCGCTCTCGATACAGGTGCAGCGCTGCGGTGCACACGCGCTTCGTATAAAGCGCATTGACTCCTCCGCCTATCAGTGCACCAGCCATCGGCACAACCTGGGCAAGCTTGGCTGTGGTCAGCCGCTGTCCCAAAGCACGCGTCACACGCCTGATCGAGGTGGACACCGCAACCTGCTCCACAGTCTTCTTGGTGTGCTGATCCGCCAGCGCCTGCGACACAACGGTTGCCGGAGCCAAGTCTTCAAGGTGCTTGTCGCTTGCGGACTGAGCCTCGGCATGCAGGATATGAAGGGCATACCACCGCTCAGTATCCAGCGTCATGTCGTAGCCGCAATACGTGGCATATTCACCAGCGGCACGCAGACTCAGAGCCACCAGCCCTACCACATCCGGGATCACGCCGGCAACGCCGGCAATACCCGCCGCCACACCCTGCGCAGCGGTAACAGAGCGGTACTTGATATCTACTCCCTGCAGCGTTGTATCAACAGCACGAAGATCCAGAGACTGTATGTCGTCTGCGCATTGCACGGGATAGCCGCGCTTGCGGTACTCTGCATAGATTGACTCGCGCCAGACAGTATCCTGCGCAAGCTCATTGACAACCTGCAGCAGCCCTGCAACAACGTTATCGATGATCCATTGTGCGCCAGGGACGCTAAAGGCAAGGTTGGTAACGCATCGGAGCCCCTTGTTGGCTTTCTCCACACCCCATCCAATGAGGCCAGGCTTGCGGCTGCGCCAGGCATGAATGTCGTACAGGACCTGTTGCTCGTATGCTGTGGGCCAGACACCTTTCATACCATATATACCCCGCATCGGGGCCAGGCGTTCGAACAGTTCCGCAGCAAGCGCGATATACTGCTATCTTCCTTACGACTGGCCCGCAGCTCAGGATTCACGCCCCTCGCTGAGCCGACCACCAGAAGGCGCTGCGCCGGAGGCAGCCCACAGAGCTGACTCCCGAACTGCACAGTCTGCCTGGCAGCCGTTATGCACACCTCGCGCTGGAACCGGACTCAGCCGGTGAAACCTCACAAATCGATCTCCCCGAAAAAGCACCTGCTCCAGAACGCTGCATTTCTGCCGCCTTGCGGAGTTTCCGAAAGCACCTCACAAGTCTTCCCCAGACATACCGTCAGTTGACGATCGGCCAAAACACACCAAACCGCAAGCGAATGGCCGGTAATGGGTAGAGGGGCACAATCTGGTTGCCCGCCATCAGCGGTGAACCGCTGAGAATGTTCTCGTAGGCTGCAAACAGCACCGCTGTCCGTACCCCGGCCTCTGCGACGATGTCTACCACAGCTGACGCAGGAAGGCGCCCTTCCTCCGGATACAGTCCAGGGTCTTCCGGCAAGGTCAGAAGACCCGTTGGCGCATGCAGCATACGGCTTGTCATGGCCGTCCAGAGCCGTGCACGCACCGAAACATCCAGCCTCAGGTCACCCGTGAACAAGCGGTACCGCGCACCAATGCGACCTTGCCCGTACAGCGCGGGTACGGCCTCTTCACGTGCGCGGGGTATGCTGCCCCTGAGGATTATCCGCAGTGCGTGCGCATGTGCATAGAATCCACGCTGCGCGCTGCGCCTGAGGCCCGCATCCAGTACCACGCCTGCCAGACGCAAAGCACCCTCGTGTACTCGCACCACCGCGCTGTCACTGCGCTGCCCGTAAAAATCGTGCAGATTGTGCTCCTGCCCCGCAAACCCGAAAAGGTCAACATCCAGGATGCCCCGGCGGATACGTGCACCCAGGCGGATCTGCTCCGTGCGACCAATAGGCACCCTCGACAGTGGAACCACAAAGTTTCCAAAACCCTGTATAGCAGCACGGCTTGGCGCGATGCCAACGCTGAACGCCGATGCATAGACAGTCCACCGGTATACAATCTCAGCAGCGGCGCTGGCAAACACTGTGCCTTGTGCCAGAGAGACGCCCGCCTCGCCGGCCAGGGTCACAGCACCTGTACCGACCGAGTCCCTGAGCGCAGCATGGGCACGTGCGCTTGCGCCCTGCATGTACCCTTCTGCGAGAATTCGCATCCGGTGTGCGCCCCACTCTACAGGTCTGCGAAGGCGCAAGCCCCACCGGCTGGATGTCACCTCCGCAGCGTCACCCGGCGCACGGGTATACCGCATACGCGCGTATACATGCCATGCCTGAAGTGCAAGCGCCCCAACCCGAAGTGTCACAGAAGCATCATGCCGCACATCACGCCGCACCGCCTTGTCGTCACGCGTAGTCGCGGTGAGGCGATTGTAGACGCTCTCATAGTCCCGCACGGGTACTACACCACCGTGCGCACCAAGGCGGCGCTGGTTGTGCAGAAACAGTGCCTCCAGTGACCAGTGCACCTGCTGATACTGAGCGCCCAAGAGCAGCTGCCGCATCCGCTGAAGCCTGCTGCCGGCGTACTCTCCCACGGCGGCACCGCCAGCGTACGCAAACAATCCCTGCAAAAGGCCGGGTCGGCCCATGACTGTTTTCGGCACCCGCTGCGTATGCAGTGCCGTGATGCGCTGCAGGCTGTTGTCGCCGGCCTGGTAATGCAGTTCCGTCAGCGGACGCGAAGCGTCAAACGCGCGGAGCCGCGTGAGTACCGCCACTGGCACAGACCGCGCGCCCAAGGCCACCCCTGGTGCACTCAGCAACGCCGTAGGCAGCAGGTCGTATCGCGGACGGCCTGTCACAAGATCATCAAACGGGATGCCCTGCCAGTAGAGCACCGCATGGTTGGGGCTGGCACCCAGATAGCTCCACCCGGCCGGCCATCCAAAGGCTCCGAAATCATACATGAACGAACCCGCACGCCGCCCAAGCGAGACAGTCAGGTCATAATCAAAGTGCAGCAGCGAATCCCCATCGGCCGCGCCCGCATCGAGCGGCTCAAAACCGGCAAAGGGTTCCTGGGCCGTCACCGCATCAGGCTGTGCCAAAGAGTCAGGCCTTTCCTGGGCACGCAGAGCGCTCGCAGCCAGGAAAAACCATGCAGCCGAAGCAGCGACCCTGACGACTACTTGCAGCAACGGTCCTGAACGCGCCTTCGGAGATAGCACAGGTTCTGCAGCGTAAATGGCTGAGGCGTAAGGTCGAAGCTCTGGTAGAACAGCGAAGGGTCGCCCGTATTGCCGCGAATAAGCATATCAAACTGGTCCAGCGTGATGGGCACGATCCCCAGCCGGTCAAACCGCTTGATTGCCGCCCGTACCAGCGCAGGGGGCAATGTCATCTTCGCCCGAGGCCTGCGCCCCAGTGCCTGCGTGATACGGTCTATGGCATCCCGGTATGTCAATGACTCGCGGCCCACCGCGGTGATGCGCCGGCTGTGCACCGCGTCCCGCGTAATCGCCTGGACCAGCGCTGCGGCCACCTCACTGGCCGACACAGGCTGCAGCCTGAAGTCTCCCTTGCCGAACAGCGGAACAACCGGCAAGGGCAAGCTGAGTATGCAGGCTAGGTGTGTACAGAACTCAGTGGTGCCGGGCGCTGGCCTGCCAAACACCAGCCCGGGACACAGAACCGTCCAGTGCGTAAAGCCCGCCGCACGCACCAGCTCTTCTGCCTGCCACTTCGTGACCTGATAACGGCTGACTCCATCGGGCGCTGCGCCGTTCGCACTCATGTGCACAAAACGCTCCACACCCGCACGCCGGGCCTCCTGCACAACGTTTCCCGTCGCCTCAGTATGCAGCAACTCGAACGTGATGCCCTGTGCCCTCTTTTCTTTGATGATCCCCACCAGATGTATGACCGCACCGCAGCCGTCCATCGTTCCGCCAAGGGTTGCGGGCTCTGTGACATCGCCACGCACGGATTCGACGCCCTCAGGCGCATGCCCGCGAACCAGACACCGGACCGTATACCCGCTTGCCTGAAGCTGCTCAAGAACGTAAGACCCGATGAACCCCGTGGCTCCGGTAACAAAAACCTTCATAGGGCATTAGCTTGATGTCTGTTACGCCGATTGTCTGCAAGCGTGCCCTTCCGGCGTACCATGGGGCTACGATAATCTCCTGTTCATGCGCATCATCGCAGGAACGCTGCGCAGCCGGCCTTTGAGCGTGCCCAGAGGACTGCGCATGCGGCCCAGCACGGACCGCGCACGCGAAGCCATCTTCAACCTTGTCACGCACCGTTTACCATTAAAGGGTGCAAAGGTGCTGGACCTCTTTGCGGGTACAGGCGCTCTGGGACTCGAAGCAATCAGCCGTGGTGCTCGCCGCGTGATTTTCGTGGAACAGAATGCGCGCATTCTCGCGGCGGCCCGCAAAAACGCTGAGCGGCTGGGCGTGGCTCTGCAGTGTGTTTTTCTGCGCCAGGATGCCGTCAAATACCTGGAACGCCTCAGTAACGCTGCCTGCGATGTCATCTTTGCTGATCCCCCTTATGCCCTTGCCTCTATGCTGGAGCTGCCCGCAAGTGCACTGCCCAACCTGACACCACACGGCCTCTTTGTGCTGGAGCATGATAAGCGCGTGTCCTTTCACGGGCATGAGCATCTGGTCTGCAGCCGCCCCTACGGGCGCACCACTGTCAGTATCTTCACTCCCGCCAATCCCTGACAACATGGCGCACCTGGCACTCTATCCCGGCTCCTTTGATCCGTTCACACTGGGGCATCTGGACATTGCTCGACGCGCTTTGCGCCTCTTTGACGCTGTTGAGATCGTAGTGGCCATTCACCCTGGCAAGACCAGCTTCATGCCTGCCGGCGAACGTGTGGCACTCATCAGGGAAGCTGCGATGGGAATTGAAAACCTTTCTGTAGACTCCCTTGCCGGGCTTGTTGCACCATATGCCCGGATGCGCGGCGCAACCGCACTGGTGCGCGGGATCCGGACAGCATGTGACTTCGGCGCGGAAGCCCGGATGGCGATGGCCAACAGTCAGCTTTGCCCGGGTCTTGAAACCGTCTACCTGCTGACGGCACCCGCCCATGCCCATACGAGTTCCAGCCTGGTTCGTGACATTGCCCGCTGGGGCGGCAACTTGGCGCCTTTCGTGCCACCGGTTGTCGCCACCGCCTTGCATGCAAGGTTTTCTTCAAAACGTTAGACCGTGGTACCTGTGAAACTCAACCCTCGAGTCGCCTCCATGCAACCTTCTGCCACGCTCGCCATGAGCGCGCGTGCGAAGGAGCTTAAGCGTCAAGGCAAGCCTGTGATCTCTCTGAGCGCTGGCGAACCTGACTTCGGAACACCGGCCCCCATAGCCGAGGCTGGCATTCGCGCCATCCGCGAAGGCTTCACCCGCTACACGCAGAATACCGGCATGCCTGAGCTTCGCGAGGCAATCTGCGCAAAGCTGCAGCGTGACAACGGCCTCACCTGCACACCGGATGAGATACTGTGCTCTAATGGCGCCAAGCAGTCTGTTGCCATGGCGGTGTGTGTCCTGTGCGCCGAAGGGGATGAAGTGCTGATACCCGCCCCATACTGGGTAAGCTACCCGGAGATGATACGGCTGGCCGGTGCTACACCGGTCGTTGTGCCTGCGGGTGTGAACACGAACTATCGGCTGACGGCGGACGCACTTGAAGCAGCCATCACGGACCGGACGCAGCTTCTGATCCTGTGCTCACCATCCAATCCTACCGGGTCGGTGTACACGAAAGGCGAGCTGGAAGCGCTGGCCGCCGTGCTGCGTCGGTACCCGGGCATCTATATCGTTTCCGATGAGATCTATGAGCATGTGATCTATGAGGAAACGCATGTGCCGATCGCCTCGCTGCCGGGCATGCAGGAGCGCACAGTCACGGTGAACGGATTCTCCAAGTGTTATGCAATGACTGGATGGCGTCTGGGCTACATGGCCGCCCCCCGGGAGATTGTCAAGGCGGCAGCAAAACTGCAGGGGCAGTTCACTTCCGCGCCGTCCTCCATCAGTCAGCGCGCAGGCATCGCGGCTCTTGGCATGGGTATGAGTCCGATACACAGGATGGTGGAAGCCTTTCATGCGCGCCGTGACTATGCACATGCTCGAGTGAATGGCATGGAAGGCTGTCACTGTCCCAAGCCTGAAGGCGCCTTCTACCTGTTTCCCCAGGTCAGCTACTATTACGGACGCCGTGCACCTTCGGGGCGAACCATCAGCGACAGCCAGGACCTTTGCTTCTATCTCCTGGAAGAGCACCACGTGGCACTGGTCCCAGGCGCAGCCTTTGGCGATCCGAACGGATTGCGCATCTCTTATGCAGCATCCATGGACGATATCCGTGTCGCGCTGAATCGCGTGGAAGCTGGCTTGGACGTGCTGTCCTGACTTGAACATGGGGGACTGCCAAGCATTAAAGTTGGTTCTTTTTTTGCTGCCGCCTGTGTGGACGCATCAGACTATGCCCGCTTCGCGAAACAGCCCGGCGTGACGGGCCATACACGTAAAGACCGCTACTGGCTGCATATCACGCTCTTCCTGATAACAGCCGTCTCGACGGGACTCACCACCAGTCTTTTTTTTATCGGGCGCAGCGAGGCCTGGGCCGCCAGCACAGTTCTCTTCAGCTTGGCGGGGCTGCCCATCAGCACGCAGATGGTATTGGACGGAGGCCTGTTTGCCTGCCTCCTCCTCCTGTTTCTCACAGTCCATGAGTTTGGGCACTACTTCGCTGCACGCCGGCACAAGGTGCGGACTTCGCTCCCGTATTATATCCCCACGCCACTGCTCGGCATCGGTACAATGGGTGCTGTCATCAATATGCGGGAGCCGATTCTTTCCACACGAACAGTTTTCGACATCGGAGTGGCTGGGCCCGTTGCAGGCTTTCTGGTGGCGCTTCCGATTCTGTTCTGCGCCGTGGTGGCGGCGCCCCCGCCGGAATACATGTTCAGTGTGGGCGGCCATGAGCCACTCCTTGCCTATATCGGGGAGCATGGGACCTTTCCGCCAGAGCCACTCCAGGCGACCGGCGGCACACAATTGACGCTGGGATCAACAGCCCTGCACTGGGGGCTGAACCAGTTCGCTGACAACCTCCCGCCGCTGTATGAGCTGTACCATTATCCGGTGCTCTTTGCTGCATGGCTGGCGCTCTTCTTTACCGCACTCAACCTTATGCCCGTGGGGCAGCTTGACGGCGGGCATATCATGTACGCGCTGGTGGGTCCGCGATGGCACCTTCGCATCTCCCAGGCGTTCGTCTGTTTTCTGCTTGTGTCCATGGCTATTGGCGCGGCAGAGGATGGACCTGGCTTCATAGCCATCGCACTGCCCGGGCTCGGGGCATCCCCCCTGGTCCAGGAACTGGGTACCTGGATTCCTCTGGCCCTGCTGCTGCAGCTCCTTTTGCGAAGGGTCTTTCGCTCGGACAGGCGCTGGGTCTTACTTACGGCATGCGGAATCCTTGTAATGGCTTTACTGGGGCGTCTGGTGGGCGAGCCGATCTCCCAGCTTGGCTACACCGGCTGGCTGCTCTGGTGCTTTTTGCTGGTCTTTTTCATCAAGGTGGAACACCCACCCGTTGAGGTGCGAAGTGTGCTGTCGCGCAGGCGGCGCATCCTGGGCATTGCGGCCATGCTGATCTTCGTGTTCTGCTTCAGCTTCAGGCCGCTTTACTTCGCATAACAGACCACGCGGCACCTGAGGCACATGCCGTACTTGCAATCTCTTCCTGATGCGCGCATTTCTGGCCCTTAGCCTGGTGCTTGCATCGGCCTCGGGCTGTGACACCGCCCCGGGCCCTGCGCCATTGGACCAGCGGCCGCCCGAGCTGGACGAATTCTCTTTTTTTCCGCAACGCGTGATATATGCACTGCTGCCCGCGGAGCAGGTGACCGAAGACAGCATACGCGTTCCGGTTACCATCGGCGTCACTGCCCGGGGTCAGAGCGCAGAAGTGTCCGAGGTCCGCTTTGTTGTGCAACCGCATTCGATTTTGG
The DNA here is from genome assembly GCA_012271185.1 of Rhodothermales bacterium. Lineage (GTDB taxonomy): Bacteria > Bacteroidota > Rhodothermia > Rhodothermales > Bin80 > JAAXGV01. The sequence goes on from JAAXGV010000079.1 coordinate 20,331, forward strand.
CACCGCCTGTACAGTCGGGCATTCTGACGCCTGCTGGAGACAGCCGTTACGAGCGGCAGGTCACACTTGCACTGAGCGCATTGCATGTACAGACGTACACGGTCTTGGTGTATGCTGTTGATACAGATGGCCGCGTAAGCGGTGATGTGCGCGGCCCGCTGCATTACTTTCGCTCGTTTGAGCCCGGCAGTCCGCCGGCTATTGACTCTCTGGCAGTGCCAGACACACTGCAGCGTCCGGAACCGGGACAGCCTGCGGCCAGTCTTCTTCTGATAGCCGCAGTCAGCGACCCGGACGGGCTGAGTGACGTGGCGCTGGTGGAGTTCTGGAACGCGGATGCACCTGCCAGCCGCCTTCTGATGTGCGATGACGGGGGTGCAGCACTGTGTGGTTCCAGCCAGGACAGCGGTGACGACACGGCTGGTGACGGCCTTTTCACCAGACGCGTGTTTATCAGCAGCGACAATCTGCCTGGCAGCAACTCGCTGGAGTTTCAGGCAACGGATCGTGCTGGCCTGCAGAGCGCAGTGCACGTCCGCGATGTTGTGATTCAGTGACAGTCTTAACCGGCTCAGGAATGCGTTATCATCTACCCGCGATCCCAGCACTTTGTATCACGTGTCTGATGTGTGCAGGGGCAAGGGCGCAGCACGCCACGCACTCCATCCTGTACAACAGCATCACCAATCTGCACGCCGAAGGCGACGCACTCTGGGTAGGCCCGTTCCTGAACGTCACGCTGGATGGCGGTGCCACGTGGCACGTGGCCAATGCTGATTCCCTTGTGGGCCTGGTGAATCGTGCATATTCGATTGACATAGACGGTGATGTGATCTGGGAAGGCATTGGCACTACACGCGCTGTGGAATCCGGAGGAGCGGACCAGACCGTGCACCTGGCGCGCGGATTTCTGTATTCCCCGGATGCGGGTGTAGTCTGGACCTATCGCCCCCCCAATGCTCCGTCCGACACCGATCCGTCAACCACAGGCATTCTTGACCTGCCGGACGACACGTTAACGGCATATGGTGACGTGTTTCTGCCCACGCTGGCCATCACGGCGCCGGAGCAGAATCCACCCTGGGACATTGACTATGATCCGATGACCGGCCATGTCTGGACAGCCAGTCAGCTGGCCGGCCTGCGCCGGTCCACTGACGGAGGTCTCACCTGGGAGCGCACTGTACTCCCGCCAGACACGACACGATACCTGTCGCCGGAGCTCGGGTACGAGTTCCTGTTCTTTGTGCAGCCCACGCGCGTGCCTGTCAATCAGTTCTACGGCCTGAATTTCCAGGTATTCAGCGTTCTGGTTAACGCTACCGGTACCGTATGGGCAGGCACAGCCGGCGGACTTAACCGCTCGTTGGACGGCGGCGCAAGCTGGTATCACTATACGACGGCTGATGGACTCACAAGCAACTGGATCCTTTCCATCGAGGATCAGCCGCGCCCCGGCAACACCCCCGCAATCTGGATCGCGACAGGCCCTGGCCGCCCTGACGAAGGCGGCAGTGGAAACTACGGCGTGGTAGCATCACGCGACCGCGGCGAAACGTTCGAGCCGGTGCTTTTCGGTGAAACTGCCTACGACTTTGCGTTTGATGGGAGTCGTGTGTATGCCGCTGGCCTGGGTGGGCTTTTTATTTCCGAAGACGATGGACGCACATTTCGTACCGAACGTGAGTTTTATGATCCTTCGCAGTCCGGACACTCCACGGCGCCGGTCACGGAGACCTATGCCGTGGAGGTAGCTCCCAGCGGCATCTGGGTTGGCACCCGGGATAGTCTCTTCAACAGCAGAGATGGCGGCCACACCTGGCGCAGCTACCGCGCAGACGTGCCGCTGTCGCCGGACGGACTGCCTCCCACCGTTCCGGCATCGCTTGTGTCCAAAGTTGAGACGTACGCCTATCCCAACCCGTTTTCACCGAGCTCTGACCGGTTGGTGCGTATGCGCTATCGACTGACCGCTGAAGACCAGGTGACGATCCGCATCTTCGATTTCGGGATGAACCCTGTGCGTCGCCTCAACGATTCCAGCACCGGAAGCGACGAGCGGGAAGTGCCGTGGGACGGCACGGACGACAATGGTATGCGCGCCGCCAACGGCGCGTACTTCTATGCCATACAGACGGGCGGACAAATCTTCTGGGGCAAGATTCTGGTGATCGAATAGATGCGGCGCACCTTTACGTTAGGGTTCTTGCTGCTGGCGCACTGGCTTTCTCCGGCGCATGCGCAGCATGCTGGTGCGTTTTCCAGAATGGGTTTTGGCGCACGTGGCATAGCCATGGGCAACGCCGTCACCGCGGATGCAACGGGGTACGCCAGTCCGTACTACAACCCTGCGCTGGCACCTTTTCTGGTGCGGCAGAGCGTGGATGTTTCGGCCGCGCTGATGTCACTGGACCGGCAGCTCCAGTTTGTTCAGCTGTCCGCGCCACTGCGTCCGCGGGCAGGCATTGCAGGCGGCCTCGTGCATGCTGGCGTTGACTCTTTTGATGGGCGTAACGCCAGCGGGTACCATACCGGCACTTTTGCTGTCCATGAGTATGCCTTTTTTATCGCCTTTGGTGTCAGGCTGAAAAGACGGACTACCGTGGGGGTCGGGTTTCAGCTGTTTCGCTCAGACCTCTTTGCCAACGTCGCCGCAGCACGCAGCATTGGCATAGACCTGGGCATGAGCTACAGAGTAACGGAGCAGCTGCGCATTGGCGCCGTGGCGGACGATCTTCTGGCCAGTTACGGCTGGGACACCTCGAAGCATCGCAGTGCAGGCGGCAACACCCGGGATGCTTTTCCGCGGCGCATCCGGCTGGGTGCATCTTACCAGCTGCCGCAGCTGTACCTCTCTGCGGAGTACGAGTCCCGCTTTGTCGTTAAAGAGGTGTTTCATCGCACTGTGCAGGAGTCTGGCGGGACGCTGCGTGAAGTGATCAGCTCTGAAAAGCTTACACTGCACGAGACTGGCTTTCGGGCAGGCATTGAATACCAGCTCATTTCGGCGCTTACGGTCCGCGGCGGTGCGGCGTCAGCAGGACAGGGAGCCGTGCGTCCGAGTGCCGGCTTCATGGTGATGCAGCCACTTGGAGAGGTCGCGATACATGCCGCATACGCTTTTGTTCTTGAGCCTTACGCGCTGGGTACTATCCACCTGATCACACTGCGCTTCTTTCTGTAGACCATGCGGCTCCTGTGTATCCTCCTTCTGGTCTTCTTCTGTGTTCGCGGCAGCGGAGCGCAGGATACTGGCCTTACGTTCCTGCGGATCGGTGTTAATGCGTCCGCCAGTGCCATGGGTGACGCCCAAGTGGCCGCCACCAATGACGCGTTTTCAACGTACTGGAACCCTGCCGGGCTGGCGACAGCTTCTCGCGACCTGGGCATCAGTCACCGCCTCTGGATTGGCGATGTACGTGCCTATGACGTGGCGGCCCGGCTGCAGGCAGGACGGCGTGGTGCCTGGGGACTGGCCGTCACCGCCACTGACAGTGGCGACCTGGAAGCGCGCGAGATTGCGGGTGACCCGTCCGGCACCTTCAGTGCGCAGTTCATGAGCATAGGTGCTTCGTATGCACGGGTCCTGGGGCTGCTTCGAGCCGGTGTAACGGTCAAGTACCTGCGTGAGCGGATCTACGATGCGGGTGCGTCGGGCTATGCTGTTGACGTGGGCGTGCAGCTGGATTTGCCGCGCAGGCTGGTGACGCTGGGGGCTGCCCTGCGCAACGCAGGGCAGATGTCCGAGCTGCAGGGCGCAGCCACCACTCTTCCCCGGACGATCGCCGCGGGCGCCGCTTTGCACCCGTTCAGAATCGTAGCGAACTGGGACGGTGCCTCTCTGCTGGACCTTGAGGTTACCGCGGAGGTGTCCCACCTGACACCGGGGAGCATCACACGGATCCACTCCGGCGTGGGAGTAACCGTGCTGGATCTTGCCACAGTGCGCGCTGGCCACATCAGCAACGATGAGCTGCGCACATTCACCTTTGGTCTGGGGCTGTACTGGGAGCGTCTGGTATTTGACTACGCGTACGTGCCTTTCGCCACAGGTTTCGAGGGCCCGGGGCATGTGCTCAGCCTGGCCTATGCGTGGTAGCCGCAACATGTGCGGCAGGATACCCGTAAAGCAGTGTGTGCGGCTGGAACTCACTACAAGCACATATAACCATGGCGCTTCTCAGCTGGATTCTTCTGGGGTTCATCGCGGGTCATGTTGGCAAATGGATCGCCAGCAGCAAGCAGCATATCGGCATCATCAAGACGACCCTCATCGGTATTGCGGGCGCATTTGTTGGCGGGCTCATCGGCCTGCTCTTCGGCATAGGTGATCTGGGCAGCTTCAGCATCAAAAGTGCGATCCTGGCGTCCGCTGGCGCGGCACTGCTGCTGTGGCTCCTGCAGCGGCGGAACGGCAAAGCCAGGTCGTAGGCCACGATCAGCCAGGCCCGTACATAAGACGCGAGTCTGGTGCCGGTCTCAGCTTTTCCCTGATGAACATACCGGTGTAGTATGCTTGCACAAGCAGGCTCCTCTGCCATCATGCAGCCTATCGTCAGGCTGCATTACCAGTCGCTGTCCAGGGTCAGCCCAATACACTGCATGCCGGTGATATGCCACGGGTGCCTGTAAGCGGTCGTACGCTTGAGGCGGCTGTTACCGGGAAAGACTGTGACTGCCGGTCCAGGCGCAGCATGACCTGACAATTGTGACACGTGCCAGCCGAGCAATGAGCATGGGCCCGTTTTAGCGGGTAGTATGCTGTAAAGACGCGCAGCTATGCCGCTATCTCTTTTGAAGGATGCTATAGGAAGCAAGGCGGTCCTCGTTCTCATTAGCATCATCGCGGCCTTCCTTGTGGGCGTTACTCTGCTGGAACTGCGCACCGTGCTCGTGCCGTTTGCCGTGGCACTGCTGCTGTCTATCATGTTTCAGCCGCTCGTGGTCTACTTCAAGAGAAAGCGGATCCCAACCTATCTGACGCTTACGGCGGTGCTTCTCTCGCTCGCGATAGCACTGGGACTGGCCGGCCTGGTTGTCTATCAGAGCGCCCGCTCACTCACAACTTCCATAAATCACTACGAGTCGCGCATAGATGAGCTCGTGGAACAGGCCGAAAGTGCCGCAGCGCGCATTGCCGGGCCATTGGGCCTCGACGTGGAAGACCTGGATGCCAGCCGGGTAATCAACCTGTCGTTTTTCTCCGGGCTCGTGTCAACCGGGCTGGGCTCGTTCTTCACATTCCTGGCCAATGCATTCCTCGTACTGCTGTTTATGCTCTTTATCCTGGCAAGCAGCGGCGAGCTTGCCACAAAAGTCAGGCGCGCCTATCCGGAGGAAGTCGCGGAGCGAGTGGAAATCGTAACACAAAACATTACACGCGGCGTACGGCGGTACCTAGTGGCCAAGACCTTCGTGAGCGGCCTTACCGGCGTGCTGGTGGGACTGGTCCTCTGGATACTCGGTGTGGACTTCCCGGTGTTCTGGGGCTTTATCACGTTTGTGTTCAACTTTATCCCCAACATCGGATCTATTGCCGCAGTGGTCCTGGCCTTTCTTGCGGCCGTGCTCCAGTTTCACACGCTGACAACTCCGCTGATTGCTCTGGCCAGCATGGCTGTCATCCAGATGGTTGTCGGCAACTGGGTCGACCCCATGGTGATGGCGACGAACCTTGACCTTAGCCCGCTTCTTGTTATCGTTTCGCTGATCTTCTGGGGTTGGCTTTGGGGTATTGCGGGCGCGGTTCTGGCCGTGCCACTGACCGCCACCATCAAAATCATTTTTGAGAACGCCAGCGGGATGCAGCCCCTTGCGGTCCTTATGGGGTCTGCACCAAAGCCGCCTTCCACCTGATTATCCGCCGCCCGGCTGCCGCTGTTCTTTCAGGGCCTGGCGTGCCCGGCTGACCTGGGCCTCCACCTGAGCACGTGCTGTGCCACCATAGCTGGTCCTTGCATTGACCACCTGTGCCAGTGCCAGATGCTCGTAGATGTCGGCATCGATAAGGGAGCTCAGCGTTTGCATACGTTCGAGTGTCAAAGACTCCAGCGCCAGGCCCTCTTTGAGGCACAGCGCCACGAGCCTGCCCGTCACCTCGTGGGCCTCGCGAAATGGTGTTCCCTTGCGTGCAAGGTAGTCCGCCAGGTCGGTCGCGTTGCTGTAAGAACGGCCGGCCGCCTCCCGCATGCGATCCGCATGAACCTGCAGGGTGGGCAGCATGGAGGCGTACAGCTGCAGGGCATTAAGCAGCGTACGCTGGGCCTCAAACACGCCAGCCTTATCTTCCTGCATGTCCCGGTTGTAGGCAAGAGGCAGGCCCTTCATCATCATCAGCTGGGCCATGAGATTTCCGCAGACACCGCCCGTCTTTCCGCGCACCAGCTCGCACACATCAGGGTTTTTCTTTTGGGGCATGATGCTGCTCCCTGTGGTATGGCTGTCGGGCAGCGTGACGAATCCGAACTCCTGGCTTGACCACAGAATCAGCTCCTCACTAAGCCGGGAAAGGTGCACCATCGCTATGGCACAATGGGACAGGAACTCCATGGTGAAGTCGCGGCTGGCAACAGCATCCATCGAGTTCCGGGACACCGCCGTAAAGCCCAGCAGCGCCGCTGTCTTGCGGCGGTCGATGGGAAAGCCTGTGCCCGCCAGCGCCCCGGCGCCAAGCGGTGATACGCCGATACGCTTCAGTGACTCCCCAAACCGCGCCTCATCTCGCGTGAACATCTCGTAATACGCCAGGATATGGTGTGCCAGCAGCACCGGCTGCGCCACCTGAAGGTGTGTATATCCAGGCATGATCACATCCAGATGCGTCTCCGCCAGATCCACAAGAACCGTACGGAAGGCCTGGAGCGCGTGGATGATTTCCTGCACTGCTTTTCTGAGCCACAGGCGCAGGTCTGTTGCGACCTGATCATTGCGGCTGCGGGCAGTGTGGAGTTTTCCTCCCAGCGGACCGATACGGTCAGTCAGCGCATGCTCGATGTTCATGTGCACGTCTTCCAGATCGTTACGCCACCGGAAGCATCCCGCCTGAATGTCCGTCTCAATCCCGCGAAGCCCCTGCACTATGCGCCGGGCTTCATCTTCGGTCAGGATGCCCTGCGCACCCAGCATCACCACATGCGCAATGGATCCGTGGACATCTTCCAGTGCCATCGTGCGGTCCACCTCCACCGATGCCGTAAAATCCGCCACCTGGTGATCCGTAACCTCCGTAAAGCGCCCACCCCACATCCGTTTGTCCTGTGCCATGACCTGCTGTATTCACGGGATACTGCTGAGCTCCATCTTACCAGTCAGGTACACTTTCGTTACCCGACTGGTGATGCACTGCACAGAGTTAAGTTCCGATTGTGCTGTGCGATAACCCGCATCGGCCAGCACCGCGTCAGCACTGCCGCATCCACCAGCAGGCAGTTAAGGCCCTATTGTGCTGCAATTTGGTTGTTGCTGGCGCGGCGGGCTGAAACTCTTGATGGTATGCCTCCATCGTGAAACAGTGCGGACCTGTTATGCACGGCTCATGTTATGCCGATCGCAATGCGGACGCTTCATGCGGCCTTTGCCTGTTCACTTCATTCGCCGTTTCGTTTTCACGATCATTTAGGGACACAACCCCGCGAGGCGGTGGAGCAGATCATCACGCCCGTGCAGCAGAAGCGCGGATGGAGCTGGGATAAACGTGATCTGGAACGCTTCTTCTCATTCGGGAAGCTGGAGAAGTAAACTCGTGTTGGTATATCCCGCGAAGATTCCCAAGCCTCCTTCCACGTTGGAATACACACGCTGCGGCCCGATAAACGGGCCGGAAAGGAATTGTTCCTTCAGCGTCCGTTGATACTCGAAATAGTCCTCACTCAGCGAGGAAAGAAGCAATAACAGTTCATTTCTACCGCCACCGGCGTCCCCAAAACGAAGGGTCAGTGTTGCCGTCTATGACTTCTCGTGCCCATCAAACAACCTGTCCGTTACGATGGCTTCATAACAATAATCGTCGCCGCTGCTGAATTCCAGCGTGGCCTGGAAGGCGTCAGTGTAGTTACAGTACCATCCGGGATCTGGGATTTCAATGTACTGAAGCCGGTACAGACTATGCCAGAGCATTTGCGTCGGTCACCCGGTCGGGATTGGATTTGTAACGATAGATACCCAGACGGTAGAAATCGGGACCGTACGTGTCCGTGAAGCGAATCCGCAACCTGTACCTTGCCTCACGGACAGAACTTGTCACAATAAGGAACTCCTGATTAAGCTCGGGGTTTGAGACTGATGTCGGCGCAACCCACGAAAACCAACCACCATGTAGCTTAGTTTCGCAGACCTCGAATACCAAAACAAAGAAAACCCGCAAGCAGCGAATGCTCGAAGAGAGGGAGGCCGTGCTGCCCTGGGAAGACTTTCTGGCCATCATCGAACCACACTATCCCAAGCGGGGCAATGGGCGCCTGCCGGTCATGCTGCGGATCTACT
>JAAXGV010000142.1 GCA_012271185.1 Rhodothermales bacterium
GTTCAGGACCTGATTCAACAGATCCTCCTGGAGCTTCTTCACGCCATCCTGCCGCGTTAGCATGTCCTTACATATGTCAAGGTCCAGCGTTATTTTCCTCATAGGTCATCGTTTAGGGTTGAGGTTCGTGGAATCGGGTTTCCTGCGCAATCTGCCTGCAGGCGGTGACCTTTTTCTTTTCATCGTGCTCGCTGTTTCGTTTTTACAGCAAAATAGGGACACAACCCTGACCAGAGCTTCCCCTTCTCCAGAATCATACGACCATAGCTCATTGCCTTGCGCTTGCTCGCATTCGCACGCACTTTCATCCCGTCAATGGAGAGCGTGCCGAAGCACACCACCTCACCCTTGCAGGCCACACGCACGACGTACATAAACAGCGCCCGGAAATCCTCCAGATGACGCTTCCGGAAGTCACAGATCGTACGATGCTTGGAATGATTGCCAGCGGCCAGCACACGAAAGGCAATATTCTCCCCAATACTCCGGACGATCTTGCGGGAGGAGAAGACCCCTTTGGCTCAGGCATAGACCAGCACTTCAGCACCATGCGGGGTCATAGGGGGAGTTGCGCCGTCCATCCCCAAATAGGGAGCGTACGGTCACATCGAAAGTCACGTCACTGACAAAATAGGTCAGGTGCTGCTGCGGCAACCATTCCTCGGGGCTGGTCAGGAATGTGCGGGCGATACGTAGTAGCCATGATGACCTGCAAGGTGGTTGAAGTACGTGTACAAACATGGGTCACGTGAGCTCCTTCACCGAAGACTTTTCTGGCGCGCAGACTCCTAATCTACACGCCAGCCCAACGCAGCCTCGGTACCCCTGAGGCGCACTCCTTCAGGAAGATCCATCAAGAGCAGCCAAGCCTCCGTTCCCACAGAGCCATCTGGCAGCAGTATCTTGCCCGCAGCCTTCCCCCGTCCGCCACTTATGTGTTCACGGCGCGCCTCAAACCTTAGCAGCGTATTCGTAGGCACAGGCTTCCGAAAGCGCACATCCATCCTGGCAGCCACCATAAAGTGGTGCACATTCTCTATGAGCGAAACCCTCCCTATAATCTCATCGAGGATGGCCGACTGTACACCGCCGTGCACTACACCCGGATACCCCTGATAGTCGTCCGGTATCATGTGCTCGGCCCATACCTCGTCATTCCCGTTGTCGTAGAACCGCATGTACAGTCCACGCGGATTGTCGCGCCCGCACACGAAGCAGTAGCTGGAATTTGGTTGTTGTGTCACCGCCTATACTGCCTTAACCTCGGTAATCAGGGCTGTTACCGAGTCCTTGGCATCTCCAAAAAGCATGCGCGTGTTGGCCGCGAAGAAGAGCTGGTTCTGTACACCGGAATAGCCTGGTCGCATGCTGCGCTTGAGTACTACCGCAGCTCGGGACTGATCAACATTGAGTATAGGCATGCCATAGATGGGACTCGTCTTGTCATAACGGGCAGCCGGATTCACAACATCATTCGCCCCAACCACCAGTGTCACGTCCGTCGTATCAAACTCGTTGTTGATGGCATCCATCTCATAGAGCTGGTCATAGGGCACGTTTGCTTCAGCCAGCAGCACATTCATGTGCCCGGGCATCCGCCCTGCGACCGGATGTATCGCATACTTAACTTCGACCCCGCGCTTCTGAAGCAGATCTGCCAGCTCTCTTACCTGGTGCTGGGCTTGGGCGACGGCCAAGCCGTAGCCAGGGACGATAATGACCTTCTCGGCGTAGCTAAGAAGAATAGCCGTGTCGTCCGCTGATGTGACAGCTACACTCCGCCCTTCTGAGAGGCCGGGTGCAGGTGATGAATCATCGGCTTCCTGACCAAATCCGCCAATAAGCACGTTGAGGAGCGACCGGTTCATCGCTACGCACATGATGTTGGTCAGGATCAGACCTGAGGCTCCTACAAGTGCGCCGCTGACGATAAGCGCCGTATTTCCCAGAACGAAGCCGGTAGCAGCTGCCGCCAGCCCGGAAAAAGAGTTCAGCAGCGCAACCACAACTGGCATATCGGCACCCCCAATGGGCACAACGAAAAGTATGCCTAGCACAAGGGACGCTCCTGCAAGCACCAGTATGCCGAAAACTGCCGGCGGCAGACCCGCCGAAAGTGATTCGGGTCCGGCCATGGCCCAAGCCATGGACGCCACCGTTACCAGCGTGACCAAGGCCATCAGTGCACGCTGGCCCAAGAAGCTGATCGGATTACCACTGATCTTGCCGCTGAGTTTGCCAAAAGCAACAAAGCTCCCGCTAAAGGTCACCATACCAATCACAACGCTGATGGTGATCGTGAGAATGGTGGTCCATCCAATCGCACCCATAACTTCAGCGCTGGCTACCAGCGCTGATGCCAAACCGCCAAAGCCGTTAAAAGCTGCCACAAGCTCTGGCATGGCGGTCATCTGCACTCGGCGCGCCAGAATCAGCCCAACAAGCCCCCCGACGACCAGGCCCGCTATCATCTCCACGGGAGAGAGTATCTCCTGTCCAAACAGCGTGGCGACAATCGCCAGAAGCATACCGACAGCCGCAAGCTGATTGCCGCTCCGCGCCGTAGCAGGGGACTGCAGACGCTTGAGACCAACAATAAAGAGCGCTGCAGCCAGGAGGTAGGCCAGCTCGATGAATTCTCTGGACATCCGTGCCGCTGCCTACCGTTGGATCGGCTTTTTCCTGAACATCTGGAGCATGCGATCGGTCACCAGAAAGCCGCCCACCACATTGATTGTTGCCGCTATAAGGGCTGCCAGCCCCAGATACCGCGCCCAGGGCTCCTCCGTCATACCCGCCGCCACAAGTGCTCCCACAACAGTAATACCACTGATGGCATTGGAGCCTGACATTAGCGGCGTATGCAGTGTCTGCGGCACTTTGCTGATGACCTCACGGCCAACAAACATGGAAAGCGCAAAATAGGTCAGGTACTGTAGCATAGACGTTATGCGGCCAGAAGCTGTAGGACGCGTCTGCTGACAATCTGGCCACCGTGAGTGATGCAGGCGCTACTAAAGATGTCATCGTCAAACGATGCAGCGAACTGACCCTCCTTAATGAACGCTCCGATCAGGGCTGTCATTGTTCGAGCATACAGGTAGCTTGCATCAGCGGGCATGGTTGCCGGCAGGTTCGCAGGTCCCAGGACAGTGACACCATGGTGTATCACATCTGTCCTAAGCCTGGTCAGCGCACAGTTGCCACCGCTGGGCGCGGCCAGGTCAACGATGACGCTGCCAGGTTTCATGGCCTTCACGGCAGCTTCTGTCACCAGGAGTGGAGCGGTACGGCCGGGAATCTGCGCCGTTGTGATGACAACATCACTCTTGGCCAGATGAGGAACAAGCAAATCAGCCTGCTGCTTCGCTTTGGCAGCCATGAGCGCGCGCGCATAGCCGGCATCATCCTCCATATCTTCAATCTCGAGGTCAAGCTCCACAAACTGTGCACCCAGGCTCTGCACTTCTTCCCGCACCACCTCCCGGATGTCGTAGCCCCACACCCGCGCACCAAGGCGTCTGGCTGTGGCGATCGCCTGCAAGCCTGCTACGCCGGCGCCCAGCACCGTTACATTGGCTGGCCTTATCGTACCTGCGGCTGTTGTCAGGAGCGGAAAGAACCGAGGCAGTCTGGCTGCCGCCAATAAGACAGCCTTGTAGCCCGCAAGCGAGGCCATGGCACTCAGTGCATCCATCGACTGCGCCCGTGAGATACGCGGAATAAGCTCCATAGCTAACGCTGTAACGCCTTGGGCAGCCAGGCGCGCCGCAATAGCGGGTTTCTCCAGTGGCTGCAGAAACCCTGCCAGTACACTGCCCTTTTTGAGCAGCTGTGTTTCGGACTCGGAGGGAGGATGAACGCAGGCCACGATATCGGCGCTCAGGGCCACCTCGCGCGTCCCAATGTGTGCGCCCGCGTCTGCAAACGCCTCATCGGCAGCAAACGCATAAGTGCCTGCGCCTGCCTCTATGATGATGTCTATGCCCTTCCTCAGGAGCGGCTTAAGACTGCTTGGCACCAGTGCCACGCGGTCTTCACCAGCGGCCATTTCTTTCGCTACGCCTACCGTCATGTCGGCCTTGTGCGCATGGGCGCAATATACGATACAAGGCCCAGCAGATAGCATAGCATGGCATTCCGGGGCCGGGGGTGTGTACCTTGATTCGGACACTCAACCAGAGCTGAGTTGCCATGCAAACGGATGCTCCTTCCGCTACTTCGCTGGCCTCGGTGTGCACCGTAACACGATTGTGATGTGTGCGGCCAAAGGCAGCATCGTATTCATGTTACACCAGGCGCTGCGGCCGGAGGCCGTGGCGTCATAAACGGGGAAACAGTCACGCGAAGGGAGCCCTGTGCACGGATGGAGAACCCATGTCATATGTTTTCGGTAGCCCGCCGGGTGAGTCAGAGTAAAAAGTTCATAGCTGCTCCGACGCATTCGATACCAGGCGTTACGGCCCTCGGCCCAGCATGTGCACAGTAACCGTCGCCAATGCCGAGTTCCCTTCCCATGGCTGCTCTCACGAACTGGTGTAGCCCAAGCAGCATATCGCCCCTCGCTCGGAACATTGCCATGCTACACCAGCGACTTTGTCCACGAGTTACTAGCCGCGCTTCCTTTCGAAGTCCTCCATGAAGGCTGCCAGCGTCTCGACAGCGGGCAGCGGACACGCATTGTAGATAGAGGCGCGGATTCCTCCGACCGAGCGGTGCCCCTTAAGCGCTGCCAGGCCCTGCGCAGCCGCTTCGCTGATAAACCGCGCCTCCAGGCCTTCAGATGCGAGCCTGAAGGTGACATTCATCTGCGAGCGCGCCTCGGGCACCACGGTACCGCGATAGAAGTCCGTCGCGTCAATGGCGTCATACAGAAGTGCCGCCTTCTGACTGTTTAACACCTGCATGCTGGCCACGCCACCCTGCCGCTCGAGCCACGCCAGCACCTTATCAACGACATAGACTGCGAAGACCGGCGGCGTGTTAAAGCACTTCGCTGCATGCGTTCCGTAGTCCAGCATCGCAGGTAAAGGCGCATTGCGTCGCTGCAGAAAATCGTCGCGTACAAGGACCACGGTAACACCAGCCGGACCGATGTTCTTTTGGGCGCCGGCATAAATCAGCCCGTAGCGGTCTGTATCGATGGGACGGCTAAGAAAATCGCTGGACGCGTCGCATACCAGTGGCACAGGTGCGTTGGGTGCCACAGCGTATTGCGTTCCATATACCGTATTGTTTGAGGTATAGTGTACGTAGGCAGCATGGGGGTCCAGGTCATAGCCCGACGGTAGGTACGAAAATGCCCTGTCCTCGCTGGATGCGGCGATGCGGACCTGACCCAGGTGCTTCGCTTCCGCCAGAGCTTTTTTAGCCCAGGTCCCGGTGACTAGGTAATCCGCAGTTCCGTCTTCAGGCAGGAAGTTCAGCGGCACCTGATGAAACTGCATGGATGCCCCGCCCTGCAGAAACAGGATATGCCACGCGTCCCCCAAGCCCAAAAGGCGCCGGAGTGCAGCGCGTGCTGACGCTTCAATAGCGGTATAGGCCAGGCTGCGGTGCGAAATCTCCATCACGGATGCCCCCGTGTTCCCGTAAACGGGCAGTTCCTTCCTAACAGACTGGATAACTTCCAGGGGAAGGGTGCCGGGCCCCGCAGAAAAGTTGTACACTCGCTGTGGCATATCCATTGCAATAGCTGAGCTAGAGGGCAAGCAGTGAAGCTGAAAGCACATGCTGTTGTGCTTCAACCTGCTGCACCAGTATATCGTCAGCCTCACCACTCACACGTATTCTGGCACATGCCGCACCGCCAGCTCCCGCAAACACTAGGTTTTCCATCTCCTGCACGTTGAGGCTGGCAGCCCGTACAATATCCAAGACTGATGCCAGTACACCGATACAGTCTCTGTGCCGAACCGTCAAGAGATGTGTGGCTGCAGATTTCATCTTCACGTTTACACAGTTGGGCACGACTCCACTCTCCGCAAAGATTTGGATGACCCGTACTGTTTCGTTCGCCGTGGCCTCCTGCGCCTGCCGTGTGGACGCGCCGATGTGGTGGGTTACGTAGACGTTTTCGTGTTTGGCCAGTGGCCACTCGAACGCACCGTGCTTGTAGCGCGGTTCACCCATGCAGACATCCACTGCCGCGCGCAACCCTTTATGCTTCAAGGTCCACTCCAGTGCTTTCTCGTCGACAACACTGCCTCGCGCGGTGTTGATGAACAGCACCTCCGGTTTCATCGCCTCAAAAAATACGCGACCCGCCAAACGACGTGTATCGGCGTTGGCTGCAACATGTACCGTAACAACATCAGCCTCAGCCACTGCCGCTTCGGGTGATGCTGCCCAGGCAATGCCCTGAGATGCAGCCTTCTCGCGTGTAAGCGACCGGCTCCACGCCACAACATGCATCCCCATCGACAATGCCGACCGGGCCACCAGGCGCCCTATGGAGCCCAGACCAATGATGGCAAGGGTTCGCCCGCACAGGCCTTGCGCCTTCGAGAAACGTGCCTTGTCCCAGCGCCCTTCGCGTGCCGCCTGCACCCCATCGGGAATCCGGCGGTCCAGCGACACCATAAGCCCGATGGTGAGCTCTGCTACCG
>JAAXGV010000161.1 GCA_012271185.1 Rhodothermales bacterium
ATCATGGACAGTTCAGGAGGATACAGCTTTCTCCTCGCGCGGGGGTTGTTCTCAAGACTTCTGCCAGCGGCAGCGTCCGGTTGACCTATAACCGGAGTTTTGTCAATCCGTCTGTGATAGCCCTGTTCCTTGACATCATTGCAGCAAGGGTTCCCATAGGCTTGGACACCCACCTTACTATTCGAGGCCGTGGCGGCGTGAACGGGTATACGTGGAGCCGCAACCCTGCATACTTGAGTCTAGGGGCCCCCACGGACCTCGTAGCATCCAGCCTGATCCCAGGCATGGAGGGAGCAGACACGCCCGTGGGAATCAGTACGGACCTGGTCTATGACCTGATGTACCGCGAATTGGAGGCTATTCCCGATGAGGAGCTGGCAACGCTGTTGGTAGAATCGATGGGACTGGACCCGGCTTTAATCCCATTTCTTGCTGCCCAGATGCAGGCGATCAAAGCGCTTCTGCACCCTTCGGAGACTGTTGTCCAGGGTTTCAGTCCGGGAGAGCTCGGCATGTTGAACATCAGCACGCGGGAGATCGATCCGATACCCAGTGAGCTGGAGCCTCTGCCGGGTCTGAGGGAGCAGGTTTCACAGACTTTTGAGGTCGGCTACAAAGGTATCCTGAGAGATAACACTCTCTTTGCGATCGACGCCTACTACACGAGGAAGAAAAACTTTGTAGGCGCCCTGCAGATGAAGACGCCATTCGTGATGGTACCCACCCTTCTTCCTGACCTCACGCAGCACTTGGCGGCAGGCATATCAGACAACATGGACCTGACGGCGCTCCTCGATCTGGTTGAATCATTTACCGGGCTTGAGCTGACGCCTGCCGATGCAGCCGCACTGCTGGTAGGCATCGCCGCCGGTTATTTGCCCGACACGTCTTTGCCTGTTGCCGTGGTGCAACCAGTAGAAAACCATGCCGGCGCCGGCAACCTGCCGGAGCTGCTGCTCACCTATCCAAACTTTGGCAGCATCCGCTACTTTGGCGCGGACCTTTCGGTACAGGTGCAGGCGTCAGACAGCTGGAGGTTTTTCGCCAATCTGTCCTGGGTCAGCGATGACTACTTTGACCACACCGAGCTGAAGGAAGAAAGCTCCGCAGCGGTCTTGGCGTTGAATGCACCTCCCCAAAAACTCAAACTGGGTGGTATGTATCAGATGGGAAACGGTCTCTCCATCACCGCTTCCGGGCGTTACGTTGAAGGATTCAATGTTATCAGCGGGCAGTATGTCGGGTACGTTGAGTCGTATTTTCTGGTGGACGCCAGCGTGGGCTATGCTTTCACCAGCACACTCAGGGCTGACCTGAACGTCTCCAACCTGACCAATACGTACCACCGTGAGTTTATTGGTGCGCCAAAAATCGGGCGCCTTGCCACCCTGCGCCTGCTCTACGACGCGGACTGGTAGTCAGTCGGCGCAGCCTTTATGACCTTTGCTCGCGCAGACCAGGTGACTCGCTGCTTCATTGCCGCAGCCTTGCTTCCGCTGTGCACTGTGACACCACTCAGGGCGCAGGAGCCGTTTTCAATTGTTGAGCTGCAGGTTAACATGGCCGCTGATATCAGCCAGGTGGCCCTGCATCAGAGCTGGCGGCCTGGCCGCGGTGCGGCGCTTGGCGTGCTCATGCCGTTCTATGCCGGTGACTTCGAGTTCGGCGGCGCGATACACCGCTACTCGGCACGCACTGGCGTGCCCGGCTTCGCGGCGCTCTGGTTGTATGCCGGGTGGGGGGTGCATGGCACCTGGCGGGAGCGCGTGTCCATCTCCGGGACAGCGCGGCTGGGCAACTATCGCATGTCTTTTGATGACGCCGAAAGCACCTTCGCGGGCGTAAGCAGTGAAAGCGAGCTGGTTCTGGGGCTTGGTGGCGGGCTTGCCTTGCGTCTGGCAGGACCCGTGTTTCTGTACGGGCGCCTGGACAGGCTCTATGTTCAGACACTGCCCTCGCTTGCTATGTGGTATGTTGCTGCCGGGATGAGTATCCAAATCCAGGCCGGCGAAGGCTGGGTGAATTTCTTCAAATGAGGCTCGCGCTGGCGCTCGGGCTGGCCGCGACCACGGCTCACATATCGGCCGGGCAACAGATAGTAACGCAGGAGGAGCTGATCCAGGCTGGTGTCACACGGCTGGGAGACATCTTTCACCTTACCTATGGCTGGATAGCAAGCTCTACTGACGGCTATGCATGGGATGTGGCAGCGCTGGGGACCGCTCTGGAGCAGGAGCCTGCCTGGAAACTCTTTGTGAATGAGACGCCAGTAGACCTGCGCATGCTTGGGCGCGCAAACATCAATGTGCTCCCAGTCCCAACGACGGAGATATGCCAGGTGGAGCTGCACACTTTGCCAGCACAAATCGGTGGCGTGATTGCTCCGGCCGGTGCTGTTCACATACGTACCTGCACGCCACAGACGAGGATGGCCCTTCACAGCGTTGTTGATGCAGGCAATGAGACAGGAGATCCGGGCCCCTACAAGTACATACAGGAAGAGGACACCAACGTTGATCGTACAGGTCCGACGGCGCAGGGCGCGGTGGCGCTTGGGGGTCAGGCCGGGCATGTGCGCTTCACAGGGCAGCTCGACGAGCACCACGCTACAGACCTTCTGATCAGGCCCAGGGTGCGTACACTGTACCGAGGCGAAAAAGATGCCCGTATCCATCATCGTGCGCTGGGTCTGGATGGGGCAGCCCGCCGTGGCTGGGGCTCGGCTGCCGCCTGGGTTGCTGTATCAAGGCTGGAAGATCTGACCTTCTTTTCTCGCTTGGGCCTGGAAGTCCCTGCGAGTCATGACCTCATCCTTGGCCATCTGTCCGGCTCCAGCCGGAATCAGGCAGTACGCTTGAAGCTGAGTGTTCAGCGCTCACACGTGTCCACTCGTCCTAACCCACATAACGTTGATGTCCGCTGGGAGCAGACTGCTGTCCATGGTCTTCTTCGGGGCCGCTTAGGCTGGCGTAGCGCCCTTGGCGCCCGCTCATCCATATTGCGTACATGGGGACTGGGAATGAACGGCCATCAGCTGCTGCTCCTGCATACGGTCTTTCTGCATGCGGCAGGTACACTTGGTCCGGGCATGGACTACGCCACAGACGTTGAGGCGTCCTTGACCGATGACCAGCTTGGGTGGCAGATGCTGGGTTTTGTGCACCACAAGCCGCGTGCACTCAGATTGACACTGCTCTGGCAGTGGCAGGCGCCTGCCGCTACCCAGGGCTATACCTACTGGGCGAGCCTGGGATACCGTCCTCGCGGGTTGCCTCAAGACGAAGCACCCGTGCTGCCGCCGTCGTTGTCTGTACAGTCCGCTGATCTTGTCTGGCAGACGGGTGAATCTGTTCAGCTTAGTCTCACCGGCGGCTTTCGACGTCACACAAACATCCCGCTTACCAGCCACACGCTGCACTACGATTCACTGACAACCGGGCTGCGGGCTGCGGCTGCGACTGTAACCGCTTCGGGCACTGTTGCGGCTGTTGGCGGAATGCTTACAGTACGGCCCACAGCCCGATTCTCGGTGGGTGTTTTTGCCCGCTATACCTATCCGGTATCATCTTATCATACCTACCGCGCAGCTTGGCATACACGAAGCCTTGCGCAGCTGAGGATTCGCTTTATGCCCAACAGCCGCTTTAGTCTGTACGGCCGTCTGCGCTATCGGGGCCCTTCATCCTGGCCAGACTATGCGTGGGTGTCCACAGAGGCACCCGACCGATATGACGCGGTGCTGCCAGGTGCTGTTCTGGGTGACCTCACGATACAAAAGCGGCTCTGGCATCAACGACTGCGGCTGAGCGCCTCGCTTCACAACCTGCTCAATCAGTCATACCGCACGCACCCCGGAGGCTCCGTTTCACGTCTTACGCTCCATCTGCGCGTGCAGATTGAGCTGAGGTGAGCAAGCGCGGTGATCGCGCCACCTGTTCACGACGCAGCCGTCATTGTCAATGAACAAAGAGCGCAGGCCTTTCGCACCACTCTCAGGCAGCACCATTGGGACTTGACAGCCAATCCGTGTAGGAGTTGTGCGCGTGCTTCTGGTTCAGGTATCCATAGAAGCAGTTGCAGCCTTGCAGTATCTGAGGATTCTGCCTGGCCAAGGCTCCACCTGCCGGCCAGTCTTGTCGCATACCCGGCATCCTTAGCATCCCGGCAGCAGCCATGTATTCATCCAGCAGCGGATTGCGGCATTGCCACGAAGTTGGCATTGCCCTGTCATCAGGACACGCCGGGAAGATGCACATACCGTGCTTCCGGTAGAATGGTTGGCGAAGCACAGTCCTTCGGCTGCCATCTGGCGGTCTGGATAACCTCCTGTGCGTAAACGTCCAAGCCTCGTCCATGAGGCAACAGACGAAGCTGGTGAGGCGGACGTGTGCCCCTGACGATGGGACACAGCGCTGGCGGTGGCTATCGCATAAAGAGGCCGCCGTTGACGTCGATGGTTTCTCCTGTGGTAAACGTGTTTTCAAGGAGAAAGCTGATGGCCGTGGCAATGTGTTCGGAGCTGCCATTAAAACCAAGTGGTGTTTGGGCAGCTATGCTTTGCATCTGTTCTGGCGCAGTGTATTTGTCATGAAATGGTGTAACAATCACGCCCGGTGCCACGGCGTTGACCCGTATCGCCGGTGCCAGCTCACGGGCTGCCCCTCGTGTGAACGAATCCATTGCACTCTTGGCGGCACCATAGATGGTTGCTGTGGGTGCTCCGTGACGCGCAGCAATGGAGGTCAGGTTCACAATGGACGGGTTCGTGCCCTTGCGAAGCAGTGGCACGCAAAGCTTCGTAAGCATCATGGCGGAAAATGTGTTCAGCGCAAAGATGCGCTCCATCAGCTCCCAGCGCAGCGTCCCTACGGAATGCCGTTCCAAGAGTGCACCCGCATTATTAACAAGCCCATCAAGCTTCTCTGTGACACCGTGCACGGCCTCCATGAGGTGCCTGCACCCTTTCTCTGTCATGAGATCGGCTTTAACAGTATGGATGGCAGCCGCACCAGCGCGTTCAGCCTCGTCGGCAACCGCAGTGATGGGTGTGCTGTTGTGGTGCAGGATCAGCGTATTGCTGGAGGCAAGGTGTGCTGCCGTTACGGCGCCAATACCGGTGCTGGCACCTGTGATAAGGATCGTTCTGCTCATGCTGCCAGGTGATTTGATTTGCATAAGTGCAGTCAGTGCGGTGCTGCAACAGCAGCGCACTTGTATATGGCTTTCTGGAAAAGCGGTTGCACTACCCTGTCAGCACCGCCTGAATTTCACAGGATGCTCGCCGCAAAGGCCTGCTCATCTACATACTCTCGCGGATAAGGCAGTTTGGGCGTGTAGAGGAGCTTCTTTCTGCGCTGTGCGGGTGCGTGGTACACCTGGACTTGACTAACAGATGTAAGAGTGGACTGGAATGCACAACCTGATTCCGTCAGACTCGAAGGCGCCGTTACAGGGAAGCACAGACTCGAAGAGCGTGTGCAGATCAACTGCCAGCAGAGCAGGTCTTTGACAGTTGGCTAACCACGTATGTCAATGGCCTCACACAGCGTCGCGGTCGCTCAAATTTGCAAGTCACCGTGACCAGTCAGCCGGGACTCCTCTATTATGCGTACAGTTCTTGGGCACATGGCACAGTATCGCGCTACATCAGACGAGGTTTGTAGGCGAACTTCAGCATCACATAGCGGCCCAGCGACACGATGCGTGTCTCCTGAATGTAGGTGGCTGCATTGATGAGGCTCACATCCTGATCGCGGCTGAGCACATCGTTGAGTTCAAGCTGCAGATTGCCATGGCCCTCAAATAACTGGCGCGAAAGCGACAGGTTGAGTAGAACCACATCCTGGCCGGCACCGAAAAGGTCGTGGTCAAACATGCGGTACAGGAGCGAAGACTCGAATGACCAGTTGTCGGACGGGTGCCAGTAGGCCTCCACATCCACAGTGCCGTTGATATAGCTCTGATTCAGGTTCTCATTAAGTGAGTAGCGGACTCTGTTGTAGGTGATGCGGCCGCTTGTGGTAATGCCCGCCACATCATAGTGCCAATAACTGATATCGAGACCCAGCCTGCTGCGTAGCACCTGACTGTCGTTTTCTTCGTCGTTGATCACCTCCGCTCCCTCCTCCACATTCAAGTCACTGCGCAAGTCCCACTCTATGCCCAGTGAGCGTATGGGCATGCCAAAGCTGATGCTGCCGTCCGCAGCCCATACTCCGCCCGCGTTGACCGACCGTAGCGTCTGGCGGAACTGGGTATCCACTTTGCGTTCGTGAACGATGCTGTTGTGGGTATAGACTGTGCCCACCTTAGCGCGTAGCAAAAGATCCGGATAGCCACGGAGCATGAGATACTGGACGCTCACTTCATGCAGGTATTCGGGGGTCAGTGCCGGATTACCAGCGTAGATGCGCAGCGGGTTACTGTTGTCAGCAAAGGGTTGTAACTGCCGCAGGGTGGGCTCGCGCGTCTCGGTCCAGTAGGCCACCTGCACTTCGCCGCCATCCCCCCAGTCGGCCTTTACCATGACTTTCGGCAGAAAGTGTGTGAATCGGCTCCGGATGGTCTGGTCAAGGTCCCGAATTGCGCTTCTGCGGCGCGAATGCTGCGCCTCTATGGTGCTCGCAACCCACCAGGATCGGTTTTCAGCCTGCAGCGTGAAGTCTGTACCGGAGCGCCAATACTGGTAGTGCTGGGCAAATTCCTGGCTGAGAGTTGGGTTCAGTATGCTATGCCCGTCAACAATGTCAGAATACGCTTTATCCTCCTGCCGGTCGGCGGTCGTGCGCTGCAAGTACACCGACAGCATCCGGCCTGGCTGCAGAGGATGCAGTAACTCAAGGCGCTGCCCATACCTGAAGCTGCGGCTTTGCAATTCCTGTTCCTGGTGCAGCTCATCCCGGGTTTGAAGATCCCCCAGGTTGTAGAGCCACGTTTCCGTATCCAGGCTGGTTGCCGCATTCGCATCCCGCGCATCAGCGGTGCCTGTGACCACCAAGCTGTGGCCTTTTGAGGATATCCTCTTACGCCAGATCAGGCGCACATCGCCGCTGAGGTTGCCCGTCTCATTGATGCTGGAAACCGTGGCTGCGTTCAGCAGTCTTCCGATCGAATCAGTCCTGTTTTCCAGACCTGTGTTCCGCACCGAGGACAATACCCTTGACAGTGTTCCCTCAAGACGAACGTCGTGCCCTTCGCCCAGCTTCACGTCGGCCTGCAGTACCGCCGAATGCATCAGGTTACCGGTACGGCGTCTGCTGGACTCGTCACTCGAAGCCGTCACGGCGGCACTCAAGAGCTCCTGCCGCAGCATCGCAGCCTTGCGCGTGTTGACAAAATCCGTGAGAAAGTAGCTGGCGTTGATCGTGGTGCTCTCACCAAAGT
The DNA here is from genome assembly GCA_012271185.1 of Rhodothermales bacterium. GTDB lineage: Bacteria > Bacteroidota > Rhodothermia > Rhodothermales > Bin80 > JAAXGV01. Next base: position 7,384 of record JAAXGV010000161.1, read on the forward strand.
CGCGGTTAACGTTGAAGCCTGCCCCCAGCGACTCCGAGACCCCGTCGCCCGGCCGCGTAATGCTGCCTGCCCCCCGAAAGCTGTGCAGCTGACTCACACTGAAACCGGGCTGATTCACGTTGTCGGCGTTCCCGATCAGGGCCAGCTGTGTATGCGGTGCGAACCGGAAGATGCTGGCCCTGCCGAAATAACGACCCTGATTCCAGGAGGTGCCGCCGAGACCACCCGTGGTCTGGCCAAAAGCGCCCCGCTTGGCTTCCTCAGTAAGCTCCAGGTTGAGGGTCTTTTCTTCCTGGCCGTCAGAGACCCCGGTGAGCTCCGCCCTGTCGGAAGCCTTGTCGTAGACTTGGACCTTCTCCACGGCGTCCGCCGGCAGGTTGCGTGTGGCAATTGTATGATCACTGCTGAAAAACTCCTTCTCTTCCACCAGCACATTCTGGACGACCTCTCCCTGCGCGACTATAGTGCCATAGCGGTCCACGTCGATGCCCGGCAAGCGACGCAGCAGGTCTTCCACCATGTCCTGCGGGCGCACCAGAAATGCCAAGGCATTGTACTCTATGGTATCTCCGCGAACAACGTAAGGCAGACGGTCGGCAGTCACCACAAATTCTTCCAACACTTCCGTTTGTGGCAGCAGTATCACACGGCCCACATCTGCATCCGCCCGGTCTACCTCAAAGCCTCTGAAAGCTGTCTGAAATCCCACGTAGGAGACCTGCAGGACATACAGTCCTTGAGGAAGGCGTCTGATGGTAAAGGCCCCATCACGGTCAGTCGTCCCAAACTGGACCAGCGCCGAGTCTGCACGGGACAGTACCACTACGGTTGCCTGGACCAACGCGGCGCCCGCCGAATCGGTCACCGAACCGGCAACGGCAAAGTGCTGTGCCTGGGCGGTTGGAACACTGCACAGGGCTGTGGCCCCTACCACGGAAAGAACACGCCAAACAGTGCCTCCTCCAGACATATCCGTACCGTTTCAGCAGTCTCGGTGAAATACAAACTGCGTGCCCCTAAGGTCCGAATCGCGTGCGCAGATTTGGTGCACTCCAAGCGAGTTGACCACAGCAGTGCAACGCGCAGATCTTGCGCCCTTGTTCAAGGACACGGGGTTGAACCTGATTCGGATGCGGCCACTAACGCAGGCATGGCTACTGCCCACGCCGCCTTATTATTTGCACCTTCCCCTCCTCAATGTCGCGCAATGACTGTTCCCACACGCGCCGGTCTTCTGCTATCTCCGCCGCTTTTGCTCGGCGATACTTTCTGTCCGACGCTTTGCGTCCTCTCGTTGGTGGCTCAATTGCACGGAACAGCATGTTCATCTCAAGGGAGTCAGCAGCGTATACCTCCCCGGACGCTGCATTGGTCACCATCAGGATGAGTCCGGGTAGCCCCCCATACAGACCCGGGCCAGCAGGGATCGGAATCTCTGGCGTGAACCATGCCTCCACAGCGGCCGAATCCACCTCTGTCGTTGCCTTCATAACACGAAGACCCAAGTAGATACGCTCTTCGTTCTCCAATCGCCACGGGATGGCGGGCAGTTCATCACTGACGAGGTAGATCTCAGCGCCTATTACCCGCGATTCCGTGTACGTACGCCCACCAAAGTCGACATAAGTAGTGTCGATATACTCCACTCCTCCAGACACTTTTCTGTCCTCTGGCTCAACATGCGGCTTATCCGTCGGGTACATCAGGGAGGCGGCCGCGCCGAAAACCATGCTTCGGGATACCGTAGCATGCGTTTCTGGTGAGAGAGGCTTGGAACCGAATGCCTCGGCTGTGAGGGCTCTGTACACGAAATAATGACTGTGCAGCACCGCATACGTATGCGTGTAGTGCACAGTCCCCATTTGCGCGTATGCTGAGAAGGGAGCCAGCATGAGTGAGATCAGAATAATATGGCGCATGGTCTATCAGCCCGTGGAAGAAATGGGA
>JAAXGV010000180.1 GCA_012271185.1 Rhodothermales bacterium
AACAGATACGATGCTGCCCTTGGTCGTACGCACAGGCCACAATGGTGTCACGTGCACATCGAGACCGGCGAAGTAGTGGAATGGAGAAAAAGCAGGTTGCATGATAGTCAATCTGTTTGAGTGAATACAGGTCGGATTAAGGTACACATCCCTCGACCCGAACTGCCATGCTATGATATCTCCTTGCGCTGGCCAATTTCTACATGGCTCGCAAGGAGCTTGCCCACCTGTAGTGTCTGCCCATGGGATACGTGGCTTCAGTCGGTACGCATAGGCATGCAAAATGCCCGGAATCGACCTTTTGGCGGGCAATTTGTCGTCAAAACGGTCCAAATCGGCCTGCTGCGGCCAGAAAAAAGTGAACATATTCCACTCCAACACAGAAATAAGCGCTGGTGCAGCATGCGTGCCATGTGGCCGATTTACCACAGCAGGATCAGGGATCCGGAAGATCAAGACGGGAGTGAGTGTCAGTCTGGCAGCCTGATGGCCTGTGCAACAAGCCCTGCGATGAGGCATGGCACGGCGAAGACAACAAACGCAGTTCCTAGCGTGGTGCCCGCTGCAACAAGGAACCCTGCAGCAATAGGGGCAAGAGCCGCGCCAAAACGGCCAATGCCGATGGACCAGCCAACACCTGTAGACCGCATTGGAGTGGGATAGAGTCGTGCCGCCACAACGAACAGTCCGACAAAGCCTCCCTGTACCGCGAAGCCAACCAGTCCAAACGTCGCCAGCATCCATGACGAGCCAGGAACAAGGCTGAAGAGTACCATCAGTAGCGAAGCGCTGGCAAAAAAAATGAGTATCGTTCTGCGCAGGCCCAGCCTCAGTGCAAGGCTTCCGGAAGACACAATACCTGCGAAAGCGCCTGCATTAAAAACGGTACCAGCATAGATACCCGTCTCCTGTGGCATTCCGGCCTCAGTGACCAGCTTCGGGATCCAGCTGAGGAGAAAGTACAGCGCAGCAAAGGCCATCAGAAAAGCAAGCCAAAGAAGCAGTGTTTGTGTCGAAAGCGGTCCGTCAAACAAGCGCTTCACGGATGCGGCACTCGCTCTGCCCGTTGGTGGTGGCAATGCGCTGATGGGTGGCGCTTTCAGCCGTTTAAGGATACGGTTGATCTGGGGCAGCGCGTTGCTTGGCTGCCGGCTCACCAGGAATGCAAGGGATTCAGCTACGGCCGCCAGTGTGACCGGTACAAAAATCAACGTGACGATCCCGGCAAACAGGAAAGCTGCTTGCCAGTTACCGTCACGAGTGAGTGCTGCTGATGCTATGCCTGCCAGGACTGCGCCGGCGGGATAGCCCGCCAGGACCAGGCTCAGCCAGAAGTTCTTGCTTCTTTCTGGTGTATACTCCGATGCCAGTGTCGTTGCCGTCGCGATCAGACCCCCAATGCCGAACCCGCTGATGACACGCAGAACAATAAGTGCACCGATGGATCCCGCATAGGCGGTAGCCAAGACGCTGGCACCCATCAGCACGGTGCAGCAGAGGATCGTTAGCTTGCGGCCGATCCGGTCAGCGAGCGGTGCCAAGAACAGTGCACCGCCGATCATGCCAGACAGCGCCCCACTGAAAACGACACCCAGAGACTCCGGCCGTATTTCCCAGCTTTCAGAAATAGCGGGTGCCGCAAACGCAATGATCAGAACATCCAGCCCTACCAGCACAGTCAGCAGGAAACATATCAGAAGCGTCGTGTACTGAAGCAGCGCCATTTGCGTCCTATTGAGCGCAGCACTGATGTCAGAGGGCAGGCGCGACATGGCCTTTCTGGATGGTTCTGGTTAAATGTCGCAGCACGTGCCAGGAATGCATCGATGCAGTGCTGCCACAGCCCGTGGTCAACGCCGCCTAATTGCCGCGGCGGTGCAGGCTGACCTGACGGTACATGCCCTCAATATTCAAAGGCAGCCAGGCTTCGTACTGTCCAAGGTGGCTGAACTCGTCCAGCCGGATCGATTGTTTCATCTCCTCAAGCGACTGGCCTGCACGCGCAGCAGACAGTACCGCGTGGTACAGCGCTTCTAGGTAGCGGCGGAACTCTGTGGCTTCAGCCTTCGTCGCCAGCGGTCCATGGCCAGGTACAAGCACATCAAAGTCCAAGGCCTCCACACGCTTCACGGCAGCGATCCAGTCCGGGAAATATGCGTCCGTCAGGTCGCGGTAGGGAAGCGAGCGAACCGGTATGAAGTCCACTGCAAAAACGGCGCGCTCGGCTGGAAAATGTACTACTATGGAATTGTCGGAATGTCCTCGCCCCACATAGATTAATTCGGCCTGCTTGCCGCCAAGCTCTATGACCATGCGGTGCGAAAAGACGACCTCGGGCACCGCAGTGGGACGCTTTTCACCGATAATGGTCTCCTTGGCGTTTTCGTGCGCGACGATGATAGCTTCATCATCGAACACTTCTCCGCCCCCGATATGATCTGCGTGGTCATGGCTGTATACCACGTATCTGATTGGTTGTCCAAACCGCTCTGCGACTGCGTCCTTGAGCCACCTGGCAGCAGATGCATTGATGGGATCTGTTGCAAGGATGCCATCCTGCGTTACGAAAAACACGGAATAGTGACCGCCATTCTGGAAACGATAGAGATCCCCGGAAATGTGTGTGATCGCACGCGTAGGGTCATCCTGCGCATACACAGCTGCCGCGAACAGAAACAGGCTGGAAAAGAGCAAAGCACTGCGGTTAGACATAGCTGGTGACAATGGTTGGACGTGAACGAATGCTGCCGCTGGTTCCGGTTAATCCAAGTTAAGCTCCGTACGCAGCGCTGCATCAGCCAGACTGTTACGCGTCCAGTAGTCGAGGAGCATCGACTTGTCACGTGTGGCGCGCGTCGTGACTGGGCTGTCAGCACTGCCGTAAGTCTCCTCCCAACCAGAGATTCGGTGGGGAAAGTCTGCCTCAAAACGGATTGTTAGCACCCGGTTCCGGTTTTCGTATGACAGTGTATATGCAGATTCGTGGTCGCCAACCGGCTCAAGGCTGGCTCGTGCCCGCTCTACCGTGTACGCATTGTGGCTTAGGCGCTGGTACAGCGTGCCGGCAATAACCTGTATCTCCCCGACAGGCAGCACAGCGGGATTGATGCGGATCTTGGTCCAGATCTCATCTTCCAGGATAGCGCGGCCAAGGTCCACCGTCTGATCGGCATTGCTTTCAAAATAAGAGTGGTGCTGCACACGAAACGTGTTTCCTTCAAGGTCAAACTGAACAAAAGTGTGCCCGCACCATTCTTGCGACGACGTAGTCACCTTGAGTGAGTGCGGATTGCGATTCCCGGAAACAGGGGTGAAGACAGACGACATCATAGAGTACGGGTAGATGCCGGTCGTAAAATTCCTGGTCCGGTTCAACTTGAGAACCGTGATGTTGTCATTGCCGGCGCTGGCGTAATCGTCCAGCTTGACATGCTTCGTTCTGGAGAAACCTTCTGTGACAAAGATCAGCACAGACTTTCCCGGTCTCGTTTCGCCGTAGCGCGGCTGTTCCAGGTTGTAGCTGGTAATTTCCGCCTTGCCCTGGTACCAGTAATCTCCAAAGTCCGCATGGACCGGATATGCTGCGATTGCTGATGCTTCACCAGCAGTCTGAATCGGTGGCGGATAGGCACGCTCGATTCCGCATCCGACAGCGGTGAGGAGGGCAGCTGAAACGAGGAGTCTGTGGGTCATGGGTGTACACATGGCGCGCTTCTGACCGGCGCCTGACCTGTTTTGCTGCTGCGGCCGGCGTGCGTTCTACTCAAGAACCCGCGCCGCCTGGCTACCGCTTGTACTTGACCGAGCAGCCGTACGGCCGAGAGGTCTCAATCGTGACATCTTTGCCACTGATTGCTTCGTCAAGCGCTGCGCGAACGTAATTGTGTGCGTCCTTTGTAGCCTTGTCACTGGCGCGCGGCTGGTCGTCAATGCCGCCCTTGTAGATAAGTATGCCCTTCGGGTTGATGATGTACATATGCGGGGTCGTCTTTGCACCGTACATCTTGCCCACATCACCCTCCGGATCCAGCAGAATCGTCGTCTGAGCACCATCCATGGCCTGGTTGTGCTCGTTCATGGCTGCGGGTTCGTAGTAGCCCTGCTTGCCAGGAGCAGAAGAAACCACAGAAAGCCATACGACGCCTTTGCTGGTGAATTCCTTCTGCAGCGAGGGCATGTTGCCTGTCCGGTAGTGCCGCTGAACGTAAGGGCAGCCAAAGTTCAGCCACTCCAGAACAACGAACTTGCCCTGAAGGTCGGAGAGTGCGTAGGTCTTGCCATCGATGCCGGGTAGGTTGAACACGGGTGCAGGGGCGCCGATAAGAGGGTCATCATTTGGCTCAAGCACCGGTGTGTGCAGGCCGCCGAGGACAAGCAGAGCGGGTAGGAGCAGGGATAGCTTTTTCATATCGGATCAGCTGTGGTTGGGGAATGATCTGTTTGGTCATCACGATTGGGCAGCGACTCTAGTGCGTCTAGCACAATCGCCTCGGTGAGTACCTCCGGCAGCAGGACAGGCGGTCTGTCATTGCCTGGGTACAAGACATACAGAGGCACGCCGTTACGGCCATGGGATGCTAGCGCCCGGGTGATCTCCTCATCGCGGCTGGTCCAATCCGCACGAAACAGCGATACGTCTTTCCGGGCAAAGGCGTTCCGGACAGTCTCGCTGTTTAGCGTTGTGCGCTTGTTGACCTGGCAGGTGAGGCACCACGCTGCAGTAAAATCAACAAAAGCAGCCCGGCCCTCGGCATGCAGTGCATCTATTCGGTCGACGGAGAAGGATTGCCAAGCCGAATCCGGAGTCGGCGATGCCGTTGATTGTGCTCCCTGATAGACAGCCAGAAAAGACAGCAGAGCGGCGAGCGCGGCCACGCTGCGCGTGGCCAGCCTGACGCGCAGCGTGGCGTGTACGGCTGGCCAGCGGCCCAGCAGCCACAGCGCGATACCCAAGAGCAAAAGGGCTGCGAGCAGAAATGCGACGCCGTCAACCCCTGCCTGATTGCCGAACACCCACACAAGCCAGATCGTTGTCGCGATCATTGGGAAGGCCAGGATATGCTTCAGTGTTTCTGTCCATGCTCCAGGCTTGGGAAGCCTGGAGACAAGCTGTGGGATCAGGGACATTACCACATACGGTGTGGCCATGCCTGCCCCCAGGCAGGTAAAGATGAGCAGCGCTTCAAGCGCTGGCAACACGACGGCGGCGCCCAGCGCTGCCCCCATGAACGGGGCTGAGCACGGCGTTGCCACAAGGGTGGCCAAGGCGCCATCCCAGAAGGAGCGCTGATATGCGCCCCGTGCACGCGTGCTGTCTGCCCACCGAAGAGAGAGAGTGCGTACTTCGAAGACACCCAGCAGGCTCAGTCCAATGACAAAAAACAGGAGAGCCATGCCGGCCACAAAATGCGGCGACTGGAGCTGGAAGCCCCAGCCTATCTGGGTGCCTCCTGCCCGGACGGCCAGCAGCATGCCAGCCAGGACCCAGAAGGAGGCGATCACCGCGCCTGCAAACACCAGTCCATGCCTGCGTGCCGTGCCCGCCGTGAGCCGGCCCTGGTGCGCAAATCCCAGGACCTTGACTGACACGATCGGCAAGACACAGGGCATGAGGTTAAGCAGCAGCCCTCCAGTGAATGCGAAAACCAGGAGCAGCGGCAGTGGTATGGCTGATGTTGCATCCGCCGGTGGCAACTGTACGGGAACATCAATCGCCAGTGCTCTCAGCGTGCGTTCCGCGTCCCAGTACCTGCCTTCGGGTGCCATCAGGACTCCCCTCAGCCGGACAGGCGTGCCCGATCCGTAGTCTGACTGCTGCAGCGCAAACACGAATGAGGCGCCGTCGCGGCTCATCGGCTGGTTTGCGGCATGTTCCAGCACGAGAAGATCAGCAGGGAAGAAGTAGGCACCGTTCAGGTCTGCTTCCATGGGTTCAGGAAGCGTTACCTGCAGAGCAATGCTTTGGGCGTAACCCTCGGCCTGCACTTCCAGTCCAGGCAGCGTCACCGGAAGACGTGTGCGGGCGCGCGCAAGCGTTTCTGCAAAGGGGCCCGGTGGAGCGGTGCCTGGGCGGACGGGGAGCGACAGGACAACTGTTTCCTCTGCGAAGAGACACACCTCGGCGCATATGAGCCATTCTGCTGTAGCCGAAATGGTAACAGCAGTACCAGCCTGGAGGTCTTTGGGCGGCACGATGTCTGAGAGGAAGACGACCTCATTCGCGTATCCGTAGGATCTCAGCGGCCCTGCGTCAATCTTCTCCGGAAAGGGCCATTGTGTCGGTCCCGCTTCGAAGCCGGGAGGCAGGCTCCAGGTTATTTCCGTGGGTTCACCAGAATCACCAGGATTCTGCCAGTAACTGTGCCAGCCGTCATCCATGATCAGCCGCACACCGAGTGTGAGCGGTACGCCAGGTTCAATCCACATCTTCTCGCTGAGAAGAGCGGCTTCGCTGAACGGACTGGGGTCATCGCCAACTTGCAGGTCCTGACCCAATGTGGCTGCGGGTCCGGAGGCCAGCATCAGACATGTAGCAAGAAGCGCCAGCTGTCGCATCAGTTGTGCAAGCAGACCATGGCACTATTACTGGCTTCGCGGGCGTTTTGCTCCATAGCCGCACTGTCGTGGTGCAAGGGCTGGGCCAGGATGGCAACGTTTCTGGTACCCACGCCGCAATACTGTGCCTGATGCAGGCGCAGCACAGGCAAAGTATGAGACTGAGCTGTGACTGGCTGGCCCTGAATGGGGAGGGCTTACCCCTGGGCGTGCTGCGGTGCACGTACAGGAAGAAGAAGAAAGAGACGAAGACGCATCAGTGGATTGACGGGTTGCGCGACGTGGACAAGGCGGCCAGGGCGCTGCCGCGCAAGACGCGCGTGCTTTGCGTGATGGACCGGGAGGCGGACGTGTTTGCGCTCTTTGCGGCGCAGCGCAGCCTGCGGCGCACGCATGTGCTGGTTCGTGCGCGGCACAACCGCAATCTGGGCAGGGATCAGGCTTCGCTGTTCAAGGCGATGCGCGATCTGTTCAACAGTCGCAACAAGGCGGCCGCGCGCACGGCATTCACGGAGATTGCCGAGGACTTCGGTACGAAGGCGCCCAAGGCGGTTGACCTGCTGGAAGAGCGATTGGACGAGGCCACGGCCGTGTTGACGCTTCCCTGGAAATACCGTCTCCGCTTGCGCAGCACGAACATGGTGGAGCGTCTGATCGAGGAGCTCCGGCGTCGTGAGCGTGTGATTCGCATCTTTCCGAATGCAGCGTCCGCTTAGCGCCTGATGGGCGCGCTACTGGTGGAATGGCATGAGCGGTGGATGGCGGGCCCGCGCTACTTCGCGATGGAGGAATACCATGAAG
>JAAXGV010000163.1 GCA_012271185.1 Rhodothermales bacterium
TTTCACCCCCGGGCGCTCACAGAACCATACGTGAACCTCTCAGCTCATATGGCTCCCCCCATGAAACCGCTCCGGATTACAAGCCGAAACGGCTTTGCCTGTCTCATCGGAGTCCTCCTGAAATCAGTTGCTCCCATAAAACAGACCTCACGGGGCCTCCCCTTCGCTCCACCCCCATTACAGGGGCTTCCGCACTACTACGGGAAGCTCCGCCCCAGTGCCCTGTATCGGTACGCAATCGCTCGCGGGACCACCGCTTACGACGCTCCCTTATCACCAGGACGACTGGTTCCTGTGTTCCGCATTGAAGCCCGATCTGTGGTCCTGCCGCCTGCACGCCGGATGCCGCCTGGACAGTAAACAGGTGCCCTCCAGACTCCTCCCAAGATTCCCCATGGACCTTGGTTTTTGACATCATCTAATAGCTTACGACGCCTCATCAACGGTTCACTTTCGTTCAGCTCCACAGATCATACCTGACGGGTTTACTCCGGCCTTTTCCGGACTCGCTCACCACCACGCCTCTTAAACGCAGCAGCAGCCGGCGGTTTAAAGCCTCCACCTGCATGGCGGCTCCGGGGGGCCGACCCCCATCTTCAATGCAGCACGCTAAAAGGTTCTATGTCATCATATCACCTCCTTGGAGTCTGCGTCACAGGAGCTGAATTGCTATCCGAGTGGGGAGTATAAGCTGTCGATATTTTCTGCAGCGCAGACTCTTTAGTTCAGACCTTCCTTAGTACTGGAAACCAAAGGTTCAGAAAGCGCGAAAGACAGGACCAAGCACCGCTTCCTCGACGAGTGGATCCGAGCCGCTAACGTGCATGGCGGCTTTGGGCGCTGGTCTTGGGATGTGACGAAGCGCCCCGGTGATATCCAGACCATCCTGGCGAAGCACCTGCACGCAAACGACACGTAATGCCGCCATGGCTTGCAGCGCAACTGCAAGCCACCAGAATCACTCCGCCCATACGGAGTGGTCACGTATGGGCTCTCCAAGTCACTATGTGACGCTGAAGTTCCTTGCCGGCTCCGGTTGATACAGCAGCGCGCTGAGGTGAAACAAACTCAAGCCGGAGCTACCCGGATTCAGCTTCCTGCGCTGCCAGAAACCGCTCAGCGTCAATAGCCGCCATGCACCCGGAACCTGCAGCTGTCACCGCCTGACGGTAGACGTGGTCTTGAGCATCACCGCAGGCAAAGACACCAGGTATGTTGGTGTACGTGGAGCGGGGCTCCGTTACCAGATAGCCCTGGCTGTCCATCTCAAGCCATCCGCTGAACAAAGCCGTGTTCGGCTTGTGGCCGATCGCCACAAAAAAGCCCCCCACAGCAAGGTCGTGCTCTTCGCCCGTGACAGTGCTCCGCAGACGCACCCCCGTTACTTCACCTCCGCCCAGCACGTCAATGACGACCGTGTTCCAGAGTATCTCAATCTTCTCATGGTCAAACACACGCTGCTGCATGATCTTTGAAGCGCGCAGCGCATCCCGGCGGTGAATCAGGGTTACCTTTGTTGCAAAGCGGGTCAGGAAGAGCGACTCCTCCATCGCCGAATCACCCCCGCCAACCACTGCCAGCGGTAGCCCTCGGAAGAATGCTCCGTCACATGTGGCGCAAGCCGAAACGCCCCGGCCAAGCAGGCGCTTTTCATTTTCCAACCCGAGGTACTTGGCGCTGGCGCCCGTGGCTATGATGACCACATCCGCTGTCAGGGGTGTCTCTTCGTCCACCACCAGCCGGAACAGCCGCTCAGAGAAGTCCACATGCGTGACAGCGCCAAAGCGGATGTCCGCTCCGAACCGCGCTGCCTGGCGCTGAAAGTCCTCCATCATCTCAGGACCCATCACCCCGTCCGCGTACCCGGGATAGTTCTCCACGTCCGTGGTGGTCGTAAGCTGCCCCCCTGGCTCTATGCCCGTGATCACCACAGGGGCAAGGCTGGCCCGGGCCGCATAGAGAGCCGCGGTATAGCCCGCCGGGCCAGACCCGATGATGACCACCCGGCGGTGCTCAGAGCCGGCAAAATCCACGCCAGCAGGAAACTCACTCATAGCTGAGAGACTAATCCGCGCCTACAGCGCCACCCTCATCATACTGGGCACGCAGTGCTATGCAGCCTGCCCAATCAGATTGTCCAGGCGCTTGGTGAGCTCCCTTTTTGACACCGCTCCAACAACCTGGTCCACGACCCTGCCCCGCTCAAAAAAGAGCAGCGTAGGGATCGATCGTATGTTGTAGCGCATGGGCACCAACTGATTGTCATCCACATTGATTTTGACCACCTTGGCCCTGCCTTCATACTCCGTGGCTACCGCCTGAATCACCGGCGCGATCGCGCGGCATGGGCCACACCAGACCGCCCAGAAGTCTGCGAGAACGGGCACTGCTGAACCCAGCACCTCCGCCTGAAATGTTTCGTCCGTTACGTTAATGTACTTGCCTGTCATTGCGTTGAGTTACTGTGTGAGTCGCGCTGTACTCCAACAGATGGCGTGCACTGCTGTTTCTGGATTGCGCCACATGGCCGGTATCAGTCATTCTCCATCTGTCGTGCGATCGCCTGATCGTGCACACGAAACAGCTCTTCTGTCCTCTGCCGTATGACGCATTCGCCATTGACCGCTATCTCCAGCACGCCGCGGGTGACACGCCCGACAGGCTGTGCCTGCACACCCCCTTTCGTGAGGATCCGGCGGACATCCTCCGCATCCGCGACATCCGTCGTGAATACGATACGCGACTGGGCTTCACCAAACAGCAGCGCATCAAGCCGAAAAGGCACAGCTGCCTCCAGCCCGATGCTGGCACCCAGCGTACCGGAGCAGATGGCCATCTCCGCCAGGCAGACCGCCAAGCCACCGTCGGACACATCGTGCGCACTCTTCACAACCCCTGCGCGAATGAGCTGAAGCACCGCAGACTGAACCGCCCGCTCCTCCGTCAGATCCAGATGCGGCGCACACCCTGCTGTTTTGCCATGAATACAGGCCAGGTACTCCGTGCCTCCCAGGTCATCGGCCGCTGCACGATGCGTCCATGCACGCGGCGTCAGCAGGAACACCACATCGCCCTCGGCCTGAAACGCGGCCCCTGTTCCGTGCGCATCCAGATCCTCTACAAGCCCCAGCATCCCGACGGTAGGCGTCGGAAACACCGCGCCGTCCGGATTCTCATTATAGAACGACACGTTGCCGCCTGTCACAGGCGTATTGAGGGCTCGGCATGCATCGCCCAGCCCCCTCACCGCCTCCTTGAATGTCCAGTAAACCTCCGGCTTGTAAGGGTTGCCAAAATTCAGACAGTTGGTTATCGCCAGCGGCTGTCCGCCGGAACAGGCCACGTTGCGTGCCGCCTCGGCCACCGCGATCTGGCCGCCCCGACGCGGGTCCAGGTACACATAGCGGCTGTTGCAATCTGTCTTGACGGCCAGCGCCTTGTCTGAGCCCTTGATCCGTACCAGCGCAGCATCGCTTTCCCCGGGACCGCGCACAGTCCCCGTTCGCACCATAGTGTCATACTGCTCGAAGACCCAGCGCTTGGATGCGATATTGGGTGACGCCAGAAGCACCATGAGAGCGCCCGCACCACTGGTCCCGTCCAGATCACAAGGCACCTCGAACGCGCGCACGCCTTTCAGATACGCAGGTCTGCGCGCTTCGCGCTGGTACACGGGTGCACCGCCTCCCAGCACCAGATGCTCTGCGGGCACGTCCGCCACCTGGATGCCCTTATGGGACACCTTCACGCGTCCGTCGCCGGTAACCCTCCCTATGGCCACTGCGTGAAGGTCCCACTTGTTGAAGATTGCTTCGAGTGTCTTTTCGCGGCCCGGCGCACAGTTGATCAGCATGCGCTCCTGGCTCTCGGACAGCATGATCTCGTATGCGCTCATGCGCGACTCACGCGCCGGGACCCGGTCAAGGTCTATCTCCATCCCCACACCACCCTTGGCGCTCATCTCGCAGGAGGAACAGGTCAAACCTGCAGCGCCCATATCCTGTATGCCCGCAATAACGTCCGCCGCAATCGCTTCAAGGGTTGCTTCCAGGAGCAGCTTCTCGGTAAAGGGGTCGCCCACCTGCACACTGGGACGCCTCGCCTCGCTTTCCTCGGAAAGCTCCTCCGACGCAAAAGTGGCCCCGTGAATGCCATCACGCCCCGTTGCGGAACCGACAATGTAGATGGTGTTGCCTACACCCTTTGCGGTAGCGCTGGCGACGCGGCCCGCTTTCACCACACCGACGCTCATGGCGTTGACCAGCGGATTGCCCTCATACGATGAATCGAAATACACCTCACCCGCCACCGTTGGCACGCCAAAGCTGTTCCCATAGTCCCCGATCCCCCGCACCACACCATCAAACAGGTAGCGCACTTTGGGGCTGCTCAGCGCACCAAAGCGCAGTGAGTTCAGCGCACAGACAGGGCGTGCGCCCATAGTAAAGATGTCCCGGTGGATCCCGCCCACACCGGTTGCCGCGCCCTGGTACGGCTCCACCGCAGACGGATGGTTGTGGCTTTCGATCTTGAACGCCACGGCGAGTCCGTCGCCAATATCCACGAGGCCGGCGTTCTCGTCACCAGCGCCTACAAGAAGCGCCTCTCCTTCACGCGGCAGCGTCTTCAGTACGGCGATGGAGTTCTTGTAGGAGCAGTGCTCACTCCACATAACCGAGTAGATGCCCAGCTCGGTGTATGTTGGTGTGCGGCCGAGGCGCTCCGTGATCCGGCCGTATTCCTCCGCCGTGAGGCCATGCTCCAGTGCCAGTGCTTTGTCAACAATCACGCTCATGGGATCCGCAGTCCTTGACTCCCCTTGAACGCATCACACCGGAAAATATGCCGATCGCACACGTGATGCTGCGACCTCCCGGCCTACCCCGCTGCGGATTTCTTGCCCTGAACAGGGTCTGTGCAGCCAGCGCTGCGGCTTGCGGCCAGCACTTTTTGCTGAGGCTGGCAAGGTCGGGTATCTCCGGGATGCGCGTGCGGGTGCTGCGCAACGAGAAAGAGCAAAGACAGAGGATAGCGCTGCCGCTGTTCAGGCCTCTGGATTTTCAGCAGACATGTGCCTGCGCTTGTATCCGGCAACCAGCCAAGGCCCCGTCAACAGCGCCTCAGCATGCATTCACAGGACGGGCAAAGCCTGTCCCTTTTGAATCGTGGAGACCAGCACGCAGCCGCAACAACACTGCGGAACATGTCACAGCTCAGGCCAGGCAGGAAGCGGGAAGGCGAGCGCACTCGCTGTCTGCAGCGACGCAAAAGGCGGATCACACAGCCCGGTGGGTGCAGACAAGCCTTGACGAAACACACCTGGACCTACCGCAGCGTGTACCGCGCCCCGGCAAACACGTGGCGTGTAGCGGCAGGAAAAAACTGCGGTGTGCCAAAGCCTGCATTCCCATACAGCAGCACCTCATCATTCAGGACATTATTAACATCCAGATACACCTCCAAGCCTGCCAGAGGTGACAGCAGGGCAAACATATAGCGCAGCGATGCATTGACCATCGCATAGGCATCGACCACATATTCCGGGTTCGCCACCCCCAGAAAGTCCACGCCCCCACCGTTGTCCACATACTGGGATCCCGTATACAGGAGATCCGCCCGCGCCCGGAACCCTTTCCTTTCATAAGCCAGGCCAACACTCGCCACACGTGAGGGAAAGCCCGCAATCGGGTTGCCTGCTCGATCCAGCCCCCCCGGTGGCACATATTCAAAGAACTGCACAAAGCGGCTCCGGCTTGCGGTGGCGTTGCTGTACACGTCCAACCCGGGAGCCAGGCGGGCGGCGGCTTCCAGCTCCAAGCCCAGGTGGCGTGTCTTCTCCGCATTGCCGGTGCGCGGCACGCCAAACTGGTCAAGGCCACCGCTCGGCACAATCTCGTCGGTGAACTGAATGAAGAACAGGTTCGCAGCAAGGCGCCAGGCTGTCTTCGTCGCCTGTGCACCCAGCTCGTAGTCTACCAGACGCTCCGGCGTTACAAACGGCGCACTATAGTCATATTCGCCAGCACTGGTCACTGCAAACTGCGGAAGCGCCCCCGCTCCTGCTTCCTCACCCTCATACAGCGACTTGTGCCGCGGCTCCCGGTTCGCCAAGGCCACACTGGCGTATGCGCTCAGTGAACGCTCAGGGTTGATGGTTACCCCAAAGCGCGGATTCAAAAAAAGGTAGGGCACCCTGAAGGCATTGCCGAAGAAAGCCTCATCGAAGGTGCGGTACTGGCGCCATGTCAGCTGCACATCGGCCTGTGCCACCACCCGCTCATGCAGACGTGCAAGCTGGCTGGCAAACACGGACACCACAGCCTTCTCACCGCGGACGCTGTATACACGGTAATCGTTCTCTGAGCCCACCACCTCAGCAGGCAGACCCGCCGCCCTCTGTACGCGGCCCCAGCGCAGCGACCGGTGCAAACGCGCCTCCAGGCCCAGCGTGATTTCCGCGGTCTCCTGCACCCAGCTCACGCGCGGCAGCCAGCCAACCTGATACTGGTCAAGCGCCGCCCGGAAAAGGACCTGCACGTCGGGGGCCGTCAGGTAGAGCGGCTGTGTCCGCTCTTCCGCTGTCAGGCCGCGCCACCCGGCCGGCAAGCGGAGGAACGCTGCTGACCGGTAAGTGCCCCCAAAATCAAAATGTCCCACACCCGCAATCCAGAACAGCGTCTGCTTCGCAAAAATGTCCGGGTTCACCTGCCACTCATGCACGAGCTCGGCATGCGGCTGGTGAAACCACTCCTGATCCCGGGTGGCCTCACTGAAGTTGTACCGGCGGTCTATCTCCGTACCCCATTCGTCAGTGACGGGCGACCTGTTGGCTGCCTTGGGGATACCCACATAGGCCAGGCCGTCTTTCTGAGGCCCGCCATAGGCCTGCAGCGTTACCGTGTGACGATCTCCATAGCGCGTGATGCCAGCAAAAAAGCGCCAGAACTCTGACCAGGACCAGTCGCGATAGCCGTCGGTGAGCACACGGCTGAGGCGACCATAGGCCACATACCGCCCGCCTGCAAGGCCCGTATTGCCCTGGACCGTGTATCGCTGCGTGTTGTACGAACCGTACCCCAGATTCACCCGTCCGTAAGGCTTGGGGTCATAAGGAGAAGCAACGATGTTGATCGCCCCGCCAATGCCTGCAGAGCCATAGAACGCGGAACCTGCGCCGCGCTGGATCTGGATGTCCCTGATACTCCCCTGAAGGTCGTAGAAGTTGATCCAGTAAACGTTGTGCCCTTCCGGATCATTCTGGGGTACACCATTGATAGCCACGGCCACACGCCGCTGCCCAAACCCGCGCAAACGCAGAAAGGTGTACCCCAGGTCGTTGCCGTTTTCGGAGTAGTAGGTGACGGAAGGGCTGCGTCGAAGGTTGGCCGGCAGGTCTTTCATGCCGGGAAGCAGCTCCAGCTCCGCTGCAGTAATGTTGCTGTGTGTGATCGGGGTCAGCTGCCGCCGGGCGCGGTCAGCACTGACCACGACGGCCGCACTCTCCAGCGCCCTGCCTGAGAGCACGATGGACACGGTCACGGGCTCTGACCGTACCGTCAGCGCCCGCCGGTATGACACATACCCCAGAAAGGAAACCACCAGCTCGTACCGGCCGGGCCTGACACCCGAAATCTCGAAGCGGCCCGCAGCTGTTGTGACGGCCGCATAGCGTTCCTTTCCCGTCGCGGCATCTAGAAGCTGGACCGCCGCAGACTCCAGAGGCTCGCTGCCGTCTCCAAGGACGGTGCCTGCGACCTGGGCAGAGGCCGTGATGGGAAGTGCGCAAAGGAGCAATGCAAAGCGTCTGAACATAGCTGAAAAACAAAAAAGGCCGCCCTCCTTCGGGGCAGCCTGCTGCTATATCGGACGCGTGTTCCCTACGCCGGCATCATCCGGATCAGGTTCAAAGGGTCTAATCTCAGCCTCCTGTTGCAAGGCACCCCTAACGGTGTGAGCAAGAACAAACCAGTCTTGGTGCAGGCCCCGCCCTGTGGGGCGGGGCCTGCACCAGCTCAAAGGTATTCTGGCACCGTCCTACTCTCCCACCACAAAGGGCAGTACCATCGGCGCTGCGGGACTTAACGACTCTGTTCGGAATGAGAAGAGGTGTGGCCCCCGCGCAATAGGCACCAGAAAACTGTGCGCCAAACACTGGCAATAAGTCTTGACACGATGACTTTGCCGCCTAAACGCCGCATACGCAAACGACCTACCTGTATCAAAATCAAAGGTTTAAGCCTCATGGGCTATTAGTACGGCTCGGCTGAACATGTT